>NZ_JBWBEW010000013.1:0-139324 GCF_056148915.1 Microvirga sp. jy35 | reverse complement strand
TCACCTGGACGGCTGATCCGGATGAAATCATCGCCGCCGTCAGGCGTGGGCACCAAGCGTTAGATTCGATCCACTAGCCCGCTTCGCTGAGCAGCGCGGTTTTCGCTCCGGTCCCCTCGATCCGCTTCTTCTGCTTGGCGATCTCGGCGGCCATGAAGTCCATGAAGGCGCGCACCCGGGCGGACTGGCGCAGGTCCGGATGGGTGAGGAGCCACAGGCCCGCGGCGAAATCCGCGTTGACGTCCGACAGCCGCACGAGAGTGGGGCTGGGATCGGCAATGAAGCAGGGAAGGGGGCCGATGCCGGTCCCGGCCTCGACCGCCTCCGAGAGGCCGAGCACCGTATTGACCTTGTAGACGATGTTCTCAGGCGCCACGTGCTCGCGCACGAAGCGGGCGACCTTCAGGGTCGCCAGGTTGTCCCCTAGCGCGACCCAGTGCCGGTCGAAGAGATCGGCCAGGGTGACGTCTTCCGGTCCCTGCACATCGGGAAAGTCCGCCTTCCTGCCATAGATCGCCCAGGCGATGGTCGCGACCCGCCGCCCGACCAGGGTCTCGGGCGGGTCGTCCGTGGCGCGGATCGCCACATCCGCATCGCGCTTCGAGAGGTTGAGCGCCTGATTGGCGAGAACCACGTCGAGCCGCATCTCCGGGCAGGCCGTGATGAAGCGGGCGAAGATCGGCGTCAGCAGGTGGACGAGCAGGGTGTCGTTGGTGGTGACGCGCAATTCACCGGCAGGCGCGACGGCCTGGCCGGCGAGCTTGCGGGTGAACGCCGTGACGTTCTCTTCCATCTGCTCGGCCAGCGCCGTCATTTCCTCGCCGGCCGTCGTCAGCACATAGCCGGTCCGGTGCCGCTCGAAGAGCTTGACCCCGAGGTTCTCCTCCATCTGGCCGAGACGCCGGAAGACCGTCGAGTGGTTGACTCCAAGGCGTTCGGCCGCGCCGGCCAGTCCATTGGCTTCGGCGATGATCTTCACGAGCCGGAAGTCGTCCCATTCGAGATGCTGCTGCTTGGACATGGGTTTGCATTCACGCAAGAGAGGCCCTGCATATCTAGCACTGGTTTTGCAGGGGAGAAAGCTTATCCTCTTGGATGTCCAACACCCGCAGGGCAGTGCAGCTCTGGTCTCTCGTGAAGAGTGGCTGGGTAACGGCTGGCCTGCGTCTCAATCAAACCAATTGGAGTTCACATGACCAAGGTTCTGGTTCTGTATTATTCGTCCTGGGGGCACATCGAGCAGATGGCCTATGCCGCTGCCGAAGGCGCCCGCGAGGCCGGCGCCGAGGTCGTCGTGAAGCGCGTGCCCGAGCTCGTGCCCGAGTCGGTGGCTCAGGCCGCCCACTACAAGACCGACCAGAAGGCTCCGGTTGCGACCGTCGAGGAACTGCCGGAATACGACGCCATCATCTTCGGCACGCCGACCCGCTACGGCACCATGACGGCGCAGATGAAGAACTTCCTCGACCAGACAGGCGCTCTCTGGGCGCAGGGCAAGCTGATCGGCAAGGTCGGATCGGTCTTCACCTCGACAGCCACCCAGCACGGCGGCCAGGAAGCCACCATCCTCACCACGCTGCCGGTGCTCCTGCACCACGGCATGGTGATCGTGGGTCTGCCCTATTCCTTCGCCGGTCAGTCGGGAGTCGACCAGATCCGCGGCGGCTCGCCCTACGGCGCCTCCACGATCGCCGGCGGCGACGGCTCGCGCCAGCCGACCGAGATCGATCTCGACGGCGCCCGCTTCCAGGGCCGGCACGTGGCCCAGATCGCCGCCAAGCTCGCGGCGAAGTAAGAAAATACCTTACGTCATGGCCGGGCTCGTCCCGGCCATCTCGATTGGAAGAGCGCTGCGCCTCTCGCATCGGGATCACCGGCACAAGGCCGGTGATGACACGGTGTGGTTCGATCAATCGTACGGAGCAGTTACCGCTCCGCCGCGGCGCGCCTCAGGCGGTCGTTGATGGCTTCGCCCAAGCCCGTCTCCGGGATCGGGCTCACCGCAATGGTCGCGGCTCCCGAGGCGTCGAGCTGCCTCAGATAGGAAAACAGACGAGCGGCGGCCTCCACGAGGTCGCCGTTTTTGCTGAGGTTCAGGGTGATGCGCGCTGCATCCGCGCCCTTCGGAGTCTCGTGGCCGAACAGCATGACGGCTTCACCGGCCTCGATGCACTCCGCATTCAGGCGCACCTGCGCCCGCGGTGCATAATGGGAGGCGAGCATGCCGGGAGCCAGGGGGCTCGGGCCGCCTTCCGGTCCGGCCTCAAGCTGCATGCCGATCAGCGCCTCGATGGCTTCCCGCGGCACGCCGCCCGGGCGGAGCAGGCGAGGCGCACCGCCGAGGCATGCCACGATGGTCGACTCGACGCCCACCTGGGACACTCCACCGTCGAGCACCGCATCGATCCTTCCATTGAGATCGCCCAGCACATGATCCGCATCGGTAGGGCTCACGCGCCCCGAGCGGTTGGCGGAGGGCGCCGCGACCGGGCGGCCTGTCGTCTGCAGGAGCGCATGGGCGAGCGGGTGAGCCGGCACGCGCAGACCGACGCTGTCGAGACCGGCGCGGGCGAGGTCGGAGATGGTGCAGCCGGGCGCCACCGGCACGACCAGGGTAAGGGGACCGGGCCAGAAGGCCTCGGCAAGACGCCGGGCCGTCCTGTCGAAGAGGCCCTGCCTCTGAGCGGATTCGAAGCTGTCCAGGTGGGAGATCAGCGGGTTGAAGCTCGGGCGCTCCTTGGCGGCGTAGATGCCGGCGACCGCTTGCGCATCCGTGGCGTCGGCCCCGAGGCCGTAGACCGTCTCCGTCGGGAAGGCTACGAGGCCGCCACGGCGCAGGATCTCCGCCGCGCGGGCAAGGCCGGCCTCATCGGACGTCAGACGCTCCGTTTGGCGCATTGACCCAAGATCGTTCACGTCTAAACTATTCCTTGCCCGTTGGGAAAATCCCCTTGCCGGGCGGGTTTAACGGCGCGAGAACACGCGTCAATATGAAAAGCCTATACGCTTAAGAGGAACCGCCCATGACCTACAGCGCGCCCGTCCCCGACATCGTCTTCACCATGCGGCATGTGGCAGGCCTCGACCGCGCCGTGGCGGACGGCGTCTACGGCGACCTCTCCACGGACTTGGCCGAGACCATCCTGGAGGAGGCGGGCCGCTTCGCCAATGACGTGATCGCACCCCTCAACCGCGAAGGCGACAAGCACGGCGTGGTCCTCAAGGACGGCGTCGTCACCACCGCTCCAGGCTGGAAGGAGGCCTACAAGGGCTGGACGGAGGCCGGATGGAACGCGCTCCCCGGCCCGGTGGAATACGGCGGCCAGGGCCTGCCGACCCTGCTGAATTCCGCTTGCGTCGAGATGTGGAATGCCGCCTCCATGGCCTTCGGCATCGGACCCGTGCTCACCATGGGGGCCATCGAGGCGCTGGTCCAGCATGGTACGGAGGATCTCAAGAGCCGGTATCTCGAAAAGCTCGTTTCCGGCGAATGGACCGCCACCATGAACCTCACGGAGCCTCACGCGGGCTCCGATCTCGCGGCCCTGCGCTCCCGCGCCGAGCCGGTGGGTGACGGCACCTACAGGGTCACGGGCCAGAAGATCTTCATCACCTATGGCGAGCACGACCTCACCGACAACATCATCCACCTCGTGCTCGCGCGTCTGCCGGACGCACCCGCCGGCACCCGCGGCATCTCCCTGTTCCTCGTGCCGAAGTTTCTCCCCGACGGCACTCGCAACGACGTGCGCTGTAATGGGATCGAGCACAAGCTCGGCATCCATGCCTCGCCCACCTGCACGATGATCTTCGGCGACAACGGCGGCGCCGTCGGCTGGCTCGTCGGCGAGGAGAATCGCGGCCTCGCCTGCATGTTCACGATGATGAACAACGCCCGCCTCGCGGTGGGCCTGCAGGGCGTGGCCATCGCCGAGCGCGCCTATCAGCAGGCCCTCGGCTATGCCAACGAGCGCAGGCAGGGCCGCGCCATCGGGGCTGCGGAAGGCATGAGCCCGATTGCCGTGCATCCGGACGTGCAGCGCAACCTGCTGACCATGAAGGCGCTCACCGCCGCGGCGCGCGCCATCTGCTACATGACCGCGGAAGCCATCGACCGCGCGCATCTCGAACAAGATCCTGCGCGACGAAAGAAGGCGCACGAGCGTGCCTCCCTGCTGACCCCGGTCGCGAAGGCATTCTCCACCGATATCGGCATGGAGGTCGCGTCCATCGGCGTGCAGGTCCATGGCGGCATGGGCTTCATCGAGGAGACCGGCGCGGCGCAGCATTTCCGCGATGCGCGGATCGCGCCGATCTACGAGGGCACCAACGGCATCCAGGCCATCGATCTCGTCACCCGCAAGCTGCCGCTCTCCGGCGGCGAGACGGTGCGGGCGCAGATCGCCGCCATGCGGGCCACGGTCGCGCGCCTTCTCAAGGAGAGCTCGCCCGCTTTCGGCGCGACCGCGCCGCGCCTGCGTGATGCCATTGAGAGCCTCGACCGGGCGACGAGCCACCTGCTGCAATCTCTGTCGTCGAACGCGCAGGGAGAGGCGCTTGCCGGCGCAACGCCGTACTTGCGGCTCTTCGCTCTCGCGCAGGGCGGGGCCGCCCTTGCCGAGATGGCGCTTGCGGCGAATGCGCAGGCTGCCGGCGGCGACACGGATCCGGCCCATGCCGGCCGGATCGCGCTCTGCCGCTTCTTCGCCGAGAACATCGCGGTGGGCGCGAAAGGCCTTGAGGAAACGGTGATGAGCGGTGCAGGCTTCCTGCAGGACGCAACCCTGGCACTCGCGAGCTGATCCCATGAGCCTCAACGGAAAAACCCTCTTCATCACCGGCGCCTCGCGGGGTATCGGGCTCGCCATTGGCCTGCGCGCAGCTAAGGACGGCGCGAACGTGGTCATCGCGGCCAAGACCGCCGAGCCGCATCCGAAGCTGCCGGGCACGATCTACACGGCCGCGGAGGAGATCCAAGCGACTGGCGGCAAGGCGCTGCCGCTGGTGGTCGACGTGCGCGACGAGGAGGCGGTGAAGGGCGCGATTGCGAAAACCGTCGAGACCTTCGGCGGCCTCGACATCGTGGTCAACAATGCGAGCGCCATCAGCCTCACGCCGACGCCGCACACGGACATGAAGCGCTTCGATCTGATGCATCAGATCAACACGCGAGGCACCTACATGGTGTCGAAATACGCCATCCCGCATCTGGAAAAGGCCGAGAACCCGCATATCCTCATGCTCTCGCCGCCGCTGGACATGAGCGAGAAGTGGTTCGCCCCGCATCTGGCCTACAGCATGGCGAAATACGGCATGAGCCTCTGCGTGCTGGGGCTTGCGGGTGAGCTGCGGGGCCGGGGCATCGCCGTCAACGCGCTCTGGCCGCGCACCACCATTGCGACCGCTGCCGTCAAGAACCTGCTCGGCGGAGATGCCCTCGTGCAGGCCAGCCGCACGCCGGAAATTCTGTCGGACGCAGCCTATGCGATCTTCCAGAAGCCCTCGAAAAGCTTCTCTGGCCATTTCCTCATCGACGATGTCTTCCTGCACGGGGAGGGCGTGACCGACTTCGAGAAGTACCGGGTCGATCCGACACAGCCCCTCGCGCCGGACTTCTTCGTGCCGGACGACACGCCGCCTCTGTCATCCTTGGGTTGAGATTTACTATTCACTGTTATTCTAGCGTTTACAGACTCTCCTCCCCTTGTGGGGAGGAGTTGGAGGTGGGGGTGTGAGCGATAGCCTATCAAGGTGTGGCGCCGGCACCCCCACCCTGGCCCTCCCCACAAGGGGGAGGGGAAAAGAGCGGTCGTGAAGGGGCAAGAACGCGCATGATTTTGATCCACAGGCCTGCGCAGGCGACGGGACCTGCCGGTCAGTCCCTGGACCGTTACGTCCTGCCGCCGGGAACCCCCATTCCTGACGATGCCCTGTGGATCGACCTGATCGAGCCGACACGCGAGGAGGACAAGCTCGTCGAGGCTCATCTCAGCATCGAGATCCCGACCCGGGAGGAGATGGCCGATATCGAGCCGTCCGAGATCCTCTACCACCAGAACAATGCGCGCTACATGACGGTGCGCGTCCTGTGCAGCTCCGAGACGGATACGCCCAAGCTCATCGACGTGTCGTTCATCCTCACCGAGCGGGCGCTCGTGACCGTACGCTACGGGGAGCCGCGCTCCTTCAGCATGTTCATGGCCCGTGCGGGCAAGCCCGGCGGGTGCCGGCATCAGCCGGAGGCCGTGCTCGACGGCTTGGTCGAGACCATTATCGACCGCGCGGCCGAAATTCTCGGCACGGTCGGCTCGCGCATCGATCGCCTGTCCCAGGCGATCTTCGAGAACGAGCGGCAGGGGGCCAAGCGCGCCGCATCCTACCGGGCCGCCCTGAAATCCATTGGCCGCAAGGGCGACATCATCTCCAATGTGCGCGAGAGCATGGTGTCGGTGGAGCGCATGCTGCTGTTCTTGTCTGCCAGCATGCCCCGGCCGCAGAAGACGGCGGGCTATCAGGCGGAATGGCGCACGGCCCTGCGCGACGTGCAGTCCATCGAGGAGCACGCGACGTTTTTGTCCAACAAGATCCAGTTCCTGCTCGATGCGACGCTCGGCCTCGTCACCATCGAGCAGAACGACATCATCAAGATCTTCTCGGTCATGTCGGTGATCTTCCTGCCGCCGACCCTGGTTTCATCGCTCTACGGCATGAACTTCAAATTCATGCCCGAGCTCGAATGGGACTTCGGTTATGCCTGGGCCATCACCCTCATGATCCTCGCCGCTGCGCTGCCCTATCTGTACTTCCGCTGGAAGCGGTGGCTGTGATGCGGCACCATTGTCATTCCGGGGCGCACCTCTAGTGCGAGCCTGGAATCCATAACCGCTGACGCTGCAGAATCAGGTGTAATGCTACTCGCACTTATTGAAACGTCGTGTTTATGGATTTCGGGCTCCGCTGCGCGGCCCCGGAATGACAGTGGTCAGTGAGCAGAGGGGGAGGCAAGTCATGTGCGGGCGCTATTCCATCAGCTTGGCCCCAGAAACCTACCGGGAGTTCTACGGCTACTCGGAGCAGCCGAACTTTCCTCCGCGCTACAACGTGGCTCCCACGCAGCCCGTGCCCGTCGTGCTGGAGGATCGGGGCGAGCGGCATTTCATGCTGGTGCGCTGGGGCTTCCTGCCCTCCTGGGTGAAGGACCCGAAGGACTTTCCGCTGGTCATCAACGCCCGCGGCGAAACCCTGCAGACGAAGCCAACCTTCAAGGCGGCCCTGAAGCGCCGGCGCTGCATCTTCCTCGCAGACGGCTTCTATGAATGGCGGCGGGAGGGGAAAGAGAAAACACCTTTCCTGATCCGCCCGCGCACCCGCGGGCCGATGCCGCTGGCAGGCCTGTGGGAGACCTACAGCAGCCCGGATGGCGGCGAGATCGACACGGCTGCCATCGTCACCACGGATGCCAACGGCACGCTGTCCGCCGTGCACGACCGCATGCCGGTGATCCTGTCGCCCGACGACATCGCCGGCTGGCTGGACGTGCGGGACGAGCGCGCCGACGTGATGCGCCTCGTGCGGCCATGCCCGGACGAGTGGCTCGACATGGTGCCGGTCTCGAGCCGCGTGAACAAGGTCGAGAACGACGATGCCAGCCTGATGGAGCCGCTGGCAAAGCTGGAGCCGGCCCCCGTGCCGGAGAAGAAGCCCAAGGCCAAGAAGCCGCTCTCCAGCGACGAGGACGAGCAGGGGAGCTTGTTTTAGTCGCGCCTTTCCCTCCCCGCAAGGGGGAGGGAAGCGCGCTCACCGCCGCTTCTTCACTACGTCTTTTCGCAGAATGCCGACGACTTCCAGGTGCGGCGAGTGCTTGAACTGGTCCACCGGGACGACGCGCTCCAGGCGGTAGCCGCCAGCCATCAGGATGGATGCGTCGCGGGCGAAGGTGGCGGGATCGCAGGAGACGCTCACCACGAGCGGCACTTTCGACACGGCGATCTGCTTCACCTGTGCCTCGGCACCCGCGCGGGGCGGATCGAGCACCACCGCGTCAAAGGCGTTCAGTTCCGGCGTGAGCAGGGGACGGCGGAAGAGATCGCGGGCCTCGGTCGAGATCCGACGAAGACCCGGCGTCGCGCGGAACGCCTTGTCGAGAGCCGCCGTCGAGCCCTTGTCGAACTCGACCGCATGAACCTCGGACTTTTCCGCAAGCCGCAGGGAGAAGGGTCCCGATCCGGCGAACAGATCGGCCACGCGCTTGGCTTTCGCGCAGGCTTCCGTGACCAGGCCGGCGAGCACCTCCTCGCCGAGTCGCGTCGCCTGCAGGAACGAGCCGGCTGGCGGAACCACGGAGGCGCGGCCCATGAGGATCGCGGGCGGACGGCGCTCCACGACCACATCGCCGTGGATCGACAGGCGCGAGAGATCGAGCCGGGCCGCGAGATCGATGAGGCTCAGGCGCTCCGCGTCCTTCATGGGACCATGCCCGCGCACATCCACGTCGAAGCCGGTCTGCGTCTGCGTGATCTGAATGTCGAGCGGCTTGCGGGCGGCCTTCAGGTGCTCGCCGATGGCGCGCGCGATCCCTGGCGCCCCTTCCTTCAGGCCGGGCGCCGCGATGGGGCAGAAGGCGATCTCGACGATCTGGTGGCTGCGGGGAGCCATGTAGCCCACATGCATGGCGCGATCGGGAAAGCGCACGTGCAGCGTTACCCGTCGCCGGCCCTCGCCATGGGCGTCGACGAGCGGCTCGATGGGCGCCTCGATCCGCGCTTGGCTTAAGGTATGGGCGAGGATCTCCTGCTTCCACGTCCGATAGAAGCCGTGCTTCATGTGCTGCGTGGCGCAGCCGCCGCAGACATCGAAATACGGGCAGAACGGCGTCTCGCGCTCGGGCGACGGAACGTCGACGCTGACGAGACGCGCATGCGATCCGTCGCGCTCGACCGTGACGGTCTCGCCTGGCAGCACCTTCGGCACGAAGAGGGAGTCGGAGGCGCTCTCCGCAATCCCGTCGGCTTTCGCGCCGAGGCGCCTGATGATGACCTGTTCAGCCAATGCGGGCTCCCAACAAAAACTCGCGATTTCCATCCCCGCCCTCGATGGGCGAGGGGATGAGCCCCATGACCTCGAAGCCGAGGGAAGACACGAAGGCTCTCATATCCTCGCACACGGCGCGATGCACGGCCCCATCGCGCACGATTCCCTTCTTCACGTGATCGCGCCCGGCTTCGAATTGCGGCTTCACGAGAACAGCCAGCTCGGCCCGTGGTTTCAGCAGGGCGACGGCAGCCGGCAGCACCAGCTTGAGCGAGATGAAGCTCACATCCGACACGAGAAGATCCGCCTTCTGCGGAATCAGATCCGCACTCAGCGACCGGGCATCCGTCCCTTCCAGATTGGTCACGCGCGCATGGCCGGCGATGGTGGGGTGCAACTGGCCGTGACCGACATCCACCGCATAGACATGGGCCGCGCCCCGGTTCAGCAGCACCTCCGTGAAGCCTCCGGTGGAGGCGCCGACATCGAGGCAGACCTTGTCCTTCGGATCGATCTGGAAGAGGTCGAGGGCGGCTGCGAGCTTCACGCCGCCGCGGGAGACGTAAGGATGCGGCTGCTCGGCCGTGATCACCGCCTCTTCCGGCACCGAATCGGATGCCTTGCGGACGACGGCGCCGTTCACGGTGACGAGGCCGGCGGAAATCGCCTCCTGGGCCCGGGCGCGGCTCGCGAAGAAGCCGCGCTCGACCAGAACCACATCGGCGCGTTTGCGGGTCATAACGAAAATGTGCGCTTTGTCACGGCGCAACCCTCTCTATCTGCTTAGGCGTATCGCTGGGGAAACAGCTCAGCTTGGCTCCTGAATCAAGGTGCATCGGAGGAAACATGCCAGTCATCAGTCGTCGCAACCTTATCATCGGAGCTGCCGCTCTCGGCGTCAGCTGTGTCGCGTCCCGCGCCTGGGCGCAAGCCCCGTCGGGTCCGTTCAAGCTCGATCCCTTGCCCTATGCGCCCGCCAAGAACGAGCCGCATATCGACGCGCAGACCATGGAGCTTCATCATGGCAGGCACCATGCCGCCTATGTGACCAACCTCAACACGGCGCTGTCCCAGAATGCCGAGGCGGCCAAGATGCCGCTGCACGAGATGCTGGCGAAGCTCGGCGAGCTGCCCGAGTCGATTCGAACGGCCGTGCGCAACAACGGCGGCGGCCACGCCAACCACACCATGTTCTGGCAGATCATGGGCGGATCGGGCGGCGAACCCTCGGGAGAGCTCAAGAGCGCCATCGACAGGGATCTCGGCGGCTTCGTGAAGTTCCAGGAGGATTTCAATGCCGCCGGAACGCGACAGTTCGGTTCGGGCTGGGTTTTCGTGACCGTCGCCCGCGACGGCAAGCTCGGCCTGGTGGCCAAGCCCAACCAGGACACGCCCCTCATGGACGGGCAGCGGGTCCTGATGGGCAACGACGTGTGGGAGCACGCCTATTATCTTAAATACCAGAACCGCCGGCCGGACTACCTGAAGGCATGGTGGAACGTGCTCGACTGGAGCCGGATCGGCGAGCGCTACGCGGCCGCAAAGGCCGGGACGCTGACGATTTAGTCAGGAATGCCACTCTCTCCGTCATCACCGGCCTCGTGCCGGTGATCCCGGTTGCATGAAGCGCTGAGCTTCACAGCATCGGGATGGCCGGGACAAGCCCGGCCATGACACGGCGAGTGCTCAAGCCCTGACCTTGCGGGTTTCTTCCTGCCCAAGTGCCTCGAACACCTTCGTCACGATGCTCGCTGCATCGAGCCCGGCCTTGGCGTACATGCGCTCCGGCTTGTCCTGGTCGAGATAGACGTCGGGCAGGACCATGGAGCGCACCTTCAGGGTGCCGCGGTCCAGGGCACCTTTGTCCGCGAGCAGCTGCAGCACATAGGAGCCGAAGCCGCCGACGGAGCCTTCCTCGATGGTGATCAGCACCTCGTGGTCGCGCGCCAGCCGCAGGATCAACTCCTCGTCGAGGGGCTTGGCGAAGCGGGCATCGGCCACGGTGGTGGAAAGGCCACGCGCTTCAAGCTCCTCGGCGGCCTTCAGGGCCTCAGAAAGACGGGTGCCGAGGGACAGGATGGCGATGCGGCTGCCCTCCTTCACCACACGGCCCCGGCCTATAACCAGCGGCACGCCCTGCTCAGGCATGTCGACGCCCACGCCCTCGCCGCGCGGATAACGGAAGGCGATGGGGCCTGAATCGTAGGCCGCGGCGGTGGCCACCATGTGGACGAGTTCGGCCTCATCGGCCGCCGCCATCACCACCATGTTGGGCAGGCAGCCGAGATAGGCGACATCAAAGGAGCCTGCGTGGGTCGGCCCGTCCGCACCCACGAGGCCCGCCCGGTCGAGGGCGAAGCGCACGGGCAGGTTCTGGATCGCCACGTCATGCACCACCTGGTCGTAGGCACGCTGCATGAAGGTGGAATAGATCGCGCAGAACGGCTTGTACCCCTCCGTGGCCATGCCCGCCGCGAACGTCACCGCATGCTGCTCGGCGATGCCCACGTCGAAGGTGCGGGTGGGGAATTCCTTGCCGAAGTGATCGATGCCCGTGCCGGTCGGCATGGCGGCCGTGACGGCGACGATCTTGTCGTCCCTCGCCGCTTCCTTCGCAAGACTCTCGCCGAAGACCTTGGTGTAGGCGGGGGCATTGGCTTTGGCCTTGGTCTGCGCGCCCGTCACCACGTCGAAGGTGACGACGCCATGATACTTGTCGGCCGCCTCTTCCGCCGGCGCGTAGCCCTTGCCCTTCTTCGTCACCACATGGACGAGGATCGGGCCGGTCTCGGAGTCGCGGACGTTCTTCAGGATCGGCAGCAGGTGGTCGAGGTTGTGCCCGTCGATGGGGCCCACGTAGTAGAAGCCCAACTCCTCGAACATGGTGCCGCCGGTCCAGAATCCGCGGGCGAATTCCTCAGCGCGCTGTGCCTTCTCGTAGATGAATTTCGGCAGCTTCTTGGCCAATTGCTTGGCGGTCTCGCGCAGGCCCCGATAGGCGCCGCCGGAGACGAGGCGGGCGAGATAGGACGACATGGCGCCGGTGGGCGGCGCGATGGACATGTCGTTGTCGTTGAGGATGACGATGAGGCGCGAATGCATGGCGCCGGCATTGTTCATGGCCTCATAGGCCATGCCGGCCGACATGGCGCCGTCTCCGATGACGGCGATCACATTGTTGTTCCTGCCCTCCAGATCCCGCGCCACGGCCATCCCGAGGCCTGCCGAGATCGACGTGGAGGAATGGGCGGCGCCGAAGGGGTCGTATTCGCTCTCCTGGCGCTTGGTGAAGCCCGAAAGGCCATCCGCCTGGCGCAGGGTGCGGATCCGGTCGCGGCGGCCGGTGAGGATCTTGTGAGGATAGGCCTGGTGGCCCACGTCCCAGATCAGCCGGTCGCCGGGGGTGTCGAAGACGTAGTGCAGGGCGACTGTCAGCTCGACCACACCCAGTCCAGCCCCAAGGTGGCCGCCCGTGACCGAGACCGCGCTGATCGTTTCCGTCCGCAGCTCATCCGCCACCTGGCGGAGCTGGCTCTCTGGCAACCGGCGCAGATCGTCCGGGGTCTTGATGGTGTCGAGGAGGGGTGTATGCGTTGCGCTCACGTGGTCACCAGAATGCACGGTTTCCTTCACCGGGAGCCCCAGCCTGGAAGCGCCGCAAGGGTAGGAAACAAACCATCAGGAGATGGATGCCAGAAAGACTGTCCTGTATCCCGAACCGGGACGAGGCCTATCGGTTCTGGGAAACTCCATCACCGCCCGAGTGACATATGCGGTTGCTTCGCTTCAAAAGCAACTCGCGGCCGGGGAGGTCCGGGCCCGGCAAGACTTGAATCCTTTGCCGGCTCGGGGTTCACCCAGCCTGCAACCAGGTTCGGGTACGGTCCTGCGGCCATTGACCTCGCAGCAGGTGATCCACCGACGTTGCACTATCCCGAGGCGGTCAGTCCCGTCACCGATCGGTCTGGCGTCAGGTGCGCTTCTGAGCGGTCGAGGACCGATTCCTCTTCCTGTTCGGAGCCGTTCTGGCGGATGCTGAAGAGGGCGGCCACGAGAGCGAGAGCCGCGATCCACCAGCCCTGCCACGCTCCATGGCTGACAAGCGCGATCGCGCTCGCGCACATGAGCGCGCTGAGCCCCATGCGACGCGTGCTGACGGGCTGTTCTGAAAGGCGTCTCATCCCCCAGAAGGTGAACCAGGACAGGATGAGTGCTCCCGGCACACCCAGCTCTACCCAGACTTGAAGGTAGGCATTGTGAGGATGCCCGGTTCTCAGAGGGCGTCGGAGGCCACGCTCGACCTCCTTCATGACGGGATGGTCTTTCATGGCGGCCGTCGACGCAAATCCCGTTCCGAAAGCAGGATGTTTTCGAGCCACCGCGCCGAATGCCTGCCAGATCTCGATCCGTTCTTTGGAATGCCCTGCCTTGGTCAGTTCGATCAGGCGCGGGGGTGTCAGGTTTGCTACGAGATCGCCGAATACGGGCTGGATCCAGATGAAGCCGAGAAGTCCGACGATCAAGATGCGGCCGATCCGTTCTTGAAAGAAATAAACCAACATCAGCGTGCCTGCCGCAGCCACAAGCCCGAGCTTCGCCGCTTCGCTGGCAGAGATGGCAGTCAGGAGCGTCATCGCCGACAGCAGGATAAGAGCCAGCTTTTTCCTGTTGCAGAGCAAAGCCCATGACAGAACAGGCCAAAGGAGCAGGAGGAGCGTGACGACCGGCCTGTTGTGAACATAGGACCCAAGCCTCCCGCCGTAGGCCTGCCTCAGCGGGGAGTCGAGAAGGAGCTCAAAGGCAATCAGCCCTGCGGCGACCAGCATCGCTTTGGCGAGAGCTTTGAACAGCCAGCCGGGTGGCGGTGCCATCCGCCATCTTAGGATCAGGACAGCGCTTGCGAAGATCGGGATGACCGCTTCTCCCAGCGCGAGAAAGGCGGCCTCCGGCCTGATGGTCCACATCAACGAGAGGAGGGCATACGCAACGGCGCCAACGAGCCCGATGAAAGCGCCCGTGTGCATTCGTCTCAGGGGCGACAGAAAAGAAGCGCCGTTCCCGGACACGAAATAAGCAGCCGCCATGAAAACAGCCGCGCAAGAGAGGAAAAGGGGAGACGAGCGGTTGGCCAGGGCCATGGCAACCGGCAGCGCGACGATGAACCCATGCCCGATTACATCGAGTTTCTGACTGAGAATGATTTTTTTGCTAAGCTGAATGGATGCAATCATGATGACTGGGTGTAGATCGACGGCTGAATATCATAGCCGTGTTCTGCCGGTGGACTAATCGTCCCACGAGGAGACTCATTCCTTGAGCACGAACTCTGTGTTCAGGGAATCAGGCCTTGAGGCAACTCTATTGCACAAGGCCCGGCTGGTTGGCTATGAATTTCTGGAATCTGCCTCGCCGGATCACCCTTCTACATCCAGCGGAGCCGTGCCCGACGCGGCTCCGTCCGGTCCGATGGTGATCTTCTCGATCCTGGCTTCGGCCTTCTTCAGCAATTGCTCGCAATGCTTCTTCAGGGCCTCGCCGCGCTCGTAGATCGCAATCGAATCCTCGAGAGGCACGTCGCCGCGCTCGAGGCGCCGCACGATCTCCTCGAGCTCGGCCAGGGCCTTCTCGAAGGGGAGGGTCTTAATGGAGGCGGTATCGGTCATGCGGCTATCCGTCAGATCTCTGGTCCAGGGCATCGGACCCAAAAGTGGAATGCACTTCTGGGGCTTATCCGATGCCCCCTTGTTTGCATAGCGCATCGTATGGTTCGGAAAAACTGGGTCCGCTTCTCCGCACGATGCGCCGGCAATGTCACGATGGGATTGCGGCATTGCTGGGTCGATGGGCGAGGAGTCTCTGATAGACGAGACCGATGCCGATGAGAACAAGGCCGAGGCCAATAAACGACAGGGCGCGCATGACGCCCTCCAGATTGGCAAGGTCGACGATGAACACCTTGAGCACCGCCAGCACGAGATACGCCGCGGAAGCCAAGCGGGCAAAGCGGTTGTCGCGGACCAGCCCCAGGCCGAGAAGCAGGATGCCCGTGACCAGCAGGGCGACCGAGTAGCTCCATTGCTCGCCCTGGGCGAAGCCGCGCCAGAACGCCAGCTCGGGTCCTGCGGCAATCCGTCTGATCTCGAACCCGACATAAGCGGAGAACAGGAGCAGGCTCAAGACGGCCGAGGACAGGCTGTAGAGGCGCGGCCTTGCCCGCCGCTCCACCAGGGCCAGTCCGGCGGCCAGCAGGCAAGGCAGCAGATAGGCCGGGATCAGGGCATTGAAGAGCAGCCCGCCCAGGATGGTATCATCTGTCAGGAGCGGGTTCTCGACCAGAAGGAGACCGCCGGCGCAGAGCGCCAGGGAGGCGATCTTGAAGATCAGCGAGCCCCAGCGATAGACCGGATCCCCGCGCCTGAGGTCGAGGCGCGTCAGGAGAATGGCGAAGACGAGGCTCTCCGTCGCCAGCAGGCCCGCCTCCAGGAGGCTGAAATCCTGAGCCAGCGGGTTGCCGGCGTGAAGGGCGTGCCGGATCTCGAAGAAGACCAGGAAGGCTGCAAAGACGAGCCCCAGGCTCTCGGTCAGCTGGACGATTCTGTCCCGCCCGGATCGCTCCAGGAGCCGGCTCGCGGCGAGAAACGCTACTGCTGGAACGCCATAGCCCCAGAGGAGCCAGTTGATCAGGATCGGTCCGGGGTTGCCCTCCACAATGGTCGGGTTGCCGATCAGGCGCCCCAGAACGATCAGGCCGATGGCGCCGACCGCGTAGCGCAGGGCGGGCAGGGCTGCTCTCTCGGCGACCCAGGCCGTGCCCAGGGCCGTCAGGGCGAAGGCCACCGTCAGCATTCCCTTGTCGAGGGCGAAGGTCAGGCCGAGGGAGAGGGCCGCCAAGGCAGCCGAAGCGGCGGCCCCGAGGGCCAGCCGGATCGGAGCGCTGTCCGTGGCGTCCTGTCGCCAGAGCCAGCGGACAACCGCCACGAAGGCGAGGGCAACCCCGCCGGCGATCAAGGCGAAGGACAGGCTCCGCTCCAAGGCCGCGACCCGCCAATAGGCAGCCACGAGGGCGAGCAGCGGACCGATGGCCGCCGCTCCCGCATACCAGGCCGCTGCAGACAGGCGCAGGTCCGGCGATCGCGCCAGCCGGAAGAGGGCAGCGCCGGCAATGGCCGCGGGAGCGAGGAGCGCCAAGCCGAGATAGACTTCGAGGGCGTGGGGACGCACCGCAAAGAGATCGCCGCTCTGGTAGAACAGGTTTTCAGGCGCGCCGCCGAGATCGGCCTGGATCGGCCAGACCAGAAGGGCGCCGACGGTGGTCAGGACCGCCCAGGCGGCAGCCGGAGCCCCCGTCGCGAAGCGGATCCCGGTCGCCAGCAGGAGGAGCGAGACGGCGGCAACGAAGATCGCGCGCCCATCACCTGCCGCGACTGCGCTGGAGGCCGCGACAGCGGCAACCGCGAATGCCAGGAGCACGATGCTGGCGGCCCGATCAATCCTGCTCTCGGCATCGGAAATCCGGCGGTAGGGAAGGGCCACCAGGAAGCAGGCGGCCAAGCCCGCCTGGATCACCAGATGCACCATGGCCGGCAGGGCATCCGACGCGTCCAGGACGAAGATCAGGAGCGTCCAGATCAGCACCCCGGCGGCGGCCGCGAGCGCGAGCCAGCGCCACAGGCGCAAGCGTGCGACCCCGTAGGCGGGCAGCACCACGAATGCGAGGTAGATCACCATCGCCCAGGGCTGCGGCTCGTCCGACGAGACGAGGAGCGGGCTCCCCATGGCGCCGAGCAGGCCGAGCGCGGCCAGGATCGGGCCGTGCAGGGTGGATGCGATCATGGTCAGGGCTGCGATCAGGCCCAGGGTCACGAAGGTGGCGGCCGGGCCGATCAGGCCGTAGAGGGCATAGGCCGCGTAGGCAGCCGCAAAGGCCCCGCACGTGCCTGCCGCCGTCAGGATGCTCGGAACGTCCGCGCCGGGAACGCCGGGCAGGGCGAGGCCGCTCTCCCGGCGCCGCAGCCATTCGCCGGCCCCGATCAGCGCGAGGGCAAACAATCCGCCCAGGGCGATGCGGGTGGCTGGGCTGAGCAGGTTCTGTTCGATGGAATAGCGGACGAGGAAGATCCCCCCGAGGGCGAGAGCCACGCCGCCGACCCAGACGGCCCAGCGGGAGCCGAGATTCTCCTCGAAACCGCGGCCGCGAGGAGCCGGTTGCGGGGCTGGCGCCTGGATGGCGGGAACCGATCCCGCCGGCCGGAGCGCTTCGGCTATCGGATCCAGGGACACATCCGGCGCGGGAGCCGTTTCGGCAGGAGCCTCCGGCATGGGTGCAGGAGCCTCCGGCATGGGCGCCGGAGCCTGCTGCTCCGCTGAGGCGGTCGGCCCTCCCTGGGCCTGAGCCAGGCGCAGCTCGCTTTCCAGAGCCGCGACGCGGGCCTGGAGGAGCATCAGCCTGCTTCGGGTTGAGAGGCCGAGAACCAGGCCCGCGATGGCGCAGGCCGGAATGCTGAGGGCCAGCAGGACAAAGAAGGGAATTTCCAAGGGACGATCCCGGTTTTCGTGTCGGGCTGACCGTCCAATCCGGAATCGGCTAGCTGCCGCCAAGCTGTACCATGAAGGGCGCTCCCTCCATAGCCTCGGCCCCGCGCCCGATGCTCCGGATCGCATCGACCATCCGGCCCCGGCGGCCGAGAATGTCGTCGGCCAGGGCGACGAACCGGGCATTCGGGGTGGCGCTGGGGGATGCCGCGCGCAGGGCAAGGGCGATGGCTGTCTCGTCCCGCTCCGGGGCGAGGGCGCAGGCCGCGATATAGGCGGCGGCCGTCGACCGGCTGATCCCGGCCCAGCAGTGAAGGACGAGAGGGCCCTCGCGGTCCCAGGCGCGGACGAAGGCGAGCAGCTGCTCCATGTGGTCCGCGCCCGCCAGTACGTGTCCCTCGAGCGGCTCAACGATGTCGCTGACGCCGATGAAAAGATGACGCCCGGCCGCGATGCCCGTGAGGCGCGGCACCTCGGCGCCGGCTCCCATGAGGCTCACCACATGGCTCGCCCGGGTCTCGAGAACGGTATCGTGCAGGCGGGAGAGGGGACAGACGTGCAGGGTCGGCATGGGCTTGGTCTCGAAGGTGGCAAAGAGGCTTACACGATTCGGATTGACGATGCCGTGAAACAAACTCTGCCCTCACCCTGAGAGTCTGGCCATAAAGCCATGTGCTCCGTTTTCCTCCCCCTTGCGGGGAGGGGTGGGGGTGGTTTGCCTGGGTGAGACATCTCCGTCATGGCCGGGCTTGTCCTGACCATCTCGATGCTATGAGACTCAGCGCTGTTCGGATCGGGATCACCGGCACAAGACCGGTGATGACGTGGTGGGGAAGGCCTCGCTGATAGGCATCAAGCGCAGCGTTCCGACTTTGCGACCCTCTCCCGGCCGCTGCGCGGCACACCCTCCCAGCAAGGGGTGAGGGAAACACCGGCTGCTCTCTTGATGAGCCAGACTCTCAGGACAAGGTAGAGTGTTTAGGGTGGGCGGCGTCAAATCGCCAGCGCCGCCGTGACCTTCCGGTGATAACACTCCTCGGCCTGCGCGACGGGCCATGGCTCCAGAAGGGCCAGCACCGCGCGGGGCAGGGGCTCGGGCCGTCCGAAGAACTTGATCGCCTCCTCGCGGGAAAAGCCCGCGAGATGGGTCGCCTCGAGAAACGCCGCCTGTCGGTCCGCCTGCTTGATGAAGCGCTTGAGCGCGGCTGCGGGCTGGGCAGGCAGGCCGAAATGCAGGTGGATCGCCGCAAGGAGGCCAGCCTCGATCGCCTTGTACGCGTCGCCGATCACCGCCTTGAAGGGCGAGATGATGTCGCCGATCACGTATTCCGGCGCATCGTGCAGGAGCACCGCAACACGCCACTCCCGCGACATGTCCGGGTTGATGTGGCTCGCGATGGCCTCCACCAGCAGGGAGTGCTGCGCGACGGAGAAGATATGCCCGCCTACGGTCTGCCCGTTCCAGCGGGCGACGCGGGCGAGCCCATGGGCGATGTCGTCGAGCTCCACATCGAGGGGCGACGGATCGAGCAGGTTGAGGCGGCGGCCGGAGAGCATCCGCTGCCAGACGCGCGGCTCCTTGGCCATCAGTGCGTCTCAGCCAAGACGGCGCACTCGGCATGGCGGAAGCAGCCGGTGAGGTGATCGTTCGTCATGCCCACCGCCTGCATGAAGGCATAGACGATGGTGGGACCGACGAAGTTGAATCCTTCCGCCTTCAGGGCCTTCGAGATCTTGCGGGAAACCTCGGTTTCGGTGGGCACGTCCTTGCGGGTTTTGAGCTTCGGCTGAACCGGCCGGCCATCGACGAAGTCCCACAGGAAGCGCGAGAAGCCGCCGCGCTCCTGGATCGCGAGCCAGGCGCGAGCGCCCGCAATCGTCGCCTCGATCTTGGCGCGGTTGCGCACGATGCCCGGATCGAGCATCAGCGCCTCCACCTGCGCCTGATCGAACCGGGCGATCACGGCAGGATCGAAGCCCGCGAAGGCGCGGCGGAAATTCTCGCGCTTGCGCAGGATGGTGATCCAGGACAGGCCCGCCTGGAAGCCGTCGAGAATGAGCTTCTCGAAAAGCGCGCGGTCGTCGAATTCCGGCACGCCCCATTCGGTGTCGTGGTATTCCAAATAGAAGGGATCCGTGCCGGGCCACCAGCAGCGTGCTTTGTTGTCGGGATGCAGGATCAGTCCGTCGCTCATGGGACCTGTGTAGCGGGAGTGCCGGCAAACGGGAAGATGGGTTTCTGACGTCAGGAGGCAGACCTATCAACCTCTGACCTCATCCTGAGGAGAAGCCGACAGGCTGCGTCTCGAAGGATCTTCCAGAGAGCACTGAATCCTCCTTCGAGACGGTCGCTTCCGCGACCTCCTCAGAATGAGGTCGGTGGGTGAAAGCACGGTTTACAGCCGGATTTTCAGGACGACAGCCGCTTCCGGAAGTACACGACCCGCTCCGTCTCCTCGAAGCCCAGGGCTATATGCATGCTCTGCGAAGCGGTGTTGTCGAGGAGGACGTCGGATGCGAACTCGCTGCAGCCGAGGCTTCTCGCCCAGCGCTCGACTGCGCGGCACAGCAGCCGGGCGAGCCCCTTCCCGCGGTGCTCCGGCTGCACGTAGATTCCTTCGAGAAAGGCCACCGGTGAAGTGGCGCAGCCGTTCACGTAATCGTGGCGCAGCGCCGCTTCCGCGAAGCCAGCCGGCGTGCCGTCGGGCAGGCGGACGAGAAGCGCGATGGCTTCCTTCTGCTCCCAGAGCATGGCCTGCGCCTCGGAGCGGTGATCTTCCTTCGGGCCCTCGGGCCACAGGGCATGCCGAAGGGCAACCCATTCCTCAAGCGTCTGCAGCACGCAGGGCTCGACGCGGGGTTCAAGATTGTCGGCCACCGGGCAAGGCTCCTCGCGCATCAACCAGATCCGCCATGTGCCGCGAGGCGTCGCCCTGCGCGAGGCGCAGGCCCGCTGACACGCCCTGGCGGTCGGCCTCCGACCGGTTCTGGCTCACCTTCCACTTGCCCTCGATCCGGGTGATCTCGATCTCGATGCCGACGATTCCCTTGAGCTGCGCCGCCACGAAGGGAGCCGGCGCGTCGCCCACCGTCCAGGGCTCCGGCCGAGCGGCCTCCTGCCCGTCGGTCATGGCAGTGATCTGCCGGAGGAGCCAGTCCGGATCGTCGATGACGCGCATGCGGCCATAGGCCTGCACGATGGCGTAGTTCCAGGTCGGAACCACCTTGCCGTGCTCGCGCTTGGCCGCATACCAGGACGGGGTGATGTAGGTCTCGGGCCCCTGGAAGACCACGAGGGCTTCCTGCGAAGGGTCGAAGTCCTGCCACTGGGAGTTGGCCCGCGAGAGATGGGCCTTGAGGGTTCCCAGCGGCGAGGCGGAGGCGTCGAGCACGAAGGGAATGGGGTTGGCCGCGAGCCCCGTGCTGCCCAGGGTCACCAGAAGTCCGAGCGGATGGGCCCCGATGAGGGCGTGCTGAACCTCGAGGCTGTCCTCGCGAAAGTGGGGTGGCTGATACATGGCATTCCCGGTCCGATTGTTCGGGGATGCTAGCGGCAAGCCTTAAACTGCACCAATCAAAATTGCCGATACCGTCCATCACGCACGGCGATGGCCTTCATGCTCAGGACCGGAGCGTCCGCAGCTTGTCTGCGAGCTCGGTCCAGCGGTACGGCTTGCTGATGAAGGAGACCCCCGCGCCCAGGCCTTCAGTGGGCAGGGCCGACATGGGATAGCCTGACGCCAGCAGGATCTTGAGGCCCGGCCTCATCTCGCGGGCCTTGCGGGAGAGTTCGACACCGTTCATGCCGTTGGGCATGATCACGTCGCTGAACATCACGTCGATCGAGGCGTCGCCGCCCAGAACCGCGACCGCCTCCTGGGCATCCGTGGCGGTCAGCACGTCGTAGCCGAGGCTGTCGAAAATGTCGCTCGCCACTTCCAGCACGGCGGGCTCGTCCTCGACGATCAGCACGGTGCCCGCACTGTCACGGGCCGGCTGTAACGTTTCGCCTTCGTCCTCCACGGCCTCCTCCCCGTTATCCTGGGCCGGCAGCAGCATGGTGACCTTGGTTCCCTCGCCCTCGGCGCTGTCGACCTTGATGTGCCCGCCCGTTTGCGTCACGAAGCCATAGACCTGGCTCAAGCCCAGGCCCGTTCCCTTGCCGATCTGCTTCGTGGTGAAGAAGGGCTCGAAAACGCGGTCGAGGATGTCGGGCGCCATGCCTGAGCCCGTATCCTCCACCACGACGGAGACGTAATAGCCGGGCTCAAGGTCGGATGACGGCCGGTCGTTCTCCCTCAGGGTCGCGTTGGTCGTCGTGATCTTCAGCGCCCCGCCCTCGGGCATGGCGTCCCGCGCGTTGACGATGAGGTTGAGGAGGGCCGCTTCGAATTGCGGCCCGTCGACGGAGATCGACCTGATCTGCGGCGACAGCGCGAGATGCAGCTTCACCAGTTCGCCGCAGGCCCGGCGCAGGATCGCTTCGAAGCCTTCGATCAGCGCATTGGGATTGTGCAGGCTGGGCTGCAGGGGCTGGCGCCGGGCGAAGGCGAGGAGCTGCTGGGTCAGCTTCGCGCCCCGTTCTGCCGCACGCTGGGCACTCTCGATCAGCCGCATGTCGCGGGCGTCGCGGGTGTTGCGGGTGAGAAGATCCAGGTTGTTGACGATGATGGTCAGGAGGTTGTTGAAGTCGTGCGCGACGCCGCCCGTGAGCTGCCCGACGGCCTCCATCTTCTGCGACTGGAACAGAGCGGCCTGCGCCTGGGCCAGAGCCTCCTGGGCCTTCCGACGTTCCGTGATGTCACGGGTGATCTTGGCGTAGCCGATGAGCTCGCCCATGTCGTTGCGGATGGGATCGATGACGACGCTGGCCCAGAAGCGGGTGCCATCCTTGCGCAGGCGCCAGCCCTCGGCCTCGAACTTGCCCTCGCGGGCCGCCGTCTCCAGCGCACGCCGGGGCAGCTCGGTCGCCAGATCCTCATCCGTGTAGAAGCGGGAGAAATGCTGGCCGAGGATCTCGTCCTCGGTGTAGCCCTTGATGCGCTGGGCGCCGGCGTTCCAGTTCGTCACGCGGCCCTGCGGGTCGAGCATGTAGATCGCGTAGTCGGTGACGCCCTGGACCAGGAGGCGGAAGCGCTCCTCGCTTTCCTTCAGAGCCTCCTGGGCCTTCTTCCGCTCCGTCAGGTCGCGGGTGATCTTGGCGTAGCCGATGAGTTCGCCACGCTCGTCGCGAATGGGGTCGATGACCACATGGGCCCAGAAGCGGGTGCCGTCCTTGCGCAGGCGCCAGCCCTCAGCCTCGAACTTGCCCTCGCGGGCCGCCGTCTCCAGGGCGCGCCGGGGCAGCTCGGTCGCCCGGTCTTCATCCGTGTAGAAGCGGGAGAAGTGTTCACCGAGGATTTCGTCCGGCGTGTAGCCCTTGAAGCGCTGGGCGCCGGGATTCCAGCTCGAGACGATGCCTGCCGGATCGAGCATGTAGATCGCATAGTCCGTCACAGCGCCGACAAGAAGCTGAAAGCGCCCTTCCTGCGACGTCGAGCCGATACCTTGCAATGCACCCATGGACGATTCCCCAGCAGACCCGGCCCATGCGTTTTGCTTCGGCACCTTGGCGGGGTCGATTGAACGTAACGTTTCCGTGAGGTCTTGGTTCCTCCGAAGCTTGGCTATTTTATTTCTTGGGACATTGGTCCCGGCTTGTCCGGGAAGGCAAACCTCGCCCAGGAGGGCTTTTCCAGCTGTACGGGAATACCCCCGGCCCTGATGGTCGTGCCGGACTCCAGCGCGTCCTGCGCCCGGTCGAGGCGGATCATCAGGAGGCCGCGGCCGTTGGCGCCGGTGCCGGTCTTGCCCAGAAGCTTGCCTCCGGCCATGACCTCGACGCCGAGATCGGCCGCGAAGCCGCCCTCGTAGAGGGCCGGCACGATGCGGGTGCGGGCCGTGCCCCGATGCTGCATGCGGGAGACCACCTCCTGGCCCACATAGCAGCCCTTGTCGAAATCGACGCCATGGAGCTGATCCATCAGGGCCTCGTGCGGGAAGGCATCCCCGAACAGGAAGTCGCGCCCGCCCTCGGGCACGCCATGCGCAATGCGGTGGGCGTGGTAGTCTTCCGCCGCGTCCTTCCCGAACTCCGCTGCATCCTCCGCCGCCACGATGGCGCGCCAGCCCAGAGCCGGCAGGCGCGGATCCTCGGCCACCAGCCCGGCCTCGTCGTCCGGTCGCGGCGCATCCCAGCCGGCGAGGACGGCAAGAGAGCCGGAGAGATCCTCCACCACGACCTTCGCCCGCAGCTTGTAGAAGCCGAGGCGCTTGGCGAGATCGGGCGCGTAAACCTTCAGCGCGTCGAGATAATAGGCGCCGCCGATGTCCTGCGGCGCCTGGAAGACCAGGAAGTCGAACAGGATCTTGCCCTGGGGCGTCAGCAGGGCGCCGAATCGCGCAGCCTCGGAGGTGACGCGGTCCAGGTCGCAGGTGATGAGGTTGTCGAGAAAAGTCTTGGCGTCCTCGCCCGAAACCCTTACCACGCCCCGGTCGGCCAGATGGACTGACGGCATATGCCCCGCTCCGATTGCTCTCTGTGTCGAACGTGACATATGCCCCTTCCGCAGCGGCCTCAAGGGATGAGATTGCCATGCCCCAGACCTTCGACCTGATCCTCAAAGGCGGCATCGTCGTGAATCACGACGGACGCGTGGAGCGCGACATCGGCGTGCGCGGCGGGCGCATCGCCGCCATCGGCGACCTGTCTCATGCCTTCGCCGCGCGGGAGATCGACTGTCGGGGCCTCCATATCCTGCCGGGCGTCATCGACACGCAGGTGCATTTCCGCGAGCCCGGCCTCGACCACAAGGAGGATCTCGAATCGGGCTCCCGCGCGGCCGTCATGGGCGGCGTCACGGCGGTGTTCGAGATGCCCAACACCGACCCGCAGACCACGACCCCCGATGCGCTCGCCGACAAGGTCCGGCGCGGCCACCATCGCATGCATTGCGACTTCGCCTTCTGGGTGGGCGGCACGCATGAGAACGCGGGCGATGTGCCGGATCTGGAGCGCCTGCCGGGCGCTGTCGGCATCAAGGTGTTCATGGGCTCGTCCACCGGCTCGCTTCTCGTCGAGGACGACGAGGGCATCGCCAGAATCCTAAGCCGCACCCGCCGCCGCGCCGCCTTCCATTCCGAGGACGAGGCGATGCTGCGTGAGCGGAAAGGTCTGCGCGTCGAGGGCGATCCTGGCTCGCATCCCGTGTGGCGCTCGGCCGAAGTGGCGCTCGCCTGCACCCAGCGCCTCGTGCGCATCGCTCAGCAAACCGGCGCGCGCATCCACGTGCTCCACATCACCACCGCCGAGGAAATGGCCCTGTTGAAGGAGCACAAGGACCTCGTGTCGGTGGAGGTGACGCCGCATCACCTGACGCTCGCAGGCCCCGAGGACTACGAGCGGCTGGGCACCTACATCCAGATGAACCCGCCCGTGCGCGACGAGCTGCATCGCGCCGCGATCTGGCAGGGGCTTGACGAGGGCATCGCCGACATCCTCGGCTCCGACCACGCGCCGCACACGCGCGATGAAAAGGACATGACCTATCCGAACACGCCCTCCGGCATGACCGGCGTGCAGACGCTTGTGCCGATCATGCTCGACCACGTGAATGCAAGCCGCCTCACGCTCGAGCGCTTCGTCGACATGACGAGCGCCGGCCCCAAGCGCCTGTTCGGCATTGCCGGCAAGGGCCGCATCGCCGTGGGCTACGACGCGGATTTCACCGTGGTCGATCTGAAGCGCACGGAGACGATCACCAACGACTGGATCGCCTCGAAGTCGCAGTGGACCCCCTATGACGGCAAGAAGGTGACAGGCTGGCCCGTCGGCACGGTCGTGCGCGGCAACGTGGTGATGTGGGACGGTTCGCTCGAGACGCCGTCGCAGGGCGAGGTGGTGCGGTTCGAGGAGACGCTGCGCTCGTGAAGGAGCACTGCTCCTGCGGACGCCAAGTCACTGTCATTCCGGGGCCGCGTAGCGGAGCCCGGAAGCCATAAACGCTGACGGCATCAAAGAGGGCGCTACGGGCGCCGCAGAATCCTTGCGAGAAACGTTGTGGTTATGGGTTCCGGGCTCTCGTTGGCACTCGCCCCCGGATGACAAAGCGTTGTGCTACTTCACCCAAGCCATGCTTTGCAGCACGACACGGTCGCCGTCCGGATCCTCGAACGTCATGCCGTCGCGGTCCCAGTACGGATTGAAAGAGGGGACGGAGGAATAACCGTTGACCCTCATCCGCTCGACGGCGGCTTCCCATTCGGCACGATCGGGCAGATAGAAGACGAGCAGGTTGTCCTGAGTCGGCGCTCGCCCGGCTTTCAAGTCGTGATAGTACGTAAATGCGAGATGCCACGGCGCCTGTGGGTGGCCCAGGAGCCGGCCGGAGAACCTGTCCCGATCATCGAAAGCCGCAATAAGCTCGAAGCCAAGACCGTTCTGGTAGAAGCGAATCACCTCGTCGAGGCGAACCGTGGGTCTGACGACGCGCAGCTTGACGTCCGCCTCAATGCTTGAGCGACATCGCCATGGAGAACGCCCCCGTGCGGATCTTGTCCGGCAGGGTGGCGGCGTATTCCGCAACGGCATCCTCGCCATAGGTGGCGACGAGTTCCGTGAACGCCGCGAAGAGGGCTGCCTGGGCCATGCAATCGCCGTCGAGCCCGTCGAGCTCCGCCTCGGCGAAGGCCTCGGTCACATAGCTCAGGGCCGCCTGCTTGAGGGCGATGAGGTTGGGCGATTCGTCGAGAAGGACGTCGTTGTCGTTCATGATCCAGGCCCCTTTGAGGGGCGGTGCGAGTTCGGTTGAATCATTCTTAGACGTCGCGCCGACCCACCGCCAGCATCACCTTGCAAGGAGGTTAACGCGAGAGGGCGGTGCTCGAAAAATGTGGATAAGAGGCACCATTGCAACACCGGCCTTGGCATGCGGGTCTCATGAATAACCGACCTCATCCTGAGGAGCCGCGCAGCGGCGTCTCGAAGGAGGATCCAGTGAGCACGGGAGACGCCTCGTCCTACGAGACGGTCGCTCCGTGACCTCCTCAGGATGAGGCTGCGGACGAGATCGATCCTTGCTCCCGGTCAGCCGCCGTAGCGCCCGGTGATGCTGCGGGCAAGCTGCTCTCCTTCGGCCAGGAAGCGCACCGAGGCTTCCTGCGCGGAGGGCGTGCAGACCCGGTAGGTGAGGGCATAGGCCTGATAGCCCTTGTTGTAGGCGCCGGCGAGACGCTCCCGCCGTCCCGGCGTCGAGCCCTCGGCCTCAAGCAGAATCTGCATGCGCCGGCCCCATTCCGCGGCATCGGGCGCGCTGCAGAGGGGGCGCAGCATGGCCAGCGATCCCATGATCTCGGCGAGCCGCAGCAGTTCCTTCTCGTAGGGCGCAGGCGGCGGCTCGACCGCGGGCGCGGGTTCCGCCTGCTGCTGGGGTGGCTGTTGAGGCTGCTGCTGTTGAGGAGCCGGGCGCTGCGATTGAGGCCTTCGCTGCTGCGGCTGCTGCTGTTGCGGGGCCGGCTGCTGGCGATATTGGGGCGGTGGACGATACTGAGGCTGCGGCCGGTATTGTGGCGGAACCCCTGGCTGCTGGCCCGGAGGAGGCCCGAACAGCCGATCGAAAAAGCCCTGAGCCGAAGCAGGAGCAGGCATAGCCAGCAGCATCGCGCCCAGGGCGAGGCTCAACCCGGCGTGCTTCATGGAGCGGACTCCTTCCGGGCGATCCTGAAGGCCTCCTCCAGAATTCCGGCAAGTCCTGCCGTCAGCGGCAGATCGGCGATGTCCCGTTCCGTGACCCAACGGATTTCCTTTGCTTCCGGACCTGTCTGGGGTTCGCCCGAAGCCCAGCGGGCCGCATGGGCGGCGATGACGACATGATGCCTTATATGGCCTTTCTCATCCCTTTCAATGAATTCGACCGGGGCGATCAGGCGGATAAGCTTGGCCTCAACCCCCACTTCCTCGCGAAGTTCCCGCAGGGCTGCCTCGGCGAGCGTCTCGCCCACCTCCACCATGCCGCCGGGCAGCGAAAACAGCCCCTCGCTCGGCGGCTTGCCCCTGGCGGCGAGCAGGATGCGTCCCTCGCGGATCACCGCCACCGAGGCGGCGAGAACGGGACGGGCGGGGTAGAAGCGGTCGCTGGTCATGGAGAATGCTTTTGCTCGGCCGCGACATAGCGCGCCCGCGGGCGGATGAGGGTCGCCTGGCTGCGCTGCTCGATGGCGTGGGCGAGCCACCCGGCCGTGCGCCCGACGGCAAAGAGCGTAAAGGCAGCGCCCACCGGCAGTCCATAGGCCCGCTCCATCATGACGAGAGCCACGTCGATGCTGGGCGGGCCGCCGGAGGCATCCGCGATCACCCGCAGGGTCGTGGCGTCCGAGGCGAGCAGCGGAACGTTCTCCAGGAGGGCCGCGGCCCGGGGATCGCCCTCCGGATAGAGGCGATGGTGGGTGCCGGTGTGGGGTGCTGTTCCGGGAACGTCCAGAAAGGCCCGAATCCGCTCGGTCATGCCCCCGTGATAGGGGCCGCTCAGGGCCGCGAGACCCGCGATCACCGCATTGCGCAGGGACGCGCCGGTCGATGCCGTGACCCGCACCGCGAAGGCCGAGGAGCTGAGCTCGTGGTCGGCGCACAGAACGAGCGCGCGCCGGATTGCCTCGGCAGCCTGCGGCGGGGCTTTCCAGGCCGAGGCCAGGTGACGGTGGATGGGTGCGGTGCCGGGATCGGCGCCGCTCGCGGCTGCTGCCGTCAGGCGCAGGATCGCCACCACCTCGGCCGCCCTGGTTTCTCTCGCGACAGGCTCGGACAGGAGGCGGATGGCCTGCGCCACGAAGGCATGCGGCCCGAAGGCAGGGGCCGGCAGGGGAAGCGGTATTCGGGAGGGGTGGTTGAAGGTGTCCTTGTCGAGGGCGCCGATCAGGAGGTGCGCAACGTCCTCGAAGGCAGCAGTGCGGGCAAGGGCGATGGCGTCCTGGCCGCGATAGAAGAGGCGACCATCCCTGATCTGGGTGATTCCCGTCTCCAGCACGGGCAGGCCCCAGTCGAGGGCGGTCGCGGCCGCGACCGTCGGGCGCCGGAAGCGCGCCTTGCGCTCCACCAGGGCTTCCACATCGTCCACGGCATAGAGGCGCTGGCGCGGGTCGTGCGGCGAGGCGAAGGAGCGGATCAGGCCGCGGCTCACATAGGCATAGAGGCTCGCCCGGCTGATGCCGAGGCGGGACGAAGCCTCTTCGGCCGAGGTGAGGTCGAGGGATGCGGCGCCCATATGTTGATATGTTGATTCAAGATTGACGGATCTGCAAGCGCGGCGCGATGCTCCCCCGCAAAGGAGAACATTCATGACGATCGGACTGGACGACGTGGTGGCCGCCGAGACCAGCTTAAGCCATGTGGACGGCGAGGCGGGCCGCCTGATCATCGCCGGGCATGACCTGGAAGAGCTGGCCGGCCGGGCGAGCTTCGAGGACGTGGTGGCGATGCTCTGGGGCGGCCTCGTTCCCGACGCCGAGGTCGACCCGAAGGCTCTCCTGAGCGCAGCCCGGCAGAGGGCTTACGCCCATCTCGCGCCTCTCGCCCCGCAGCTTGCCGGCCTCACCCCCGTGGAGGGCATGCGGCTGCTGCTCGCGAGCCTGCCCGATGAGGAGAGGGATCATGCGCCTCTTGCCGTTGGAGCTGCGGGCGTTGCGGCCGCCATGGCGGTGCGGGGCGCCCGGGGCCTCGCGCCGGTCGCGCCCGACTCGCTGCTGGGTCACGCGGCAGACATCCTGCGCATGATGCGCGATGCGCCGGTCTCGGCCGAGGCGGCGAAAGGCCTCGACACCTATCTCGTGACGGTGATCGACCATGGTCTCAATGCCTCCACCTTCACGGCCAGGGTGGTCGCCTCGACGCAGGCCGGCATCCTGTCGTCCGTGGTGGCGGGGCTCTGCGCCCTCAAAGGGCCGCTCCATGGCGGCGCGCCGGGCCCGGTGCTCGACATGCTCGACGCCATAGGCTCGGTCGAGAATGCGGAGGCCTGGCTCGACGACGCCATGTCGCGGGGCGAGCGTCTCATGGGCTTCGGCCACCGCATCTACCGGGTGCGCGACCCGCGGGCGGATGTGCTCAAAGCCGCGGTCGGAAAGCTGAAGGGGAGGGACAATCGCATCGCCTTCGCGGAAGCCGTCGAGGCCACGGCCCTGAAGGTCCTGGAGCGCCGCAAGCCCGGACGGCGGCTCGACACCAACGTGGAGTTCTACACCGCCATCCTGCTCGATGCCCTCGGCGTCCCCCGCGAGGGCTTTACGCCCCTGTTCGCAGCGGGCCGCACGGCGGGTTGGGTGGCCCATGCCATCGAGCAGGGCCGCCTAGGCCGCATCATCCGGCCGCAATCGCGCTATGTGGGGGCCTGGCCCGCGCAGGCGGCGTGATGACGTCCTATGGCCCTCGCCGAAGAAGAAAGACGCCCCGTCAAATCAGCATATGCCTTTCAGGGCCTGTGGAGACAGTGGATAGCGGGAGCAACCCGCAATTCGGTCTTTGGGAAGGAAAACCTGTCACAGATCCCGGAGTTTGCTGCTCAACGGGGCGTGATGGCAAAGGAGAGGCGCGATGGGACGCCGCTACTTCTACCACATGACGGATGGAATGGCCTTGATCGTGGACAGGCAAGGTCGTCGGTCCCGGTCGAGGAAGCAGGTCGAGCCCGAGGCGCTTTGCTGCGCCCGGCAGCTCATGCAGGAAGCCCCGCCTCAGGTCGATTGGTCGGAGTGGCAGGTCAGCGTTCATGACCACGATGGCTATGCGGTGGCGCATCTGCCGTTCCCAGCAAACCAAGCCTGATCAGGGCAGCCGCTCCATGGCCCCCGGATCTCCCCGGATGCCGATCAGCCGCCGGCGATGGTCTTCCAGTTCTCGTCCTTCCGGCCGTTGAAGAACACGTCCCGCTCCCGCTTGGACATCTTCAGGATGGCTCTGGCTCGGTTTCGATGAGCCCCATCCCTCGTTTGGCGTATGCATCGGGAGGCTTGTCCATGCGTTTCCTGAACTAGGCAGCCTCTCGGGCAGTCAAACGAAAGGTATCACGCATGAAAAGTCTTGTTTTCGTCCTAGCACTTGCCGCCACTCCCGCAGCCGCGCAGGCCGAGCGCGTTACGCTGCGCAGCCTTCACGTCCTTTGCTCGACACCGGCCACGGCAAACCAACTGAGCGAATTGCGCGGCAACAGCAGCGCTTGGAGGGCACAGGTCAAATCGGAAACCGCCCAGAAGCACTGCACGCTCTTGCCAGGAGCCACGAACGTATGGGTGGAGAGGCGCTCCGGGACCCTGACATGCGTCAAAGGCGATGACATGCCCAACTGCGGATGGACTGTGCTCGATGCGGCCGGATAGCTCCGCAGGTCCAAGAAAGGCAAAAAATCGTTCTTAAGAGCTTTCCGGCAGGCCCGGTGTGCGACAATCGCCTCGACCGTGGAGGAGGCAAGGTGAATACGATCCACCAATCCCCAGATCAGGTGCTCACGGGTTGGCCGTTGGGCTCGGAGATGGGGGTAATGTCGCGGGAGTAGGTCATCGGGAGGGTATGGCGGGGAGGGGTGAACAAGAAAAAGGCCGCGCCCGACCCTTGCAGATGCTGAGCGCGGCCCCCGGCCCGTAGATGCCCCTACGGCAGGTATTAACTTAATATTAACCTTGGCGGGAATGCGACCTCGCTCAAAAATTATTGTGCCATTCCGTGGGAACCAATTAGCAGCGGGATCGTTTATGTCCCTCTGGTCCACACTTGCCCCTACGGATCAGGCACTTCGGGGCGCCCCTCGCGGGCGCTCTTTCTTTGTCGGCAACGCCGTAGGCCCGATAGCTTGTCATGGCTGGCCGAGGAGGGGCTTACCGCCTCCTGCAGCCGGCGCATGGTCTCCATGATCGCCTCGGCCGCCTTCTGACCCCGGATGCTTACAAGCCCCGGTCAACGGTTTTCCCGTTCTCTCGCCCTTCGGCCGTTGAAGAATACGCCCCGCCGCTCCCTGGACGTCTTGAGAATGGCCCGAGATTCGGTCCTAATCCGCCATTCCTCCGACCAGGTGCTGACGGGTTGGTCGGTGAGTTCGGAGGCGGCTGTGGCATCGCGGGAGCAGGTCATATCCTCCGATGCCACGCACTGTATCCGCTTACGGTTTCCATGGCGGCTTATCGGTAGCTATCGGCAGCCTGGGATGATCGGAATGGATCCGCATCGGCTGGTCCATCCTCGCTTGGGTATCTCTCCCCGGAGGATCTTACGTAAACGAGGACTGCGACAAAGAGGGCGAACAAGCTGCCGATAAAGGGCATGCTGATAAGGGAGATGGCCACTCCATAAGGCCAGAGCAGGGCGCAGCCGATGAGACCGCCGATCAAAGCCGCCACAGGATAAACGATCACCATGCTGCATCTCGCCTTAAGGGGTACTCCGGTCGCACCGTACAACAATTTGCGGCGCATGGAAGTTCTATGGCCTGGGCTCAAGCAGCAGGTCATGGGGATGGTATAGCGGGCAGAGGTGAAGAGACCCTTATCCTGGAGAACTGCTTGTTCGGCCTCCTGAACTGCCGGATACTGTCCTGTGTGGCCCATTCATTTGGGCATGACGGAGGGTTCTGAGATGGCCTCTGCGATTGAGATCAGGCGGTTCGACACTCCCGACCAACTTCTCGACATGAAAGATCACGGCCGAATTTCCATCATCAGGATGGCTGACGGCACAGCCGGCATGCACGCCGTCTTCGAACCGGGGTGGACGTGGGAAGCCGACGAGAAGCCGCTGCTTGGGTCTCCCGACTCATGCCCTATGCGCCACACAGGCTACTGTATCGGCGGCAAGCTTGTGGTTCGCATGGTCGATACGGGCATCGAGACCCGCATCGGCGCGGGTGACTTCTTCGAGATCCCGCCCGGGCACGATGCATATGTTGAAGGCAGCGAGCGGGCGGAACTGATTTTGTTCGCGCCGCCTGAACACCAGCACTGACGCGCCACTCAGCTATGCCGATCGCGACTTGACCTGATGGGCAATGTCTACGAGCGGCGCTGAGAGCGGCTGCTCAAGCAACTCGCTGTACATGGTCCGCAGATTTGTGGTGATACGCTCTCGGGTGCTCGCCTGGATCTCGGACCACAGCTCGTCATCCCTCCATGCGTGAGGAACCACAAAAAGCTCTCCGCTTTGCCAGTCCCCGACGGTCTCATCCAGCATGGCCTACCTCCGACATGCTCTCTTCAGAGCTTGGCAAAAGAACTGCTCCCGTCGGCTGTCGTTCCCCCGAGCCCATCACTTATTGTAACTTATGTTAATGATCCGAGCCGAAGCGCGCAATGTGACCACTGAGACGCCGTGGGAGGAGGTCACGCGGCCTTTGTCGCTGGGAACTCGAGCACCTGAGCATGTTCAGGACTCTTCAGGGCCTGCAGGACCTCAAGGACCCTCATGGGCGCGAGCGGTGGGATGAAGACCGCGTTCGCGGACGGCTTGTCTGCCGGGTCCAACGACGAGAGCAGAAGCGCGGGCCGGGCCGGGTGATGCTCATGGTACTCATCAGCCAGGATCCATCCGCATACGAGCCCTGGGAGGCTTACCCGGCTCACGAGCCAGTCGATCTCCCGGCCTTGGTGGCAAAGGATCAGCAAGGCCTGATCTCCGGTGGGTGTGGCTATGACGTCATAGCCGCCTGCCTGAAGAAGCTGAGCCAGAAGCTCGCGGGCGAGTGAATCATCTTCGACAACAAGGACTGTGGCCTTGGAACGGGAAGCGGAGACCATTCTGGTTTCCTCCAGATGATGCTCGAGTCTCCGCCTGATCGAATTAACGCCGTCTTAATCGAACGGACCTTTTCGAGGGATCGTCCCAAAGTGTCGTTGTGGTGTCGCGGGAGCAGGTCATGAGGAGGGGAGAACTGGGCATTGAGAAGAGAGCATTGCTTCAGCTTCTCCTTCGGGGCTGTCTTGAACAGTCGCCGCCTGCTCATCCCCGCTCCCTTTCCGGAGAGACGGAGGCGCGGCCTGCCGTGGTCATGCGGCAATAGCCCGGCGCGATGCTTCCTATTGCGGCGGCTCGTCCGGCCGCTGCGCGAGGCAGGGGTCGAGGACGATGAAGTCCGGGTTCGGGCGGCTGTAGCCGCCGGCCACCGTCACCACGTCGCCGACCTTCATGTCGTTGGTCTGGTAGGTGACGCAGAGCACCTTCGGGTCGGGAGCGTTGCCGCACAGGCCGAGATAAGCCAGCGTGCCGTCGAAATGCACGAGGGCGAGGGGACCCGTGACGCTGAAATCCACGCGGGTCGCGCCGGTCTCGCGATCGTTGGTCAGCTCCCGCACCTCATGGCACTGCGCCTGATAGGAGGGCTGCATGTCCGGATCGGCGAAGGGGTTTCTCTCAAGGCTTTCCTGGCTCCACGCCCCCGCCGTCGAACCGAGCATCAGCGAGGCGGCGAGGAGGCTCTGCGCGTGTTGTCGGGACAGCCGCAGGGGCATGGACCACCTCAGACGTGCTGGCCGCCGTTGATGTGGAGCTCCGCGCCGGTCACGTAGGAGCTTGTCTCGGTGCACAGGAAATAGATCGCCTTGGCCACCTCGTCCGGGGTGCCCAGCCGCCGCATGGGGAGCTGCTCCACGATCTTCTCCGTGCCGGGCGACAGGATCGCGGTGTCGATCTCGCCCGGCGAGATGGCGTTCACGCGCACGCCCAGCGGCCCGAAATCGGCCGCCATCTCGCGGGTCAGCGATGCGAGCGCCGCCTTGGAGGTGGCATAGGCCGCGCCCGCGAAGGGGTGGACGCGCGAGCCCGCGATGGAGGTCACGTTCACTACCGACCCCTTGGCCTTGGTGAGCTCGTCCTGCAGGCCGCGGGCCAGCATGATCGAGGCGAAGAAGTTGACCTGGAACACCCGCAGCCAGTCCTCGTAGCGGGTGTCGAGGGTGCCCATCCGGGAGCCGCCTTCGCCCTTGGGCGAAATGCCCGCATTGTTCACGAGCGCGTGCAGGCAGCCGCCCTCGGCGGCAAGGCGCTCCTTCACTTCCGCGATGGCGCGGCGGGTGTCCTGCGCATCCGCCAGATCGACCTGCAGGTGATCCTCAGGCCCCATCTCCCATGGGCAGTTCTCGGGAAACCCGTGCCGCGAGCAGGTGATCACCCGCCACCCGGCCGCGGAGAAGCGCTTGACCGTGGCATGCCCGATGCCGCGGCTCGCGCCGGTGAGCAGCATGATGCGGCGGGAATTGCTGGGCGAAGAGGACATGAACATCTCTCGTAAGCGGGGCAGATCCTTATCCCGGTTCACAGCCGGGGTCCATGGGATCAGGGATAAAGCCGCACCTTCCGCCAGCCCTCGCCGTCCCGGGTGAAGACGACCCGGTCGTGCAGCCGGAACGGCTTGTCCTGCCAGAACTCGATTGTACTCGGCGCGATCCGGAAGCCCGTCCAGTGGGGCGGGCGCGGGATCTCGCCCACGGCGAATTTGGCGGTGTTGAGGGCCACGGCCTTCTCCAGGGCGAAGCGGCTCTCGAGCGGGCGCGACTGCTGGCTCGCCCAGGCGCCGATGCGGCTGTCCCGGGGGCGGCTCTGGAAATAGGCGTCGGCCTCCTGTTCGCTCACCAGCGTCACAGGGCCGCGGGCGCGCACCTGCCGGCGCAGGCTCTTCCAGTGCAGCACGAGGGCGGCCTTCCCCTGGCCCAGGAGTTCGCGGCCCTTGTTGGATTCCGTGTTGGTGTAGAAGACGAAGCCATTCTCGTCGGCCGCTTTGAGCAGCACCATGCGGACGTTCGGCAACCCGGTCTCGTCCACCGTGGCAAGCGCCATGGCGTTGGGGTCGTTCGGCTCCGAGGTCTCCGCCTCCTTCATCCAGGCCTGGAAGAGGTCGAAGGGCTCGTCCGACTCCGTGAAGTCACCAGTTATTAACCCGCTCACTGTTTTATCTCGTTCTGTGACTTTTGGTTCTGGGGGACCCAACGCGTGACGTGGATCAATCCGCGCCGTTATAGATCAGATGCCGGGATCAGCGAAATGCTGAAAGTGCTCACGGCTGGGCTGATTGCCCTGTCCACGAGCGCCTGCGGCATGTCCCTTGGGCTGTCGGCCCTCGACGAGGACGGACCCAAGGCAACCGGCGCCATCGCGACCAGGAGCGACGTCACCCTCTCGGCCGATCTGGATGAGGAAGACTGGCGGCGGGCCAAGGCGGCGCTGGCCGTCGCCCTCGACCCGCAGGGACCCGGCACCCAGGTTTCCTGGGACAACCCGGCGACCGCCCGCAAGGGCACGTTCACTCCGGTCGGGGCGCCCTTCGTGAAGAACGACGAGATCTGCCGCGCCTTCTCGGCCCATCTGAGCGGCCCGTCCACGGCTGCCCTTCAGGGCACGGCCTGCCGGCCCTCGGGGAGCGAATGGGTGCTCAAGGAGGTCAAGCCGCTGAAGGCTACGGCCAAAGTCTAGCCGCTGCCGGTTCAGTCGTTGCAAAGGGGCAACACTTTGCCCATATGACCGTCAAACCAGTGAGCTTCCAGGCTCTTCTCCCGACGGTTCAGGATTCCACATGCGCAACCCCTATGAAGTCCTGGGTGTGTCCCGCTCTGCGAGCGAAGCGGACATCAAGAAGGCGTTCCGCAAGCTCGCCAAGACCTATCATCCGGACAGCAACACGAACGACCCCAAGGCCAAGGACAAGTTCGCGGAGGCGAACTCGGCCTATGAGATCCTGGGCGACGCGGCCAAGCGGGCCCAGTTCGACCGGGGCGAGATCGACGCCGAAGGCAAGCCGCGCTTCCAGGGCTTCGAGGGCTTCGGCGGCGGCCGCGGCGGGGCCGGGGCGGAGGGATTCGCCGGCTTCGGCGGAGGCAATCCCTTCGGCGGGCGGCGCAGCAAGAGCGGTTTCGGCGCCGATCCGGGCGAGGACTTCTTCTCCCAGATCTTCGAGAACGCCTTCCGATCCGGTGGCGAAAGCCCGCGCCAGACCCGCGGCCGTCCCCGGCAGCAGAAGGGCGAGGACGTCGAGGCCACGCTCACGGTCACCCTGGAGGAAATCGCCGCCGAGGCGAAGAAGCGGGTCAAGCTCCCCACCGGCCGCGACGTGGACGTGGTCATCCCCAAGGGCGTCGCCGACGGCCAGGTGATCCGCCTGCGCGGCTTAGGAACGGGCGCTCCCGGAATCGATCCGGGCGATGCGCTGCTGACCATCGCGTTCGCGCCTCATGAGCGCTTCACCCCCGAAGGCTCCAACCTGCGGCTGCGGCTGCCGATCGAGATAGAGGAGGCGATCCTCGGCGGGTCGGTGCGCGTGCCCACCCTGACCGGCACGGTGGAGATGAAGATTCCGCCCCTGACCAATTCCGGCCGCACCTTCCGCCTGCGCGGCAGGGGGCTGCCGGGTAAGACCGGCCCTGGCGACCTCTTCGTGAGCACGGAGATCAGATTGCCCGAGATCGTGGACGAGGACCTGATGGAGTATGCCCGCAGGCGCCTCTCGGCGAAGGCCAAGTAGGGGCAGGCCCTCGGCTGAGTGTTTGGTCATCTCCTGTGTAACCCTCCACTGTCATTCCGGGCTCGCCTCCGGCGCCCCGGAATGACAGTGGCTTGCAGCTTCTCCAACTGGGATCGCCGGCCCTGTGCCGGCGATCCCGCGATGAGAATGCCAAGAGGGCTTCCCCGTGGTCGCCGGGTCGGCTAAAGAGGCCGTTCTTATTTAAACTATCCAGCGACGATCTAGGTGAACCATGGCGGAGACAAAGGCTGGCATTCTGGCCGGCAAGCGCGGCTTGATCATGGGCGTGGCGAACAACCGTTCCATCGCCTGGGGCATTGCGCAGGCGGCCCGCCAGCACGGGGCCGAACTCGCCTTCACCTATCAGGGAGACGCCCTGAAGAAGCGGGTCGAGCCCTTGGCGAAGGAGCTTGATGCGGCGGTCGTCGGCCATTGCGACGTGACGGACGGCGCCACCATCGACGCGGTGTTCGATGAAGTGAAGCGCCTCTGGGGCTCCCTCGACTTCGTGGTCCACTGCATCGCCTTCTCGGACAAGGACGAGCTGACGGGCCGCTATGTGGAGACCTCGGAAGGCAACTTCACCAAGTCGCTGCTGATCTCCTGCTATTCCTTCACGGCCATCGCCCAGCGCGCCGAGAAGCTGATGAACGAGGGCGGCTCGCTGCTCACGCTCACCTATTACGGCGCCGAGAAGTGGATGCCGCACTACAACGTCATGGGCGTGGCGAAGGCGGCCCTCGAGGCCTCCGTGCGCTATCTGGCGGCCGATCTCGGGCCGAAGAACATCCGCGTCAACGCCATCTCGGCGGGCCCTATCAAGACGCTGGCGGCGTCGGGCATCGGCGACTTCCGCTACATTCTCAAGTGGAACGAGTACAACTCGCCGCTGCGCCGCACGGTCACCATCGAGGAGGTCGGCGAGACGGCCGCCTATCTCGTGTCCGACATGTCCCGCGGCATGACCGGCGAGATCCTGCACGTGGATGCGGGCTACCACGTGGTCGGCATGAAGAACCCGGAAGCCCCGGACCTCTCCCTCGACAAAGACTGACTCCAGTAACGCGTAACCGGACCTGAAGCCGTGACCCCGTCCCGCCCCACGATCTACTTCATTCGCCATGGCGAGACGGACTGGAACCTCGAAGGCCGGCTCCAAGGGCAGAAGGACATCCCGCTCAACGATGTGGGCCGCGTCCAGGCCGAGGAGGCGGCCCGCCGCCTCCGGGCGCTGGCGCCCCTTGTGGAGGACCTCGCCTATATCGCGAGTCCCATGACCCGCACCCGCGAGACCATGGAGATCCTGCGGGGGACCCTGGGGCTCCATCCGGAATCCTACAGGCTGGACGAGCGCCTCGTGGAGCTGACCTTCGGCGTCTGGGAGGGCATGACCTGGAAGGAAGTCCGCAGGGCCGAGCCGTCCATGGCAGCTCTGCGTGAGCAGGACAAGTGGAACTACGCTCCGCCCGGCGGCGGCGAGAGCTACGCCATGCTGGTCGAGCGCATCCGTCCGTTCCTCGACGACCTGACCCGCGACACGGTGGTGGTGGCCCACGGCGGCGTCGCCCGCGCGTTTCTCGCCATCGCCTGCGGCGTGAACGCCCGTCAGGCGGCCAGCCTGGACATCTGGCAGGGGCGGGTGCTCGTGATCGAGGGGCGCAACCACCGCTGGGTGTAGCTGGCTTCAACAATGGCCAACGTGACGGAGCATGCGATGGCCGATCTGTACCCATCTCTCGACCCTTACAAAACGGGCATGCTCGACGTGGAGGATGGGCACCGCCTCTACTGGGAGGCCTGCGGCAATCCTCATGGCAAGACGGCTCTCGTTCTTCACGGCGGTCCTGGTTCCGGCTGCACGGTGAATGCGCGCCGATACTTTGATCCGAGGAAGTACCGCATCATTCTCTTCGACCAGCGCGGAAGCGGTCGGAGCCAACCTCATGCGAGCAACCCAGGGATCGATCTCTCCACGAATACGACCTCTCACCTGCTCGCCGACATCGAGCGGCTGCGTGAGCATCTCGGCATTGAGCGTTGGCTGATTCTCGGCGGCTCTTGGGGATCGACCCTGGCGCTCGCCTACGCCCAGCAGCATGGGGAGCGGGTGACCGAACTGGTGCTGTTCAGCATTGCCACCACCACACCGTCGGAGATCGATTGGATCACCCGCGGGGTAGGGGCTTTCTTCCCCGAAGCCTGGAGCCGATTCCGCGATGGCGTTCCTGAAGAGGAACGAAACGGCAGCCTGGTCGATGCCTATCACCGCCTGCTCATGCATCCGGATCCCGCCGTTCACGACAAGGCGGCGAGGGACTGGTGCGACTGGGAGATGGCCATCGTCGCAGTCCATCCCGGTCACAAGCCCCACCCTCGCTACGAGGACCCTGCCTTTCGGCTGGGCTTTGCGCGACTCGTGACCCACTACTGGCGGCATGCAGCATGGCTCGAAGACGGAGCACTGCTGCGGAACATGGGGCGGCTGTCCACTATCCCCAGTATTCTTATCCACGGTCGGCTGGACATCGGCGGGCCCCTCATCACGCCATGGACGCTTCATCGGCATTGGCCGGGCAGCGAACTCGTGATCGTCAGCGAGGCCGGACACGATGCGCGCGATCCGGGCATGACGGAGAGCATCGTGGCCGCAACGGATCGGTTCGCCTGAGTTGCGTCATTACAGCCGAGTGTGACTGACAACCATCGCCGCGCTCCCGCGTTGAAGAATATGCAATACATCTGCGACGCTCCGGGCTCGACGACCTGGTTTCTCATCGAAACCGAAGGGGAGGCCGCGCTCGAATCCGATGCCATGCGTCATGCGGTCGAGAAGCACTTCCATCAGGCTTGGGCGGCGGCCGAACAGAGCTACCGGTCGGCATCGAGTTCCTTCGTTGAGAGGAACATCGGCCTCAAGGCCCATGTGCAGCGCGTCATGCCGCTGTTCCTCACCCTACGCGATGCGGAGGGGCAGGCGCTCGTCACCGCCATGCTGCCGCCGGGCGGGCGCCATGAGACGAGCTTCAGGATCATCGTCGTCGGGCCTGAAAACCGGGATCCGTACCCTGAACATGGCGACGCCATCGAGGCGCTGGGCGACCATTACGGCCTGACGCTTGATCGTGCCCGTTGCTATCCCTACAGGTGAAGCTCTCCCTGGCATTCTCTGTGTGATGGACGACACGCCCGGCCATTCTGGTTCAGACCCCGCCCTGTCATCCCCGGGCTCGTCCCGGGGATCCACGCCTTGTCTTGCTCTGACCTCATCCTGAGGAGGTCGCTTAAGCGACCGTCTCGAAGGATCTTCCAGAGGGCCCTGGAACCTCCTTCGAGACGCAGCCTCACGGCTGCTCCTCAGGATGAGGACGGAGGAGAGAGGGGAGCGGTGTAACGTTCTCACTTTGTCCTTGACAGTTCTGCTAAGCTCAGCTATATCATTGCACATCCTCGCCCGACGAGGGGCGCGCTCGCGAGGCGTCGCAAGAGTGGGACGGGGAGCGGTCCTGCCGCAGGTCGCGCACGCCTGTGCTCGCGGGTGGCCGATCTGGCATGCCTCCAGGTCCGCTGAAACAAACCGCGCGTGACGAGCAGTTCGGCTCTCACTTCCCACCACAACCATCGAGCCGGGCTGCACAACGCGCCACCCTCGATCAACCTTCAGGCTCGCAGCTCAGGCTGCGGGCCCGAAGGCGCTGGCTCTTTGACATCGATCCATCCCCGGCTGGCGTGACACCGGGGCGCTTTGGTTCTAAGACGCCGTAAACCCTGAAGAAGCGCCATGTCCCACAACACCTTCGGTCACCTGTTCCGCGTCACCACCTTCGGCGAAAGCCACGGGCCGGCCCTCGGCTGCGTGGTCGATGGCTGTCCGCCCATGATCCCCCTTGAGGTTGCCGAGATCCAGGCGGAGCTCGACCGGCGCCGGCCGGGTCAGTCCCGCTTTACCACCCAGCGCCAGGAGCCGGATCAGGTGAAGATCCTCTCGGGCGTCTTCATGGACGAGCGGACCGGGCAGCAGGTGACCACCGGCACGCCGATTGCGCTCCTGATCGAGAACGTGGACCAGCGCTCCAAGGATTACTCCGAGATCAAGAACTCCTACCGTCCGGGGCATGCGGATTTCACCTATGATGTGAAGTACGGCATCCGCGACTATCGCGGCGGCGGCCGCTCCTCCGCCCGCGAGACGGCGGCCCGCGTGGCAGCCGGTGCGGTGGCCCGCAAGGTGCTCGCCGGTGTCACTATCCGCGGCGCCCTGGTGCAGATGGGGCCGCACGCCATAGACCGGGGCAACTGGGATTGGGACGAGGTGTCCCGTAACCCGTTCTTCTGCCCCGACGCGAAGGCGGCCGGGTTCTACGAGGAGTATCTCGACGGCCTGCGCAAGGCCGGCTCCTCCATCGGGGCCGTCATCGAGATCGTGGCCGAGGGCGTGCCGCCGGGCCTCGGCGCGCCGATTTACGGCAAGCTCGATTCCGATCTCGCCTCCGCGCTCATGTCGATCAATGCGGTCAAGGGCGTGGAGATCGGCGACGGCTTTGCGGCGGCGGCCCTGAGGGGGGAGGAGAACGCCGACGAGATGCGCCCCGGCAATGGCGGTGTGCCCACCTTCCTGTCGAACCATGCCGGCGGCGTCCTCGGGGGCATCTCGACGGGCCAGCCTGTGGTCTGTCGCTTCGCCGTGAAGCCCACCTCCTCGATCCTCACGCCCCGCGCCAGCGTCACCCGCTCCGGGGCTGAGGCCGAGGTGATGACCAAGGGCCGCCACGACCCTTGCGTCGGCATCCGGGCGGTGCCGGTGGGCGAGGCCATGGTCGCCTGCGTGCTCGCCGACCACGTTCTCCGTCACCGGGGGCAGGTGGGGCAGAGCGCGGCCTGGCCGTTCGAGGTGTGAGGCGCCAAAAGCCCTCCTCCCCCTTGTGGGGAGGAGTTGGAGGTGGGGGTGTTGGCGCAGGACTGGTTCAAGGTGGGCGCTCACACCCCCACCCCGGCCGCTACGCGGCCACCCCTCCCCACAAGGGGGAGGGAGAAGTGCTGCCCCCTTCAGGAAGCAGATAGTTTTGCAAGGGCAGCCATGCAGATTTTAGTTTTACTAAAATCTCGCCTTCGGCTAAGTCCATCACCATGAAACTGGCTGAGTGGCTCACCCGCAATGGCGTGTCGCGCGTGGAATTCGCGCGGCGGATCGGCGTCACGCCCGGCGCCATCACCCAGATGTGCAACTCCGAACAGGCCTGGCTGTCCCGGGACACGGCGGACCTGATCGCCCGTGAAACCCGTGGCGCCGTCACGCCGAACGACTTCCTGCCCCCGGCCGCCAAGGAGGCCCTGATGCCCAATTCCGTCACCGATGCCATCGAGGCTTTCGCTCGCGGTGAAATCGTCATCGTCACGGATGACGACGACCGCGAGAACGAAGGCGACCTCATCGTTGCCGCCTCTCTCTGCACCCCGGAGAAGATGGCCTTCATCATCCGCAACACCTGCGGCATCGTCTGCGCACCCCTGACCGCCGCGGAGGCCCGCCGCCTGCGTCTCGATCCGATGGTGGCCTCGAACGATGCGCCCCTCGGCACCGCGTTTACGGTCACTGTCGACGTGAAGCACGGCCTGACCACAGGCATTTCCGCCGAGCAGCGCTCGAACACGGTGCGGGCGCTGGCCAACAACAACATGGGGGCGGCCGATTTCGTCCGGCCCGGCCACGTCTTCCCGCTCATCGCCAAGGACGGCGGGGTGCTCATGCGCTCGGGCCACACGGAGGCCGCCGTCGATCTGTGCAAGCTCGCGGATCTGCCGCCGGTGGGCGTGATATGCGAACTGGCCAACGACGACGGCACGGTGATGAAGGGCCGGCAGATCGATGCCTTTGCCGAGACGCACAACCTCAGGCGCATCTCGGTTGCGGACCTGATCGCCTATCGTCAGGCGCGGGAAAAGCTCGTCGAGCGCATCGCCACCTTCCCGGTGGAAACCCAGTGGGGCTCGTTCACCGGCTATGCCTATTCCACGCCCTTCGACAGCGTGCAGCACATCGCTCTCGTCCATGGCCGCATCGGCGACGGCGCCAACATCCCCGTGCGCCTGCACCGGGCCAATGCGCTCACCGACGTATTCGAAGGCGGGAAAGCAGTGAACGCTTCCCTGCAGCGCTTCGTGAAGGAGGGCAGGGGCGTGCTCGTCTACCTGCGCGACGGCACGGCGGGGGTGCCGATCACGTCTTTCGCCGAAACGGAGGAGACGGAATCGGAGGCCATGCGCTCGAGCCAGTGGCGTGAGATCGGCCTCGGCGCCCAGATCCTGAAGGATCTCGGTGTTGTGTCCATCCGCAACCTCGCCACATCGAGCCGCTCCTATGTGGGCCTCTCCGGCTTCGGCATCGAGCTTCTGGGTCAGGAGCCGATCGAGGGGTGAGGCAAGCGTCAGAACCTCCGCACGTCATCACCGGCCTTGTGCCGGTGATCCCGATTACGACGTGCAGAGTGCTTGTCAGCATCGGGATGCCGGGACAAGCCCGGCCATGACGCATGTGATACCCGATACTTCGCTTACGCCCCCGTCTCGCGCCCCATGAGCGCATCGAGGTGAAAGGCCGCTGACTTGGCGAGGCCCTCCAAGTCGTAGCCGCCTTCGAGAACCGACACGATGCGCTGGCCGCAATGGCGGTCGGCGAGATCCATGAGCTTCTGCGTCGCCCAGGCGAAGTCCGATTCCGTGAGGTTCAGGCTTGCGAGCGGGTCGCGCCAATGGGCATCGAAACCCGCCGAGATGATGATGAGGTCGGGCGCGAAGCTGTCGATGCGCGGCGCGATGACGGTTTCCACGGCCTCGCGGAAGGCTTCGCTTCCGTCACCGGCGTTCAGGGGCGCGTTGACGATGGTGCCGTGCTCGCCCGTCTCGGAGAGGGCGCCGGTGCCGGGATAGAGCGGCGCCTCGTGGGTCGAGCAGTAGAGCACGGTTTCGTCCGACCAGAAGACGTCCTGCGTGCCGTTGCCGTGATGCACGTCCCAGTCGAAGATCGCCACGCGCTCGGCACCGTGCTTCTTCTGCGCATGGCGGGCCGCGATCGCAGCGTTGTTGAAGAAGCAGAAACCCATGGCCCTGATGCGTTCGGCATGATGCCCCGGCGGGCGCATGGCCACGAAGGCGTTCCTCACCTTGCCGGCCATCACCTCGTCGACGGCCAACACCGCGCCGCCGGCGCCCCGCAGAGCGGCCTCGTAGGTGCCGGGCGACATCACCGTATCCTCGTCGATCCGGACCAGTCCTTCCCGAGGGCTCATGTCGCGCAGACGGAGGATGTGGTCCTCCGGGTGGGCGAGGGCGAGGCTCTCCATCTCGGCCATCGGCGCCTGCTCGCGGACGAGCGATGTGAACCGTTCCTTTTCGAGGGCACGCTCGATGGCGCGGATCCGGTCGGGACGTTCGGGATGGCCGAAAGGCGTCTGGTGGTCGAGGCAGGCCGGGTGGGCGATGTAGAGCGTGGACATGGATTGTTCTTGAGCAGGGACCACTGCGAATGTCGCAGCGTCATATGGATCTGTCGATGTTGTTGCGATGCAACACCTTCCCAAGCGGAGCCGTGCCATGGTGTGTTTCGATTCGACTTGACGACCTCGCAGTCTATAAGCCGGACCGAACCCCCTTCATCTCAGTTCCGCTGAGTCTTCAGAGCTTTGCACAATGCGCCTTTTTAGTCTGCCTCTCCTTTTGGCAATGATGACGGCCCTGGCCGGCTGCAACTACCAGGGCGTTCCCGACCCGCAGGTTTCGGCGCGGGATGCCGAATGGATGGCGCAGATCCCGAAGGCGGATGAAGACCCGCGCTTCGGCCGCTACATCATCGACGATCCGACCGGCGAGGCGCCGGGCACCATCGTGGTGGATACGAAGGAGCGCCAGCTCTATCTCGTGCAGCCCAACAGGAAGGCGATCCGCTACGGCGTGGCGGTCGGCGACGAAGCCTATGGCTGGACCGGTACGTCCACCATCGCCCGCAAGGCGGAGTGGCCGGACTGGAATCCGCCGCCCGAGATGAAGGCACGCTGGCCGCATGTTCAATATACCAAGGGCGGTCCGACCAACCCGCTCGGGGCCCGCGCGCTCTATCTCTACGAGGGCAACAAGGACACCCTCTACCGCATCCACGGCACCAACGAGCCGGAGAAGATCGGCTTCGCCGTGTCCTCGGGCTGCATCCGAATGCGCAACATCGACGTGGTCGATCTCTACAACCGCGTGCCGGTGAACACGAAGGTCATCGTTCGCTAAGGCCGCGCACAGCCGGCATCCGACAGCAAAAGAGCGCCCGAAGGGGCGCTCTTGATGTTCGGCTTACTGGCCCAGCAAGGCTTCCTTGCGCAGGAAGGCCGGAAGCTCGGAGACCTTCGGGCGCTTCTGCTGCAGCTTGGCGGCCTGGACGGCCGCGGCGAGAGCCGGCAGGGCGACGTCCTTGAAGGCCGGAATGGACTGGGCGGCGTTCTGTTGGTCTGAACGGCCTTCACGGCCTGAAGCGTGCTGGGTCATGGATCCTCTCTGATAAATGCAGGCTGTTTCGACAACCTGCCTTCATGATCTCCAGGGCTGTGACCGCTTTGGGGCAGACCGGTGATCATGTGTTGGCTTGGCTGCAGATGCATGCCTCAAGGTGAATCAACTCTTAACGGCGCAGTATCCCAGCAACCCGAGGCGGGAATACTTACTGTCCTGTCGTTGCGGCACATGAGGGCGTTCTATAGAGACGCTTCTTCACAAGCTGTGCGCAGCCACACCTTTTGCAAAGCTCTCGCCGTCCCTCAAACCCATCTCGTAGGCCTTGCGGATCCCGGCCGGGTTGGTGATGTCGAACTGTCCGATCGGAATGGGCTCAGAGGGCTGGACATAGGTGCGGCCCTTCACCGTGGGATAGGCCCGGTAGAGCCGGGAGAGAATCACGAGGGTCTTGCCGCCCCGCTCCTCGACCGGAAGCAGAGGCTCCGTCGGCACGTTGTCGACGAGGCCGCCATCAAGGGCCGCCATGCCGCCGATCCGGCCGACCGGCATGAAGGGCGGCACGCTGGCGCTGGCCATCAGGACCGCCGAGAGTTCCGCCGGGGACGCAAGATCCTGCACGCGTACGAATTCCGGGCGAAAGCCCAGGACGCGGCCTCCTTTGGGGTGGACCGGCGCGCGCCATTTCTTTTCGATCTGGTAGGTGGCGATGCCCAGCGGAACGGCGAGCGGCAGGGGCAGGCGACGGGGCTTGCGGGCAAGGCCGATGAGGACGCCGGGGCCCTGCTTCAGCTGTTCCAGGGCCGTCTCGTCGATGATGTTCTCGATCAGGCTGCGATACATGAGCGAGACGGGCCAGGGGGAGCCTTCGCTGCGCCAGGCGCGCCATTCGAAGTTGCGTCGCCCGAGGCTGCAGCCTTCAGCCACCATCTCGTTGACCTTACGGCCGAGGCCGAGGAGGCTGTAGCAGGCCGACCAGGCCCCCGCGCTCACGCCGACCACGATTTCCGGCTTCAATCCGAGCAGCGGCGCTGCGGCTTCCCAGAAGCCTCCCTGCCAGTAGCAGCGGTTGCCGCCGCCCGCGAATGCCACCGCATCGAACATTGGTTTCCCTACCGCTGTTTGGCGGGCAAAGAATCCTCGTCAGCGCGCGCCCGATCGCGCCAGGCCAGAACGATCCGTTCCAGCTCGACGAGATCCGGCGCCGGGAGCGTTCCGAGGGTCCGCATCACATAGGAGCGCTGCGCCGCAATTCCCTGATCGGCAAGGTCGCGCCCCTTCGGTGTGAGGTAGAGGGCGTTGGAGCGCCGGTCGCCCGGGATTGCGCGCCGCTCCACGAGGCCCGCCTCGACCATGCGGTCGAGCAGGCCCGAGACATTGCCCTTCGTCACATAGAGCCGTTCCGCCAGCTTCTGCTGGCTCAAGCCCTCGCGCTCCGTGAGGGTGGACAGCAGGTCGAACTGGGGGATCGACAGGCCGAGCGCCTTCAATTCCGCCGCCACAGCATTGGTTGCCCGCCGGTTCAGGCGGATGATCCGGAACCAGATCCGCAGAGGATCGGCAGCTTCATTTTCGGTGGAGGCGGAGGAGGGGGGCGACAAGGGTTCGGACTCCGGGTACTGGGCGGATAGTTTACATTGAAACCATTCCCGCCGTCATCTTCTTTGGGATGAGCAGGCCTGAATGTGCAGCTTTCTAGACTATCTTTGGAACCTGAAGCCAAGCTTCGCTTTTCTCCACACCTACCCGGTCACCGATCAACGGCTGAAAGCTTTGGAAAAACAGGTCCCGTCCCGTCCCGGCGAACCGCTTCTCGATCAAGAGCAGTGGCGCGCGCTCAAAGAGATTTGTAAGACCACCTGATGCGCCGCCTCATCATCGAAGAACCTTATTCGCGGCCGGCGAAGTGGTCGCCCACGCTGGCATGGTTCGCGCTTGCCGTAACCGTCCTGGTCGTGCTGCTGATCCGCTTCGGCCGGATCGATTATCAATCCGGCTTCATCGCCCTGGGAGCGGGCATCGCGATCGCTCTCGTGGCGGTTCTGTGCGCGCTCGCCGGCTTCGTCCGCATCTGGCAGGAAGGGCGGCGCGGCTTAGGAAGCGCGATCAAGGGCTTGATCGTCGCGATGCTGGTTCTCGCCTATCCGGGCTTCATGGCGCTCAAGGCCGTCACCCTGCCGGCAATCACCGATGTGACCACCGACACGGACGACCCGCCGGGCTTCTCGCGCTCCCGGGCGGCGCTGGAGGCGCGGGGCGGGCGCGTTCCTCCTGACATGCCGCCGGAAGTCAGGGAGATGCAGCGTGCCTCCTACGTTCAGATCGCGCCTCTGACCCTCGACATCGGTCCCGAGGAGGCCTTCGCCATCGTGCGCAAGGCGGCCGAGAATCTCGGATGGCGCGTGATCGAAGCCGTGCCTCCGGGCGGCCGCATTGGTCTCGGACGCCTGGAGGCGGTCGACCGGTCGCTGGTTCTCAGGGTGCCCTACGACATCACGGTTCGAGTCCGCCCGCGTGTCGACGGCACGCGCATCGATATCCGCTCGGCCTCCCGTTTCGGCAATCACGATCTGGGCGTCAACGCTGATCATGTCCGCGACTTTCTCGAAGAGGCCTCGAACCTGGCGATCGCCGTGCGCTGATCAGACGGCGTGGTACTCACTGTCGAGAGCAGGAAGACCGTCGGCCGCGACCTGTCCCTTGGCGACCAGATCTTCCAGATGAGCAAAGACCGACAGCCCTGCGGCACCGACGAGGGCCGGATTCAGGCCCTGATAGATCGCCGCGACGATTTCCGGAATCGTCCGGTCGCCGGCCCTCAGCCGGTTGAGGATCGAGGCTTCGCGCTGGCGGCGATGATGAAGGAGCGCACGCACGAAGCGCTGCGGCTCCTGCACCGGACCGCCATGGCCCGGCCAGTAGAGGGTTTCCTCCCGGCCCCTGAGCTTGTCGAGGGAGGCCATGAACTCGCTCATGGAGCCGTCGGGCGGAGCAACCACGGTGGTGGACCAGGCCATCACGTGATCGCCGGAGAACAATGCCTTCTCCTCGGGCAGCGCGAAGGCGAGGTGGTTGGCCATGTGGCCGGGGGTGGCGAGAGCCTCGAGAGTCCAGCCGCGGCCCTCGATGACATCGCCTTCGTGCAGTTCCCGATCGGGCGCGTAGTCCTTGTCCGAGCTCGCCTCCAGCGTGTTGACCTCGCCGGAGAACAGGGGGCGGGCGCTGCGATGGGGAGCGCAGCCGACGATGGCTGCCCCCGTGGCGGCCTTGATGGCGGCGGCCGCCGGCGAGTGGTCCTTGTGGGTGTGGGTGACGAGGACGTGGGTCACGGTCTCGCCCCGCACGGCCTGGAGTAGCGCCTCCACATGATCCGGCAGGTCGGGTCCCGGATCGATGATGGCGACATTCCCGGTGCCGACGATGTAGCTGCAGGTGCCCGTAAAGGTGATGGGCCCTGGATTGCTGGCGACGATTCGGCGGACGAGCGGACTCACGCGGACGCATTCCCTGGACTGAGCCGGCGGGCGGGTGTCGAAGGTGAGGTCGTCTGCCATTGGAGGTCCTTCCAGCTTCAGTCGGGACATCTCCCGTTTCCTAGCGTTCGGCAATCCTCCCGCAAGCCATTTCCCGGCTTTGTCTTGGACTAAAGGGTGTCCACAGACCAGTCGAATGCTCAAGACGGCGGCTTGAGGCATGGGCCGGACCCTCCTATAAGGCTCCATGAGCCGCCGCGCGCATGGCGGAATGACCTGGAGATTGCCTGTATGACGACCAGCGCCCCTTCGCTGTCTTCTCCCTCGACCCTCGTCGGCCTCCTCTGGCCGTCCCGGGACGATGCCCGCTTCGCTGCGCTCCGCGCCATCGTCCTGATGGTCGTCGGCACGGCGCTTCTCACCGTCTCCGCCAAGGTTCAGGTGCCGCTGCCCTTCGTTCCGATGACGCTGCAGACCCTGGTCGTGCTCCTGATCGGCGCGTCCTATGGCTGGCGCCTCGGCGGTGCCACCGTCGCCCTCTATCTCGCTGAAGGTGCAATGGGCGTGCCGGTCTTCGCCAATACTCCTCCCTTGGCAGCCGGTATCAGCTACTTCATGAGCCCTACAGGCGGCTTCCTGTTCGGCTTCGTGGCCGCGGCTCTCGTGATGGGCTTCATGGCCGAGCGCGGCTGGGATCGTTCGCTTCTGCGCGTCATCGTGATGATGAGCATCGGCCATGCGGTGATCTTGGGCAGCGGCTTTGCCTGGCTCTCGGTGTTGATGCCGGTTGCGAAGGCATGGGCTGTCGGCATTGCCCCATTCGTGGCCGCCACCCTCGTCAAGACCGCTCTGGCCGTGGCTCTCATGCAGGCGGCCTGGTCCGTGACCCGCGGCGGCGGCAAGGCGTGATCAGCCTTCGAGCATGAATGCTCATCGAAGCCGCCTTCGGGCGGCTTCTTCTATTTCCGGAGGGGAAAGCAGTTCGTGAAGAACGCTGGCGCCGTTCAGCCGACTGAGTGCACCAGCTTGAGCTTCGGCTTGGCCTTGACGCTGCCATGGACGAAGGTGACGTCCACCCATTCCGCATCGCCGCTGCCTACCTGTGTGCGGTAGCCCATCTGCTTGGCGATGGCCTGAACCTGGCTGAGGTTGGAGCGGGCGATCCAGCGCGAGAACTCAGGGGAATCCTGGTCCATCAGAACGGCAATCATGCCGATCTCGACGCCTTGGTCGAAATCCTCGCTGCGGCCGGGAAAGCGCAGCCGTAAGCCATCGTCTAGGTGGATATGTCGCATGACGGAAAGCCCCTGAAACGCCCTTTTCGGGCACCTTTTGATAGAACATACCAGCAAGTCGCGCCGGCCGGAAGGTGTCATGGCGGCGCAGGGAACTGCTCTTCGGGCTGCTCATTAGCCCCTCACAGGCATCCGACTGGAGGGCTCCCATGGCCGAGCGCAGGATCACCGCCTTCTTCGACACCTATGATGAGGCCGCACGGGCGGTGCAGCGGCTCGAGGCAGCCCGGATGCAGGACTTCGAGATCAGTCTCGTGTCCAACAACTTCAACGATGCCTATACGCATCACGCATCACGGACTTTCGAGCCTGACGATACCTCGCATCCCTTCGCCGGCGCCACGGCGGCGGCCGGAACGGTCGCGGGAGCCGGCGCGGGCCTTCTGGCCGGACTTGGCACGGTCGCCATCCCGGGCTTCGGACTGGTGATTGCCGCCGGATGGATCGTCTCGACGCTGGTCGGCGCCGGTGCCGGTGCGGCCGTCGGTGGTCTTGCCGGCGCACTGGCTGATGCGGGCCTCACTGACGACGAGGCCCGCACCTATGCGGACGGCGTGCGCCGCGGCGGAGCGCTCGTGACCGTGAAGGTGGACGGAGCTCGGATGGACAGGGTCGTGAAGATTCTTGATGACGAGGGGGAGATCGAGCCGGAGCAGGGGACAAGTCATCGGGATGACTCGCCGGCTCCGCTCATCGGCGCCGCAGCCTCGACCACGACGGGGCTAATGACGGATCTCATGCCGATCCCGTTCGACGACAGTGCCGAGGACGAGACCGATCACACGCTCCATGTCGAACTGGAGGACGAGCGCCTGCGCCGGCCCACGGGCACCGAGCCTGAGTAGGTGAGAGGCTGCGCAGAGGCGCCTCCCACCTGACAGCAAAGGCCTCAGGCCTTGCGCAGAGTACGGTCCAGGCTCCACGCACCGCCGCCGGCCGCGGCCAGGAACAGGAACACGAAGCAGTACAGGATCGCAGCGTCGCCGCCGTTCAGAACGGGATATGGACTCCGTGGCGCATGAGCGAGCCAGTAGGCGAAGGCCATCAGGCCGGAGAGAACGAATGCCACGGGCCGCACGAAGAGACCGGGTACCAGGAGCGCGCCGCCCACAAGCTCGAGCACGCCGGCAATCCAGGGCAGGGTGAAGGGCGCTGGCGCAGGATTGGGGGAGGCAGGGAAGCCGAGGAGCTTCTGTGTGCCGTGCGCCATGAAGATGAGCGCTGCGACGATGCGCAGGATGCTGAGAAGGCGCGGTGCCCAAACGGTTTCGAGATGAGCTGTGTTCATCGGTCATTCTCCAGATTGTAGGGAGGGGCGATCGGCGCGGCCGATCAGCCGGGGAGGGAGCAACCCGATACAAGCTGAGGCGCAATGTTCACAGCCTCTAAAGCGCAGCTTGCAGTAACGAATTGCTTACCACGTTCTCAAGGCGGTTTGATCTATCCCCGTCCTGCGGCGTTTCACCTGTGCTAACAGAACAGGAGGCCTTCATGACCATCCTCGATCCCAAGACCGGGCAGCTCGTCACGGTCGATCTCACGTCGAAGCCGCGCCGGGGCTGAGATCTTTCTGAACGTATTCCGCCTGCTGAGGGATTTTTTCCAAATCACATACTGCTGGTCTTCTCCTGAAATTTTGATCGTTCCTTCTCCTGAATTCTTGCATGGCTCACCTAATTACTTTCACAGGTGGCCGCTCGTGCCCTGACGCACATCGTGGATGCGACATCGGTGGTTGATGGATGTGTGGGCCGGAACCGTTGGTCTGCAAAGGCATTGGCTAAAGGAATGGATTCAACCGAGCGCCGGAGCCGCGGATTGTCAGGCTTGAAAGCTTAAGCAGCCGCAGCTTTGGCGCTCAGATTTTGAAGTGATCGAAAGAGTTGGGGAGCGTCAAATGGCTCTGACAGGACGTTTTAATCTGCGCAAGACTTGGACCGGGCGCATTGTGCTGCAGGTCGAGGAGGAGGTGGCGGGCTTCTGGGGCCGGATGACAGGCAAGGCCAAGCTTCATCGCCGCTGGCGGGATGCCAATGTGCTGGATCTGGCGGCGCCCGAATTGCGAAGCCTCGTCGACCTGCGCTTCCGCCCCCGCTACATGCCCCAGACCAACGAGGTCCCGCAGGACTGGCCCAGGGCGCCGCGCCAGCTCGAGGCGATCCCGGCCCAGACCCTGCACTACGAGACCTACCAGGAAGACGGACGCTTCTCGACGCATTGACGTCGCCGCCAAAGCTGGTCACAGCTGAGATGCCATAGACAGTCATCGGGCGAGAAAGCCCGATGAACTTGGCGGGATTTGTACTGTCGATTTCTTGAAGAAGAATGGTCGGAGTGGCAGGATTTGAACCTGCGACCCCCACGTCCCGAACGTGGTGCGCTACCAGACTGCGCTACACTCCGACACCGGGAAATTCCCGGGAGGCCGGACTTATAGCGGTGAGGGAGAAGCGCCGCAAGGGGAGATTTGAGCCTTTCTGATCGTATCAGAACCAAGTGCAAAACGGTGTTGCCAGCCGCGTTTGGGCCGACTATGTACACGCCACACCTTTTGGGGCGTCGCCAAGCGGTAAGGCAGCGGTTTTTGGTACCGCCATTCCCAGGTTCGAATCCTGGCGCCCCAGCCATCCCATACTAAGTCCCTGAACCCGATAGCTTTTTGCCCGATTTTGGGCGAGGCGCTCCGCACCGCTGCACATCCCTGTCACACATGGGTGTCACACATGCCGGTCGGTTCTCATCTTATGCGTCGCGGTGCGGTATATTGCTGGCGGCGCCGGCTCCCGGCTTGCGGCGCGAACGGACGGCAGGTCCTGCAGATCAGCCTGCAGTCGACCCACTGGACCGAGGCGCGCCGGATCGGAGCGGAGTTGACCGCGATGAGCGAGCTCGTGTTCGACGAGATGCGGCGCGGCCGCCTGAGCCAGGACGAGGCGGCGCCATGCCGGCGACCTGGGCCTGAAGGGCGGCCTGCGAGGCCATGAGCTCCCTGAGCATACCGGCGAGCTCGTCATGCCGTGCGGGCGCGGCCGGGCCGGCGGGAGCGGTCGGGGCCAGCGGTGGCAGCCCGAGATGGGCGCGGGTCGCGCCCTCGTCCGTGACCAGCCCCAGATAGTAGCGGTCGAGCACGGGCGCCTCGGCTGCCACGAGGGCGCTCGCCCCGGAGATCCGGTCGGCCGCGATGCCGATAAGCCCGTTGATGCCGGTCATGGCCATCCGTCCGGCCATGGCCGGCGAGGATGCCGGCACGCTGCCGTCAGCGAGCCGCCCGACGCCGTCGAGGCCGCGCAGCACGGGCAGGAGGGCGGTGAGATGATCGCGCACCGTCCGGCCCAAATTCTCCTGATCCGTCATGATTGCCTTGCCCCCTTCGGCCGCATTCCGCTGCAGATGCCCGAAGGCGAGATGGGCGGCGCCGGCGAGCTGTGCCGCCAGCCGTCGAGCCTCGCGAATTCGGACGTGTCCCAGGGTCACCCGGATCGGAGCACGGGACAAGCCCGGGTCGAGGGCCTTGGGAATTCGGATCTGGAAGACGAGGCCCGCCTGGGTGCGCGTGAGGTGGTCCGGCATGTGTACAATCCCGTGTACATGCGGGCCGGCGGCACTGAAAAACCTGGGATTTTCGGCGGGTCAGAAGATGGCGGAGGGAGCGGGACAGTCCGGCCATTTAGGCGCTTTGCAATCAGACGCGCTGAATGAACCAGGGCACTAATCATGGATTTAGGCCGGACGATGCACCTAGACGCCTCATGGTTTGCGGGGTGTCACACAAAGATACTGCGCACGACCATCCCGTGCAGCAGGAAAGCACGCGGTTTCAATGACTTAGCTGGTGGTTACTGCCTAGCTTAGAATCCTAGCCGCTCAGGCTGAACCGCAAAGCGTTAGTGGATGTCCTCCGCCTCACCCCAAGCCTCGATCAGCTTCTCCACAGTAAAACCTGGACTGCGGGCAGCCCTTAGGATCGGGACTTCCTTTCGGGTCACGAGATCGATTGCACGGGGAAGTTCACGGGCGAGCTCAGGGTCGATGATGACAGCGCCATGGCGGTCGGCGTGAACGAGATCATTGGGTTTAACCCTCAAGCCGAAGACCTCCACCGGACACTCAAACTCCTCGATTCGGACAAAGGCATGGCTCGGGCTGAGCGAGCCAGCCAGAATCTGAAACCCGGGGTCGACGGCGCCGAGGTCGCGCATCGAGCCGTTGGTCAGAACGCCCCGAGCTCCCAGACCTTTATGGATCGCTACGTTGACCTCACCCCAGAACGCACCAAGCCCGGGACGGGGATCAATATCCTGCAGAACGACGACGGCTGGGCCGGGGTGAGCTGCGACATACCTGTAGTAGGCGATCCGGCGAGCCCTCACAGCATCAGGTGAGTCTTCGCTTGGCAGCGAGCTAAGGATCAGCCCCGTGCGGGCGTAGCCTACGATGGCAGGTAGATTGGGATGGGCAGCGAGAACCGGCCGGATCGTGAAGCCCTCCGCCGTCCGGCGGCCCAGGACGAGCTCGATGGCGTTGCACACCGTCGGCGTATCAACAGCCGTCAGGGCAGCGAAGACTTCGGAAGACAGCGCCTGTTCCATTTCCAAGCTTTCCTACCTCAATGCATTGTCATCGAAGGGCCTCTACAGCCTCAGGCGATGTGCTCCCAGACATCGTCCTGCGGCTCGTAGCCGATGAGCTGCCGGGAGGTTTCGATGTCCCACGGCATGTTCCGGTTGGCCGACATGCCGTTGACCACGATGCTGGGCTGCGGCCAGGTTTTCCCCTCCGCGAGAAGCGCCCGCTCGATCACGGCCACGAAGTCCCGGTTTGAGAGCCACATGTTGCGAAACCACCGCAGGTCGCGTTCGGTGTCAGGACCTGTGCTCTCCTCTGCGCCGGGCAGTCCAGATGTGTTGATCGTCTCTGGTCTGTTCTCCCCCGGCTGGCACCAGCCGATCCGAACGCACACGCTGGTCAGGGCGCCTCCCGAGCGATGCGCCTCAGCGAGACATGCTCTCTCGCCCATCAGTTTCGACGCTGCGTAGGCGAAGCCCTGCACCATCTCACGGCCGTTGAACCAGCGCGTTCCCGGACCTGGCGACAAGGCCGACGTCAGAGCACCTGCGGTCAGACCATCGGCCAAGGGCGGGTCCTTGTATTGGCCCATCACGTGGTTGGACGAGGCGAACACGACGCGGTGCGTGCCCACCTGAGCGGCGGCGGCCAACATGTTGAGCGTCATGTCGAAAGACGCACAGGCGTCGCTCCAGGGCGCATCGGGATAAGGATTCTGGGCTGCGAAATGAACCACGGCATCAACCCCAGCCAAAGCTTCGCGCCACCCTGTTTCGGATGGATCTGTGAGATCAGCGGTGACCCATTCCACCCGGTCCGAATGCGCTACCGCGGATCGCCGTGGCATCATGTGGTCGAGCGCGACGATCCGTTCACACCAGTCCCGCGCCAGGAGATGGCTGATCAGCTTCTGTCCGAGATTGCCTCCCGCGCCTGTAATGAAAACAGAGCTGACAGGTTTCGATTGGCTCATGGCGTAGCTGGCTCTCCGGAGTGATGTCTATTACTCACCGTACTACCTAGCGTCCTCCGCTGATGTCTGTAAGGGACTGCAGCATCTTTCATGACCCTGAACCGCAGGCGGGCTGTAACCCGCCCGGCGAGTCGACGCACGTCGCAGAAAGCAACCACATGCGTTTGGGCCCAAAAGGACGGCGACGGGACCCAAAGCAAAGGAGGACCGATCCTTAAAAATTGACGCGGTCGCCCCCTTTGAGTGACAGCATATTGCGCGCGTCGTCAGGGGTGGCGACTTCCAGTCCAAGTCCCTCGATAATCTGGCGTGCGGCTTTCACCTGTTGCGCATTCGATTCCGCAAGCTTGCCCGGACCGATCCAGAGCGAATCCTCCAGCCCAACACGGACATTGCCCCCCATGGCCGCCGCCTGGGCCGCAATGTGAAGCTGGTTCTTGCCGGCACCGAGCACCGACCATTGGTATTCATCTCCGAACAGCCGGTCGGCCGTGCGCTTCATATGCGCTACATCCTCGGGGTGCGGACCAATGCCGCCTAGAAGACCAAACACGCTTTGGACAAAGAGAGGCGTCTTGATGAGACCACGGTCTACGAAGTGGGCGAGAGTGTAGAGATGGCCGATGTCGTAACATTCGATCTCGAAGCGGGTGCCATTCTCGGCACAGGTCGTCAGGATGTACTCGATGTCGGAGAAAGTATTGCGGAAGATTCTGTCATGTGATCCTTCCAGGTACGGTTTCTCCCAATCGTACTTGAAGTCTTTGAACCGGTTGAGCATCGGGTAAAGCCCAAAATTCATTGAGCCCATGTTGAGGGAGGCGACCTCGGGTTTGTAATGAGCCGCAGGGCGCACCCGCTCCTCCACCAGCATGGTCGGCGCACCGCCCGTCGTGATGTTGATGACACAATTACTTCGCTGCTTCACCACCTGCAGGAACGGGGCGAAGGCTTCGGGCGACTGATCAGGCTTGCCGTTCTTAGGGTCACGCGCGTGAAGATGCACGATCGCGGCCCCAGCTTCTGCGGCGCTGATGGCGGCCTCCGCGATCTCCTCAGGCGTAATCGGAAGATGAGGAGACATGGAGGGCGTATGGATCGCGCCGGTCACGGCGCATGTTATGATGACTTTGCGGGCCATGGGCTTGGTTCCTCTCGGGACGTTACTGATCTGGTTCCGATTTCTTGTGGGCCTTCAACGCTGCCAAGCGTTTGTCCCGCCAAGCAGAGCGCCGTGCGAGTTCACTGGGTCCAGGCGCTTCGCCCCAGGTCTCCAGTATGCGGCTCACATTCTCCTTGTCCCAGACATGAGGCCTTGCGGCATCCTCCGAGAGACGCCGGTAGAAGCTTGTATAGCGATCACAGTAATCCGCGATGCCACCGGGCGCGTTGAGCTCGATGGTTTCAAAGGGGCCAAGGAAGGACCAGCGCAAACCGAGACCGTCCTTGACGGTCTTATCAAGATCCTGCGGGCTCACCACGCCCTCGCCGACGAGCCGGAATGCCTCTGCCAAGAGTGCACCCTGGAGCCGATTCAAAACGAACCCCTCGACCTCGCGGTTTACGACAATAGGCACCTGCTCGACGCTTTCATAGATTGTTCGCGCCCGAGAAACTGTCTCGGGCGCAGTCCAGGGAGCTCCGCACAGCTCGACGACTGGCACGAGATGAGGTGGGTTGACGGGATGGGCTACGAGGCAGCGGGCGCGGCCCGACAGCCCTTCGGTGAAGTGGGACGCAACAATCGCGGAGGTCGAAGAGGCAAGAATGCAGTCTGGTGGCGCGAGCCGGTCCAGCTCCGTGAAGATGAGCCGTTTGGTCTCGGCGATCTCGGGGCCGTTCTCCTGAACGAGGTCGGCTCCGGTCACAGCCTCCGCGAGTGAGGATACGGCGACGACGTGAGCTGACGCATTTTCAGGATTAGCTACGAGGCCATGCCTTGCGAGGTCCTCTAATCCCTCGCGGACGAGGCCAGATGCCTTCTCAAGCGTCTCAGGGTTCAGGTCGGTGATGCGCACCTCCCAGCCGGCCCGCGCAAAGACGATTGCCCAAGACCGGCCGATCAGCCCGGCACCAATGATTGCAGCACTCGGCATTCTTTGATCTCCCTCATGGCTCACAGCCATAGGACCTTGCGGCGGAGCGCAAGATCGTCTCGCAAATCCTTCGATGGACCGGTATGGATCACCCGCCCACGTTCAAGGGCGACCGTCCGGTCGGACAGGGCGAGTGCGAGGTCCAGGTGATGGTCGACAATAATAATCGAAACCTCATGGCGGAGCTTGTCGAAACTCTCGAAGAGTTGCTCGATGATGGTTGGAGCAAGACCTTCGAAGGGCTCGTCCAGAAGCAGCACCTTCACGTCGCCCGAGAGGGCGCGTGCGACCGCCACCATCTGCTGCTCGCCGCCGGAGAGGAAATCCGCCGGGGTGTCGAGCCTCTCACGGATGCGCGGGAAGTACTCGAAGATCCTGTCCAGATCCCACCGGACGCCATGGCCGGTCTCTCGCTTGAGCCGTCCGAGCTCAAGATTCTGAGCCACAGTCATGCCGGCAAAGAGTCCACGTCCCTGCGGCACATAGCCGATTCCCAAACGCGCGATCTCGGCGGAGGGCCGGCCGGCGATCTCCTGGCCATCAAGCCTGATCGAGCCTGAGCCGGGCGGCGCAATACCGATCAGGGTCTTCAGCAGGGTCGATTTGCCGGCACCGTTGCGGCCTAGAAGCGCGACGATCTCATGTTGACGCACATCGAAGGACACGTCCGTCAGCGCATGGCTCTTGCCGTAGAACGTGTTGACCTTCTCCACTGCGAGCACAGTCGCCGCTTCGGCGGCGCTCTGCCGAGGCTTCGCGGCAACGGTGGCCGCGCCGGAGCCGATATAGATCTCCTGCACCTTCGGGCTGGTGCGTGCATCCTCCACCGTCCCGTCAACCAACACTTGGCCCGCATTCATCACTGTAACGGCATCGGCGATCTGGAACACTCGGTCGATGTCGTGCTCGACTAGAAGCATCGGGACGTCCGCGGAAATGCGCTTGATGATGTCGCCGATGCGCTGGCGCTCGGCGGCGGCAAGGCCCGCAAGCGGCTCGTCGAGCAGCAGTACCCTAGGTTTCGTGGCAAGCGCCAGGCCCATGTCCAGGAGGCGCTGCCCGCCATAGGAGAGGGCGCCCGCCTCGGCCTTCTCGATGCCGGCAACGCCGAGATAGCGAATGACCGCTGAAGTTTCGGTTTCGATCTGCTTGATTGATCGCGCGGCCGCCCACGGATTGAAACGCTGCGGGTGGCGGGCCTGTATGGCGAGGCGGACATTCTCTTCGACCGTCAGGGCCGGAAAGAGGTTCGTGATCTGGAATGAGCGTCCGATCCCGGCCTGCGTGATCGCTTCAGGGGAAAGCCCGGCGATGGAGCGGCCTTGAAGGAGGATGTCGCCTTCATCAGGCGTATAGTACCCGGAGATCAGATTGAAGGCCGTGGTCTTTCCGGCACCGTTCGGTCCGATCAGGGCATGGAGGCTACGGTCGCGTACGGTGATGTTGACCGACTGAACGGCCTTGAGAGCCCCAAAGCTCTTCGTAATGCCATGGGCTTCGAGAATGATGCCATTCACATGGTCGTCAGGTTTAAGAAACGAGGGCAGGGGTTCGTCAGTCAGGGTGCGACCCGCCATAGCGGCCTCTTCTGTGACCTTAGCCCGGAATGGAGTCGCGATCCGCTGTGCGATCCCGATCAGTCCCGTCGGCGAGAGGACGATGAACCCGACGAAGAGGATGCCAAAATAGAGCAGCCAGTGCGGGGTCCAGATCGACAGGAACTCGCGGAACAGAATGTAGAAGAGTGCTCCCAGGGCCGGCCCGAGAAAACTGCGCATTCCGCCAATCACCACCATCGCGATCAACTCACCAGAGAAGGCGACAGAAAGGGGCTCGGCTGAGGCGAAGCGATGGTTGAAGACCGAAAGGATACCTGCAATCCCCACTACCGTGGCGGACACAACGAATCCGAGAAGCTTGTAGCGATTGGTCGGATAGCCGAGAAAGCGGGCGCGTTGCTCGTTCTCCCGGACCGCCACCAGCACGCTCCCGGCGGGCGAGTTGTGGAAGCGCAGCAGGGCAAAGCAGACAACAAACGCCACCGCCGCCACGAACCAGTAGTAGGTCCAGTCCGAACTCAGATCGAGGCCGATCGCGCGGGTACGGACTACGCCGCCGAGCCCACTCTCTCCACCTGTCAACGCCGTCCAGCGGTAAGCGACTGCGAAGAGCATGGCCGCCAATGCCAGTGTCAGTAGGGAGAAGTAGACGCCTCGGCGTCGCAGGATGAGCGCACCGAGAATAGACGACGCTCCAGCGATGAAGACGATGGCGAAGAGAGCCGGAAGAACGATGCCTTCTGGAAACCAGTGGAGCTGGCTCAAGGCCGCCGCGTAAGCCCCAAGCCCGAACCAGACGCCGTGTCCGAAGGAGACGAGACCGGTGTAGCCGACCAGAACGTTCAGGCCGAGGCAGGCGATGGCGAATACCACCACATCGATCGACGAGCGAAGCGGCAGGCCGATGGGGTCGAGTATGAAGGGCAGCAGCATGAGTGTTGCCGCGGCGACGAGGAGAGGCCAGTAATTCGTGCGCATCGATCTACTCGAATTTCTGGATGCGTTCGCCAAGCAACCCGCGTGGCCGCAGAAGCAGCACGAGAGCCATCAGCAGGTACATTGAGGCTTCACCGGCGGGTGGGAAGAAGTAGATCGTGAGGCCGCGCACTACACCTACGAGTGCGGCGGCGGCGATCACGCCCCAAAATGACCCTAGCCCACCGATGACCACCACCACGAAGGCAGCTGTCAGAATCTCCGCCCCCATGGCGGGGTGCACTCCCGAAATCGGGGCCAGCAGGACTCCGGCGAGACCTGCGAGTCCGATGCCGAGCGCGGCGATGGCTGTCATGTACGGCTGAAGCGAGATGCCGAGCGCTCCTACCATGTCAGGGTTTTGCACTCCTGCCCGCACCACACGGCCAAAGGCGGTGCGATAAACCAGGAACCAGGTCGCGATGACAGCTGCGAGCGCTACCCCGAAGATGATGAGGCGGTAGCGCGGATAGATGAAGCTGCCGAGGAAGACCTGTCCCCGGAGAGCCGTCGGGATGGAAAAAGGCAGGGGAGCCGCCCCGAAAATTATCCGCAGGCTCTGCTCGATGATCATGGCAAGCCCAAAGGTCAGAAGCAGGCTGAGAATGGGGTCCGAGCGGTAGAACCTTCGAAAGAGCAGGCGCTCAATGACAACGCCCAAGAGCGCGACGAGCAAGGGAGACGCAACAAACGCGCCTGCAAATCCAATCCTGGATGTCAGCGTCACGGCAAGATAGGCACCGACCGCATAGAACGCGCCGTGGGACAGATTCACGATTCCGCCGAGCGAGAAGATCAGCGACAGGCCAAGGGCGATCAGCAGATAGTAGGCGCCCACCAGGAGGCCATTCAGCACCTGCTCAAGAAGAAAGACGAACGCCACGTGAGACTCCCTTTCCAGTTATTAGAGGCGCCCTCCCGCGAGGAGCCAGAACTGAGGGAAAATAGAATGTCGTGCTTCCTGGAGGCCGGACCGGCGGTCAGCCGTCCGGCCTGACCGATGTTTAAGGCGTCACGCCTGCATCTTGCAGGTTCCGTCCTTTGGGGGTGCCAGAACCTCAAGATCCTCGTTCGGGCCAGGGACGGAGCCCAGCGGGTCATAGATATCCCACTGATCCTTCATCTTGTCCGAATCCTTCGCACGGACGGCATACATTTCCTGGACCATCTGGTTGTCGTAGGCCCGGAAATAGCCTTCGCGGCTCTTCAGAATGTCAAATTTCGCACCCTTTCGCAGGTGCTCGGCGAGCTTTTGCGGGTCGGCCGCTTTAATCTCGGTGAAGGACTGCGCGACGATTTTAAGGGAGTTATAGTCGCCCCAGCACTGGTTCTCAGGCGGTTTGCCGTATTTCTTGGTGAAGGCCTCGACGAACTTCTTCGACGATGGCGTATCGACCATGTGGTGCCAGATCAGCGGCCAGATGCCAGAGAAATTTCCCTTGCCGGCGCCCCAGGCTACCGCCGTGTCGAAGCCGAAGCCGGTGATCGGGAACTGGAGGCCGTATTCGGCATACTGCTTGATGAAGTTCGTGATCTGGTTGCCGGCGAGATTCGACGCGACGATATCCGGCTGGGCCTGCCGGATCTTGAGGAGGTAGGGACTGAAGTCGGTGGCATCGGTGGGGACGAGCTCCTCGCCGATGAACTCGCCGCCGTTCTCGGTCACGAATTTCTTGGCGACCCGGAAGAGATCATGGCCGAAGGCATAATCCGCCGTGAGGGAGTACCACTTCTTGCCCTTGATCATGTTCTCGGTCTTCAGGTACGTGCCAACCGCCGTGACCATCATCGAGTTCGCAGCCTCGATGTGGAACATGAAAGGATTGCAGCTCGCTCCGCGCAGGGCGTCGGAATTGGCGCCGGTGTTGATGAAAACCGTCTTGGTCCTGTTGGCCACCTGACCGATGGCCAGGGCCGAGGCGGAAGAGATTTCGCCGATGATCATCGCGACCTTGTCGCGCTCGATCAGGCGCTCGGCCTTGGCAGAGGCGGTCTGCGGGTTCACCGAATCCTCGATCACGAGCTCGACCTTGCGGCCCAGGACGCCACCGGCGGCGTTGATTTCCTCTGCGGCGAGTTTCACGCCCATCTGGGCGAACTCGCCTAGCGGTCCCAGGAAACCGGTAACGGGCGTGAGGTGCCCGATCCGGATCACGTCAGATTGCGCCTTGACGATTGCAGGCATCCCGAGGCCTGCGAGCGCGGTCGCACCGGCCGCTCCCTTCAGAAGCATACGACGGGTCAAGTCATCAGAATGTGCCATGGCCGTTTCCTTCCTCCCATGATGCTGTCGCATTACTTGCTGCGATCTGTGATCACAGTTAGACTGTCGGAAAATGAGCAACTTGTCGAGCCCCCGCCCCACCAAGACTCCATCGGCCATCGCCCAGATCGGCCGGCTGGAACGCGTTACCCTAGGCGAACGCGTCCATACCGAACTACGTGAGTTGCTGATGAGCGGTGAGCTCGCCCCCGGGCAGAAGATGTCCCTGCGCAGCGTGGCCGAAACCCTCGGCGTCTCGATGATGCCGGTGCGGGAGGCGGTCTCGCGGCTTGTTGCCGACCAGTCTCTGGAGGTGCTGCCGAACCGTGCGGTGCGCGTCCCGCTGATGAACCTCGCACGCTTCCGGGAACTGACGACCGTGAGACTCGCGGTTGAGGGCTTCGCGGCGGAGCAGGCAGCAAGAAGCCGTGCGGAATCCGACCTCGCCGCCATGTGGCAGTTCGAAGAGGCGTTCCTGGCTGAGGCCCGAAGCTCCGATCCTCATGCAGATCGGGCTGTCCGGGCCAACAAGGAGCTCCACTTCGCCGTCTACCAGGCGACCCGTCTGCCGACCCTCGTGGGAGTCATCGAGGGTCTCTGGCTAAAAATCGGGCCAGTTCTGAATTTCGACCTCAAGGCCTCGCCCGAACGGTTGCAAACGGGCGGTGCAGCCGGACATCACCGTCGTCTCGTCGCTGCGGTGAAGGCTGGTGACGGAGCTGCCGCACGCCAGGCGCTCGTCGACGACATTGAAGGCGCGGCCTGTTTCATCGAGAGCACCGGACGTCTGCTGGAGTAGGCCGGCGCCCCAGCTCTCGAACATCACAAGACAATCGGGCGCCGAGTGCTGGGGACCCGCTTTAGGGATGGAGACAACGAAGATGGATCTCAACATCGCCGGGTTGCGTGTGTTGGTGACGGCTGGCGCTGCTGGCATCGGACTTGAGATTGCCCGTACCTTCCACCGTGAGGGGGCGCGCGTGCATGTCTGCGACGTGGACCGCGCCGCTCTCCAGGAGGCGACCGCGACTGATCCGGACCTGACCTCCACCTATGGCGATGTGGCGAAACGAGCTGATGTCACTCGGATTTTCGAGGAGGCTCTGGGAGTTCTCGGCGGGCTGGATGTCCTCGTCAACAATGCCGGCATCGCAGGGCCGACGGCCCGGGTTGAGGAAATCAACCCGGAGGACTGGGACCGCTGCCTCGAGGTCTGCATCACCGGGCAGTTCAATTGCACGCGTCTTGCAGTGCCCCACCTGAGGCAAAGCCGGAATGCCTCAATCGTGAATCTGTCATCCGCCGCAGGCCGGTTTGGTTTTCCCCTGCGCTCCCCATACGCCGCTGCCAAGTGGGCCGTAATCGGCTTTACGAAGTCCCTCTCTCGGGAACTGGGCGAGGACGGCATCCGCGTGAACGCAATCCTACCCGGGGTTGTCGCCGGCGACCGCCAGCGCCGGGTACTTGAGGCCAAGGCCCAGCAGCTCGGTGTATCGTTCGATGAGATGGAGCGGCGGGCGCTCGCGAACGCATCCTTGAAGGAATACGTAACGGCACAGCAGCTTGCCGACCAGATCGTCTTTCTGTGCTCGCCACTCGGGCGTACGATTTCAGGGCAGGCCATTGCCGTTGACGGGGATCTCCAGGCCCTTTTCTGAAGACTGCATCAAATGCCCCGTCGGTATCAAGGCTTAGACCTTGAAGTGCCGGGCCTCATCTAAGGAACTGGGTGCGAGCTACGAAGCAGGGAGGATGAATATGGCCAGTATCGGCTTCATCGGGATCGGCCTCATGGGCCATGGCATGGCCAAGAACCTCATCGAGAAGGGCCACAGGCTTACTGTTGTGGCCAATCGCAGCCGTGAACGGGTGGATGACCTAGTTGCTCGTGGCGCAACGGAGGTGGATACACCGCGCGAGGTAGCTGCCGCATCCGAGATCATCTTCACCTGCGTGCCGACATCCAATGATGTCGAAGGTCTCGTCTACGGGGAGAATGGCATTCTTTCTGGCGCGCGCGAGGGGCTGGTCCACGTCGATACCTCCACGGCCAATCCCATCTCGACGGTTAAGATCGCGGCTGATTATCAAGCGAGAGGTTTTCGTTTCGCCGATGCGCCGCTCACCCGTACGCCGAAGGAAGCCGAGGAGGGGCGTCTCAACGTCATCGTAGGGGCAAGCCCGACGCTCTTCGACGAGATCCTTCCCGTCCTCAAGTGCTTCGCAGAGAACGTCTTCCACGTGGGGGACGTGGGCGCAGGGCACAAGATTAAACTGATTAACAACTTTATCGCGATGAGCCACGCGAGCGTCGTAGCGGAGGCTGTGGCGGTGGCCCGAGCGACGGGCGCCGATCCGAAGGCTCTGTATGACTTAGTCTCGGCCGGTGGCGCGAACAGCGCGATGTTTCAGATGATCATGCCTTACGTGCTCGAGGGCGACCCGACCCGTTTGCAGTTTGCCATCGGCAACGCCCGCAAGGATCTCGCCTACTTCATTGCAATGGTGAATGACGCGAAGGCGATGGGGCTTATAGGCCCTGCCGTTCTGCAGACGCTCACCATCGCCAGTGCAATGGGCCATAGCGGCAAGCACATGCCGCATCTGACGGATGTCCTGACACAACTCAACGGGAGCAAAACTTGGGCTGAGGACTGAAGCCTGCACGACGGGAGGGCGTCCGATACTGAAAACGCGCGGCCTGCACGGCCATTACCCCTGAGCGCTTGATGCCTCAGGGTAGATTGAGTTGTTGCCAAGTAAGACACAGCAATGGTGACAGCTTGCTGAGAGATAATAATTAAAATGCTGGCATAAGCGGAGATGACTATTCCAATATACTGAATAAGTATTGAAAATAACGATGCTGGCCTACAGTATCGTACTTTGGCCCCGCCAGAGGGTCACCAGGGAGGATACGGATATGAGGAAGATACTCGCTACCGGTTTGTTCGGGCTCGGGTTGGCTCTCGGCCCTTCAGGAGTGTCCGCTCAGCAAGCAATCGAGCTCCACGGCGCGTCCCAGTTCAACGACGACCATGCCTTCACCAAATCGTTGGCCAAGTTCGGGGAACTCGTACAGTCCTGCTACGGCAAGCCGCTCAATATCATCCTGCACAAGAATAGCGAACTCGGCCTGGAGAAGCAGTATTTCGAATACATGTCGCAAGGACGCGCGGTCGATTTCGCGATTGTCTCGCCGGCACATATGTCGACCTTCTCGAAAGCCGCTCCCTTCATTGATGCGCCGTTTCTGTTCCGCGACCTTGCTCATTGGAATAAGGTGCTCGACCGGGACCTGTTCAAGCCGATCGCGGACGAGATCGCCAAACGTGCCGACGTCATGCTGATCGGTTATGCCGGCGGCGGCACCCGCAATATCTTCGTCAATAAGCCGGTTGCCAATCTGGAAGAGATTAAGAGCCTCAAGATCCGCGTCCAGGGCGCCCCAATCTGGAGCCGCACATTTGCTGCGGTCGGCATGTCGCCAACCGTCATTGCCTATAACGAGGTTTACAACGCGATCCAGAACGGCGTGATCGCCGCGGGCGAGAACGAAGCTGCCGGCGTTGAGCAGATGAAATTCTTCGAGGTGGCGCCCAACCTGGCGATGACCAAGCACGCCATCACGATCCGGCCGCTGGCGTTTTCCGGCAAGACATTCCGCAACCTGCCCGCCGAATTGCAATCCTGCGTGATCAAGTCCGGCAAGGAGGCCGGCGCGCACGGCCGGACCATCGAATCGAGCGAGGATGCGGCAAAGCTCGACGCCCTGGAGAAGGCCGGTAAGCTGAAGCAGGTCACCTTCAAGGATCGTGATGCCATGAAGAAACTTGTCGATCCCGTTCTGGCGGCCTATGCCAAGGAGATCGAGGCTGACAAGATCCTGGCGGAGATCAACAGCATCGAGTAGTGCGCCGCGCTTCGTGACACGGTCAGGGATTGCTCCCTGACCGTGCCTTCTCAAGGATTGAGGAGCATATGGCAATACCAATGCCCGAACGGCGCAGCACGTGGCGTAGAATTACCGCGTGGTACAGCCTGTTTTTGTCCTGGCTCGTGGCGATTTCCACTGCGGTCCTGGTCATTCCAGTTACATTGCAGGTCTTTTCACGCTTCACCTCGATCATCCCGCATTACATCTGGACCGAGGAAATGGCGCGTTTCCTGCTGGTCTGGACGGTAATGATAGGCGCTATGATCGGCGTGCGCGAGAGCTCTCATTTCGAAGTTGATGTCTGGCCACGGCTGTCGCCGCGTCCAGAGGCCGCCGTGCGGTTGATCGCCCGAATCTGCGTGCTCATCGTTGCGCTCGTTTTCATTTGGTCCGGCATCGAGTTCACGCAATTTGCGTGGTACCGGATCTCCGAACTGGCCGAACTGCCGCTCTGGGTCATCCATATTGCTTGGCCGATCACCGGTATCACTTGGCTTGTCTTTCTTGGCGAGCAGATGTGGGATGAACTGAATGTGCTGCTCGGCCGGGGAACTCTGCCGCCGGCAGACCCTATCCCGACCCCGGAGGGGCCCCTCTGATGACCGGCGCTCTGCTTTCCCCCGGCCAAGCGGCACTTGTCCTGTTCGGCATCTTCTTCGGATTGATGTTGCTCCGCGTTCCGGTTGCTTTCGCATTGGCGCTGGCCTGTCTGCCGATCCTGATCATTGAGCCTCGGCTTTCCGCCATGGCCCTCGTGCAGGAGACCTTCAACGCGTACAACTCCTTCATCCTTCTGGCCGTCCCATTCTTCCTGCTGACTGCGAACCTGATGAATGTCGGCGGCATCACGGAGAGGCTTATGAAGCTGTCCCGGTCCATGGTCGGGCACTTCCCCGGAGGATTGGCGCAGATCAACGTGGTGCTTTCCTTCTTCTTTGCGGGCATTTCGGGCTCTTCGACTGCGGACGCAGCAAGCCAGTCGAAGATCTTTATCGAGGCTCAGCGCCGGGAAGGCTACGATGACTCGTTCTCCGTCGCGATCACTGCCGTCTCAGCGGTTCTGGCGGTTATCATCCCGCCGTCGATCCTGATGATCGTCTGGGGCGGTGTGTTGACGGTTTCCATCGGCGCGCTCTTCCTCGCGGGAGTGATACCCGGTCTGCTGATCGCTCTCGCCCAGATGGCGACGGTCCATGCCTATGCAACTCTCAAGGGCTACCCGACCTATCCGCGTGACAGCTGGAGGACCTTCTTCAAGTCCATACTGGCTTCGGTTCCTGCCTTGATGACGCCAATCATCATCATCGGTGGGAAGATCTTCGGCTGGTTTACGGCGACGGAGTCGGCCTGCATCGCGGTGCTTTACGCCGGCTTCCTGTCCATTTTTATCTATCGGGAAATGGACTCTTCAGCGTTCCGGGAAGCGCTCGTGGACACGGGCAAGTTCGCCGGGATAACGCTTTTCTGTGTCGGCACGGCGAGCGCCTTTGGCTGGTTGCTTGCATATTACCAGATCCCTAAGGCTATCCTGTCTGGTGTTTCGGCCTGGGAGCTTGGGCCGATTGGAACCGGCTTCTTCATTGCATTCGTGTTTCTCGTCGTCGGGTGCTTTCTCGATGCCATTCCCGCCATCATTATTGTGGGAACGATCCTGGAGCCGCTGGCGCGCTCCGCCGGCCTCGACCCAGTTCACTTCGCCATGATCGGCATCGTGTCGCTGGCCTTTGGACTGGTCACGCCACCCTATGGCCTCTGCCTGATGATCGCATGCTCGGTCGCCGGGATTCGGATGCGGCAGGCGCTCAAGGATACTATGATCATGCTCGCCCCGATGTTCCTAGTCTTGGCTCTCCTCATCGTTTGGCCGCAGGTCGCACTCTTCGTGCCCAGTCTTGTCTCGCCGGAGTTTCTGAAGTGAGCCCCCCCTCGCTACAGAAGCCTGTCGGCCTTTCCTTTCTTAACTCGTGATCGGAGTTCCCGCAGTGACCGCTCCTGAAATCTATCCCGCCATTCCCGACCTTGCCGGAAAGGTCATCCTCATCACCGGCGCGAGCACCGGTATCGGAGCAGCGGCCGCAGTCGCGTTCGGCCACAACAAGGCGCGCGTGGCGATCCATTTCAATGCCAGCGAAGATCCGGCGCGGCAGGTTGCCGAAGAGGTAAGGGCAGCTGGCGGGGAGGCGTTCCTGGTTCAAGCGGACGTCACCGAACCCGAGGCAGCGGCGCGGGTCGTGGCCAAGACTGTTGAGCATTTCGGCCGGCTCGACGTTCTCGTCAACAATGCCGGCGGCCTCGTTGGGCGGACGCCGATCAAGGATTACTCGGACGAGTACGTGGATGCCGTTCTTGCACTGAACGTCGAGCAGGTCGTGCGCTTCGTTCGCGAGGGCGTTTCGCACATGCGGGCGCAGGGCGGCTCCATCATCAATGTGTCGTCGATTGCAGCCCGCCACGGCGGTGGGCCGGGCTCGGTCATCTATGCCGCGGCCAAGGGGTTCATCTCAGTAGCCACGCGGGGTTGGGCCAAGGAACTGGTCAAGGACGGCATCCGGGTCAACGCAGTTTCACCCGGCGTCATCATGACCCCGTTCCACGAACGCTATTCGACCCCGGAGCAGCTTGCCGCCATGCAGGCCACCATTCCCATGGATCGTCTCGGCACACCAGAGGATTGCATCGGCGCCTTTCTTTATCTCGCCTCTGACCGGCTCAGCGGCTACGTCACAGGGCAGGTGATGGAGGTGAATGGCGGCCAGTACATGCCCTAGAGGCGCTCTGTGTTCGAGCGGATAGCAGGAGGGGACCTGAACAGATGATTGAATTTCTCAGCCGAGCAGTCCTCATCGGAGTTGGCGCAACGGCGCTGCTCGATCTCTGGGCTCTGCTCCTGCAGCGGTTCTTTAAGGTGCCTGCGCCGAACTGGGGGCTGGTGGGACGCTGGTTCTGCCACCTGACCAAAGCCAAAGTCTTCCACAACGATATCACGCTCGGGCGGGCCTATCCTTTCGAGCGTGCGGTCGGCTGGATTGGTCACTATGCTATCGGCATCGTCTATGCCGGTGCCCTACTGGTGTTCACGCGCCCGGACTGGGCATCAGCGCCAACTTTGGCTCCGGCACTCGCCGTGGGCATCATCACCGTGGGAGCCGGATGGTTTCTGCTCCAGCCCGGCATGGGAGTGGGCATTGCCGCCTCGAGACGGTCCAACGCCAAACAGATCAGGGTGCTCAACATTGCCGGCCACATCGTCTTCGGTTTCGGGCTGTACGGGAGCGCGCTTCTTGTCCGATAGGACTTTTGCAGGGAGATGCCACAGGACATCAGGTAATCGTGAAGTGGAAGACATGTAAGGCTTGCCAATAATGTTTTCGTGACTCAACCTAAGCCAAAGACCGGCTCCAGGAAAACGAGGAGCCGGCGCATCGGGAGGAAAGAATGCTGCGTCGTGGTTTCCTGAAGACACTGGCCGTTGCTGCCGTTTCGCTGGTCTCGGCTTCCGGGTATGCGTGGGCCGCCTATCCTGAGCGACCGATCACCATCATCGTTCCCTGGGCTGCCGGCGGCGGCACGGATGCAACCGCCCGCATCATCGGCTCCCTGCTCGAGAAGGAGCTTGGCCAGCCAGTCAACGTCGTCAACAGAACCGGCGGCAGCGGTGTGGTGGGACATGAAGCTATCGCGGCGGCCGCGCCGGATGGCTACACCCTGGGGCTAGCGACGGTCGAGATCGGCATGTTGCATTGGCAGGGGCTTACCCAGCGCGATTACAAGGACTACACGCCGATCGCTTTGATGAATCTTGATCCGGCAGGCGTTCAGGTGCGCGCCGACGCACCTTACAAGACCGTCAACGATCTGCTGGAGGATATCAAGAAAAACCCAGGCAAGTTCAAGGCGTCGGGGACAGGACAGGGTGGCATCTGGCACCTGGCAATCGCCGGCATGCTCGACAGCGCCAAAATCGATCCCAGCACTGTCCGCTGGGTGCCAAGCCAGGGGGCCGCGCCCGGACTTCAGGATCTCGTCGCAGGCGGTGTCGAGATCGTTCCCTGCTCGCTCCCGGAGGCGCGCTCTCTCATCGATGCCGGCCGCGTAAAGAGCATTGCCATCATGAACCCCGAGCGCAATCCGACCTTCCCGAACGTTCCCACGCTTGCGGAGCAGACCGGCAGCCAGTGGGCTATCGGCGCGTGGCGCGGCATCGTCGGGCCGAAGGACATGCCTGCGGATGTCACGAAGCGGCTCGCTGACGCCCTGGACAAGATCTACAAGGGCAAGGAGTACAACGACTTCATGAGCCAGCGCGGCTTCGGCGTGAAGTTCGCGGCGGGCGAGGAGTTCCTCGCGTTCTGGAAGAAGAGTGATGAGGACCTCGGGGCGGTCATGAAAAAGGTTGGGTTGGCGAAGTAGTCCGGCCGACCTCGATGCGCATCAACGATGCCATCATCGGAGCCGTGCTCCTCGCGTTCGCGATCGCGATGTTCGCCTATGCGAGGACACTTCCGGCCATTCCAGGACAGGAGTACGGTGCGGCCGTATTTCCGGTGCTCGTCGCCATGGGGCTTGCAGGCTGCGGCGTCGTGCTGATTGCCTCAGGCTTTCGGCACTGGGAGGGTGCTGTGGCCTGGAGCGATTGGGCTCAGACCCACCATGCTTGGGTCAGGCTTGTCGTGATCTTCGCCTTGATCCTGGCCTATATCGTGGCTGCGCCGGCACTCGGTTTCGTCCCGACATCCATCGCTATCCTGCTGGTGTTTCTGCTGATGATGGGGGTCCGCTGGTGGATAGCAGCGGCCGTGGCGGTCGCCGCAACCGTCCTGATTCAGCAGACCTTTGTTGGATTGCTGCGCGTCCCCCTTCCACTCGGGCTCCTTGGGCCCTGACCCTGATGATGTCATGAGTGCAATCCAGACTGCTTTCGGCCTCGTGTTCCAGCCGGCGGTGCTGGTGACCATCTTTCTTGCAGCCCTGTTCGGGCTCGTGGTCGGCGCAATTCCCGGCCTGACTGCCACGATGGCGATCGCGCTCCTGGTGCCAGTGACCTTCTTCATGGATCCTGTTCCAGCGGTGGGCGCCATGGTGACCTGCTCTGCCATGGCCATCTTCGCCGGCGACATCCCCGGCACGCTGCTGCGCATCCCGGGAACGCCCGCGTCGGCGGCCTACACAGACGAAGCCTACATGATGACTCGCAACGGTGAGGGGGAGATCGCCCTTGGCGCTAACCTGCTCTTCTCGGCCATTGGAGGATTATTCGGCACATTCGTGCTGATTCTGTCCGCCCCGGCTCTCGCCGAGGTCGCCTTGCAGTTCAGCTCCTTCGAGTATTTTTGGATGGCACTGCTCGGTTTGACCTGTGCGGTGTTCATCGGGACAGGAACGCCGGTGAAGGGGCTCGTGAGCCTGTTCATCGGCCTGTTTGTTTCGACCATCGGGCTGAACAATCCAGCCGGCGTGCCCCGCTTCACCTTCGGAAACGCCGAGCTCACCGGAGGCGTGAACTTCATTGCGGCGATGATTGGCCTGTTCGCCGTGTCCGAGGTCTTTCGGTTTGCCATCTCCCATAGCGTCCAGACCGTGCCGCAGGCCGTGATTGGTAATCTCTTTCGAGGCTGGGGGCGGATGATGGTGCAGTACTGGCCGCAGCAGCTGCGCGGCAATGTGCTGGGTACGATCATCGGCGCGCTGCCGGGGGCGGGGGCCGACATCGCAGCCTGGGTCAGTTACGCGGTCAGCAAGAAAATGTCCCGCACTCCCGAGAAGTTCGGAAAAGGGCACGTAGAAGGAATCATTGAGAGTACATCCTCGAACAATGCCGCACTTGCAGGCGCCTGGGTTCCGGCGCTCGTCTTCGGCATCCCTGGCGACAGCATCACGGCCATTGTCATCGGCGTGCTCTACCTGAAGAACATGAACCCGGGTCCGACGATCTTTCTGAACAATCCCGAGTACATCTATGCGGTCTTCATCATCTTCATCCTCGCCAACCTGGTGATGCTGCCCTTGGGGTGGGCTGCCATCAAAGGTGCCCGGACCATTCTGCGCATTCCACGCGAGATCCTGATGCCGTGCATTCTCATGTTCTGCATTGTGGGGGCCTTTGCGATCAACAACTCCGCCTTCGGTGTGGCCGTGATGCTGGTGTTCGGCGTGCTCGGTTTTCTGATGGAGGAGAACGATATTCCCGTCGCTCCCTGCATCCTCGGCATCGTGCTCGGCCCGATGCTTGAGGAGAATTTTGTGACCTCCATGATCAAATCGGATGGCAGCTATCTTGCCTTCTTCGAGCGGCCGATCTCAGGTGCGCTCGGGGTCGCAACGCTGCTCATCTGGCTCGCGCCGATGCTGCTCATGGCGCTGCGCTCCAGAAAGACTGCAATGCCACGGCAGGGCTGACGATCAGGTGATCGCAACCTGCACAAATTGCCGTCAACGGATGAACTGATCGATGTAGTCGGCTCCGAGTCCGTTCTTCGCATAATGCGCCCGGCACTTCTCGATTCGCGTGAAGACGTCGTCGAAGCCAGTCGCATTGCCGTCCGGATCGACGTAGATCATGGCTCCGTTCACCTGGAACAGGGTGATCATCTCCTCGACGTGCGGATCGACGACCAGCGTATGCGTCTCGCCGGGGGCCTCGTAGGCATAGGAGCCCTCGGTGGCAATCCAGTCATGCTCCAGGTACCGCCATTCTCCCTTCAGCACGAAGGCATGCACCGGTTGGGGATGGCGATGGCGTGAGAGCACGCCCGACTTCCGAACCCGCAGCAGGTTCATCCAGTACCCGCGCGAGGCCGCAAGCAGCAGCGGTCGGAACCATACATTCTCCTCCACAGGAACCCAGATCCGTTCGTCCGTCGGGATGGCGTTCGGGATCACGAGCTCGGGCGGGGAGTCTTTCGGCTGCGGATGCCGGTAGGGCACCCACTTGTCGTTCATGGGGGTGCCGGGGGAGGTGGGCTCTGGGCTGGACATGGGATCTGCTCCTCTGAGGCGAGTTGTGGTCAAACAGTCAGATAGCCGCCATCGATGGCCAGGATGGCGCCTGTCACGAACCGAGCCGCGGGCGAGGCCAGGAAGACGGCGCCTCCGGCCACTTCCTCAGGTGCGCCCCAGCGGCCCATGGGAGTGCGGGACAGAATCGGGGCGCTGCGCTCCGGGTCATCCTGCAGAGCCTGCGTGAGAGGCGTCGCAATCCAGCCCGGTGCAACGGCATTGACGCGGATACCGTCGGCCGCCCATGCGGCGGCGAGGCTCTTGGTCAATTGGCCGACGCCACCCTTCGAAGCGCTGTAGGCCGGAACCCGGGGGCCGCCGAAGAAGGTGAGCATGGACGCGACATTGACCACGGAGCCCCTGGTTTCGCAAAGCCTTGCTTTCGAGGCGGAGCAGACCCGCATGGCACCGGTCAGGTTGACTGAGATGACGTCCGCGAAGACGTCCGGGTCGTGCTCCAGGTCACGGCGAATGACGCCCGCGGCGTTGACCAGGATGTCCAAACGGTTGAACTGCGTGACCAGGTAGTCAATCGACGGACCGTCACGGACGTCGAGAACCGCAAATGAGATCCCCGCATTGGTCTCGTCGCCTGCCGCTCGCATTCGCTCGGCCTCACTCGCTCCCGTCGCCGTGACGTTGGCACCCAGGTCCCGGAAGGCCTTGGCACAGGCAAGCCCGATCCCGCTTGTGCCGCCCGTGATTAGAACAGTTTGGCCGTTGAACAGATGTGGGGCAAAAGCATCGGTGATCGGCATGCCGCTGTTCTCTTCAGGGTGTTGATCGGACGCTCGGACGCTCGGCAGGATTCGAAACATAGTGCTTGAATGGGTGTAGCCAAGCAAACCATACCAGCGGACCTCGGCCGCTGCCGAGAGCGTCAGGCAGCTCACATGGAGAAATTCCGGATCGGTCGCTGCATTTGGCCAGCAGATGCAGGTGCAACCTGACGCCGATGCTGGGACATCGCGAGGGAGGAGTTCAAGCAGCTCTACGTGAAATGCCGCTTCGAACCAAAGTGGATTGATCTGGTAGGCGCTTTCGCGTGATGCTGGACCGGAAGCAGGGCGCTGCGGCAGAATGTTGCTTGCGGACGCACCCAACGCAACCGGGACAGAGGAGCAGGGATGTCTTTGATCTCCTATTTGACCACCATTCGATTCCAGGTTGGCGCCCTGTCGGACGTCGGCAACGATATGCGGGAGCTTGGAATCAGGACACCCCTCATTGTTACCGATGCGGGAATCGCGCGCGTCGGCTTGGTCGATCGCCTGATAGGTGTTCTCTCTGCAGGGCAGCACATTCCGGTCTTCGCCGACACGCCCACGAATCCTACGGAGGGCGCAGTGATGGCTGCGCTGGATCTCTACCGTTCCTATGGCTGCGATGGCCTTATCGCCATCGGGGGCGGTTCCCCTATCGATCTGGCCAAGGGTGTGGCTCTTCTGTCGACACACGAAGGATCCCTGGAGCAGTATGCGGCGATCCTAGGCGGAATTCCTAAGATCTCCGCGGCCGTGGCCCCGCTCATTGCCATTCCAACCACCGCCGGGACAGGCAGCGAGGTCGGCCGGGCGGCCCTGATCACCTTGGAGGATGGCCGAAAGCTCGGATTTATCTCTCCCCATCTCATCCCGAAGCGCGCCATCTGCGATCCGGATCTCACGCTCGGGCTGCCCCCAGCCTTGACGGCGGCGACTGGAATGGACGCGATCACCCATTGCATCGAGACCTTTCTCAGCCCACGCTTCAACCCACCGGCAGAGGCCATCGCGCTCGACGGCCTAGTTCGTGCCGTCGGAAATATCGAGCGGGCGGTGGCCCAGGGGTCGGATCGCGCGGCCCGGCATGAGATGATGATGGCCGCGCTTGAGGGAGGTCTGACGTTTCAGAAGGGCCTGGGCGCCGTCCATGCCCTCTCGCATCCTCTCGGAGGTCTAAAGCAGGTGTCGCTGCATCATGGGACCCTCAATGCGGTGCTGCTGCCCTACGTGCTTGAGTTCAACAGGAGCCATGCCGAGGCAAAATACGCTACGATCCGCCACCGGTTGGGCCTCAACGACGGCGTGGATCTGGCAGATTATGTCCGCAGTCTCAACTCGCGGCTCGGCATGCCGGCAACGCTGGCTGGGATGGGGGTGCCGCGGGACAGCTTTGCCCTGATCGCAAAAAGCGCGACTGAGGATCACTCCTCCGCGACGAATCCTCGTCCTGCCAGCGAGGCGGATTACAGGGCGATCCTTGAGGCGGCCTATGCAGGGATCACGCTTAAACCGGGTGCCTGATCCATCCACCGTACCTTTCTAACCGTCGGGTCAAGGTTTAGTCAGAGAGGCCTGTCGGAAGACGCCTACCAGCCCCGCCGTCCTCCCCCGTGGTGCGGGGCATCGTCGAAATCGGATGGTGCCTCATAGACCTCGCCATGCCGGGGCTGTCGCGGGTCGACCCAGCGCGGTTCCGGCATGGCCCCATGCCCAGCGGTGCCATCGAGGAGGGCCAACATCCCCTGCAGGACAGATCGGGCGGCACCCACCACCATGTCGGCAAGATCGCGCAGGCGGAGGTCGCCAATGTCGCCGGGATGCTCCTGTGCCCGGGTATACGGCACCGATTGATTGTCCGGGTAACGCTCCGGTGCGCGATCCGGCAGGAGGCCGGAGAGGGCGCCGGCGCCACCCAAGATCAGGATCAGGACAACGGGGATGACGAGGCGAAAGGCAAGGCCAATGACCTTGGAGAGGATGACATAACCGACGACCAGGATGACTGCGGTGGTGATGAAGCCGGCGCTCAAAGTCTCTGCCTCCCTGTTGGGCTGGATATGAGGCGCAACGCCATCAGCGACATCCGCGGCCGTTTTATGGTCACCCTGGCCCAAACGCGGGCTGGTCCGAAGCGGCTGAGATCCCCCGTAGACGTGGAAACATGAGACTCTATCGAACGCGAGAAGCCCCACGGCATCGTCCTTGCGGGGTGTCACACAAAGGTGCTACACACGCATTTTCCGTGCTGCAGGAAGGTGGGCAATTTCAAGTACTTAGCCGGTGGATATGGCTTAGCTTAGAATCCTGGCGCCCCAGCCATCCTCAACTCCCAAGCGACTGTACTGTTTTTCCGGTCCGCCAGATGAAGACGGACGGGGCTTTGGCATTTGGCTGTCAAGCATTTGCAGGCTCGACCCATAAGGTATTTTGCCCTAAGGATGGATGCCAATTGAAATAATGTTGTAGGGGCGAGCGTGGTCTACAGGCAGGATTCGGCGCCGGATCTCAAGCCGCCAGGGAGCAAGGCCCGCTTGCCGTCCCTGAGGGCGCGCCTGCTTCTCATCGTCTTCGTCCTGCTGGTGCCGACCTTCGCCGCCGCTGCCCTGGCCCTCTATACCGGGTACTACCGGGACCGTCAGGAAATTCAGAAACATCTGCTCGAAACGGGACGCGCCCTGTCGCTGGTCCTGGACCGCCAGTTCGGACAGGCGGAGGCGCTTTTATGGGCTCTGGCCTCTTCGACCGTCCTCCAGACCAAGGACCATGCAGCGTTCGATGCCCTCGCGCGCCGGGCAACCCGCTTGCCGGATGCGTGGGTCGTGGTCGAGGAGCCGGGGCGGCAGGTGGTCAACACCCGTTTGCCGCCCGGCGCGGCCCTGCCTGAACTGCCGACGCAGGATCACTGGAAGGGGCTCACCCCTGGTCAGGTGAGGGTCAGCAATCTCTTTACAGGAGTGGTCGCGAAGCAGCCGACCGTCGGCATCGATACGCTCGTGGTCCTCGAGGATGGTTCATCACGATACGTTTCCGTCATCATGCCGGCGGCGGTGATCAATCGCGTTCTCTCGGATCAGGGCCTGCCGCCAGCCTGGATCGGCGCGATCGTGGACCGGAACGGGACGATTGTGGCCCGGTCCCGCAATCCGGAGCCGTTCGTCGGCAAGCCTGCAACCACGGATAATGTGCTGCGGATCCAGTCCAGCGTGGAGCAGGGGGTGTTCGAAGGCACATCCCTTGATGGAGAGGCGATGGTTTTCGCCCTGTCCCGATCCCCATCTTCAGGGTGGTCGACGATTGTCGCCCTTCCGCACTCGGAGTTCGATGCCGGCGCACGCGATCTTGCCCTGGCCCTTGCCGGCGCGGGCAGCGTGCTGCTCGCGCTCGGGGCCATGCTGGCGTTTCACGTCACCCGGCGCATAACCCGCCCTGTCGAGGCCCTGGCAAGAGATGCGCTGGCGCTTCAGGATAGCGGTTTCGCGGTGCCGCTCCGTTCGGCCGACGTTGAGTTCAAGGAAACGTCGGTGCTGCGTCATGCGCTCGAAAGCACGCGGGAGGTCCTGCACCAGCGCAAGAGAGAGCGCGATGAGGCGTATGACCGTCTGAATGAGGTCAAGGAAAGCTTGGCGCTCCGGGTGGATGAGCGGACGCGGGAACTGGAAATGGCCAATGCGAGCCTTCGCGCAAGCCAGGTGGCTCTTGCCGAGCGCGAGGCGCTCTATGCCGGTGTCTTCAGGTTCAGCGCGGATGGCATTCTCGTCTTCAAGCTGTTGTCTCATGGGAGCATCGTGGTCGAGGCATGCAATCCTGTAGTGGAGCACCTCATCGGCAAGCCCTCCGCGGACATCGTCGGACGGCAGTTGAGAGACTTTCTGCCTTCGGACCAATGGCCGGTTCTGGAGGCGCGGGTGCGTGATTGCCTGACGTCCGGACACTTGATGGTCTACGAGCACAAGCACGCCTTCCCTGCGCGCCAAGGCATATGGATGACGACCTTCGTCCCGATCCGCGAAGGGGATGAGCCGGTTGTGCGGGTGCTGGGATCCCTGCGCGATATCACGCACGAGAAGGAGACCGAGGCCGAACTTCGGCAGAGCCGAGACAGGTACAGCACGCTCTTCGAGCATTCTCCGTTCAATCTCGCGGTCATTGGCGTCTACCCGAGTGATCGCTTCGTCTATGAGGATGCCAACACCCCGCTTCTGAAATCTCTGGGATTTAGCCGGGATGAGTTCGTGGGAAAGACGCCCAAGGAGATCTTTGCCTCCGAAACGGCCGAACACGTGTCCAAGCATTATCGCACCTGTGTCGCAACGAAAACGATCGTGGATTTCGAAGTGACCGGAAGCGTACCGATCGGAGAGGTCGTCCGCCGCACCGTGCTCGTCCCGCTGCTCGACGGGCAGGGGCAGGTCACGAAGATCTTCGTGACTTCCATCGATCTCTCGGAGCAGCGCCGCATGGAGGAGCAACTGCGCCAAGCGCAGCGCCTTGAGGCCGTGGGTCAGCTCACCGGAGGGATCGCGCACGACTTCAACAACCTGCTGACGGTCGTGATGGGCAATCTCGACATGTTGAGGCGGGCGAAGCCCGAGCGTGCTCCGCGCCTGATCGACAACGCCATCAACGCGGTCGAGCATGGGCGGAAGCTGACCACGCAGCTTCTCGCCTTCTCACGACGTCAGGCCTTGAGACCCGAAGTAGTGGATCTGAAGGTTTTGATCGGCGGCATGGGCGATATGCTGGCGCAGTCACTGCGCGGGAACATCTCGCTGGAGATCGATCTTGCGGATGATCTGTGGCCTGTCGAGGTCGACCCGGCGCAGCTGCAGGCCGTACTCATCAATCTTGCGGCGAACGCCCGTGACGCCATGCCGAAAGGGGGACAGTTCAACGTCTGTGTACGCAACACGATCTCTCAGAACGACGGCTTGGCCGAGTTCGTGTCCGTCGAGGTCCGCGATACGGGCACCGGCATCCCTCCGGAGGTCCTGCAAAAGGTGTTCGAGCCGTTCCTTACCACGAAGCCTACTGGGCAGGGGACAGGGCTGGGCTTGGCTCAGGTCTACGGCTTCGTTCAGCAGTCGGGCGGATCCGTCGACATCAGGAGCGAGGTCGGTCGCGGAACCACCGTAGCCCTCCTTCTTAGGCGAACGTACAAGCACCGGAGCGAGGGAATTCCGGAAAAGGAGAGCGTGCCTGTGGCCTCCCTCCAGGCATCGCGCATTCTGGTGGTCGAAGACAACTCGCAGGTTGCCGAATTCGCTGTCGCCTTGCTGCGCGAGCAGGGGCATCAAGTGGAGCATTGCGCGTCCGCTCACGATGCGGTCCAGCTGCTGGAGCGGGATGCGCGGTTCGACGCCATATTCTCCGATCTCGTCATGCCCGGAGGGATGGACGGCCTGGACTTGGCCAAGATCGTCCGCGAGCGCTGGCCTGCCATTCCGATCCTGCTGGCGACGGGCTACAGCGATTCCGTCGAGCATGCGGCGCGGGAGGGCTTCCCGATCCTGAGCAAACCCTACCATCCTGCAGAGTTGGATCGGGAATTGCGCCTGCTGATCTCGCAGGCGGGCAGCGGATCGAACGTGCTGCCATTGCGGCCGCGTCAGGCCTGAGGGCTCTGCTGCCTGCGGGGCGGCTGCAGATCGTTCAGCCGCGAGCCGCCCACACCATGCCGCGCCGCAGGATCGTGCGCATTTCAGGCACGTCGAATTCCTTCGCCGCGTGCCCGAGGGAGCTGTAGAACACGCGCCCCTGGCCGTGCCGGCGCTTCCAGACCACCGGCATCACCACGCCGTCGATCCAGGACGCATGCTCGCCGGAGAAGGTCGTGGTCGCGAGAACCTCGTTCGACGGGTCCACATGCATGTAGTACTGCTCGGACCGGTAGTCGAAGTTGCCGATGCCCTCCATCACCGGGTCGTCGGGCCGGGTGACGTTCACACGGTAGTCGATGATGTTGCCCGGATGGGCCACCCACTGGCCGCCGCACATGAACTGGTACTCGACAGCCTCCCGGAAAGCATCGCCCATGCCGCCGTGGAATCCCGCGAGGCCGGCGCCCTCACGCACGGCGAGCGAGAGATTGGCGACTTCATCCTTCTCGATTTTCGACATGGTGAAGATCGGCACGATGAGGCTCATCGTGGACAGCTGAGGACTGGCGAAGGCCTGGGTCGAGTTCTCCAGGTGCACTCGGAAGCCTTCGTCCTGCAGCATTCCGGCGACGATTCCGGCGCATTGCTCCGGCTCATGCCCATGCCAGCCGCCCCATACGATGAGTGCTTCCCGCATCGGTTCCTTCTTTCCAGCGAGGTTCATGGACCTCAGGCGGCGGATGCCGTCTGAGGAAGGCCCTTCCAGAGAATGGAAGCGTCCGCATCCTCCAGAGTGGCCGGACGGTCGAGAGCGGTGGTGATCGCCCTGGGCTGACCGGTCGCTGCCCCTTCGAGGATGCTGTGCATGACCTCGAGAACGTGCAGGCCGAGGCGCCCGCTTGAGCGGTGCGGGGTGCCGTTCAGAACCGCGCTTGCGAGGTCGGCGAGACCAAGCGCCCGGTAATTGGCCTTGTCCGGCACATCGGGAGCCCAGTTGGGCGAGCGCCAGTTGGGAACGCCGAGCGGCATCTCGCTCGAGTCGACGGCGCGCCAGTCCCCGCCGCGTTCGGTGATCTCCACATGGCCGCCGAAGAAGTTCGGATCCGGCACCCGCAGGGACCCTTCCGAGCCGTAGATCTCGATGGCCGGATGGCTGTGCTTCCACACGTCCCAGCTCATGCAGAAGGTCACCTGCGCCCCAGAGGCGAATTCGAGCAGTGCCGTCACGTGGGTGGGCGTCTCGACCGGGATGCGGTCGCCCTTGCGGGGCGACTCCGCTGTCACGATGCGCTCAGGGTACCCGATGCTCGACATGGCGAAGACGCGCTGCACCGGTCCGATCAGGTTGACCAGCGTGCTGAGATAATACGGCGCCATATCGAGGATGGGGCCGCCCCCCGGCTTGAAGAAGAATTCCGGATCCGGGTGCCAGTGCTCCATGCCGTGGGACATGAGGAAGGCCGTTCCCGACAGGATGCGGCCGACCGCGCCATCGTCCACGAGCTTGCGGGCAAGCCGCCCGCCGGCACCGAGGAAAGTGTCGGGCGCGCAGCCGAGATGAAGGCCGCGTGCTTCCGCCTCGTCGACGAGCCTGCGCCCCTGCTCGAAATCGACCGCCAGCGGCTTTTCCGAGAATACATGCTTGCCTGCGCTGAGGGCTGCAAGCGAGACCCCGAAATGGGCGGCCGGTACCGTGAGGTTGACCACGAGATCGATGTCATCGCGGGCCAGGAGCTGATCGACCGACAGGGCTTCGATGCCGTGGCGGCTTGCCTGGGCCTGGGCGATCTCCGGCCTCATGTCCGCGCAGGCGCGCAGGGTCAGGCCGCGATAGGCCGGGATGTTCTGGAGATAGATGCCCGAGATGTTGCCGCATCCGATGATGCCGACATTCAGTGAATTCATGATCATCAATCCTCGATGGAGCGCAGGAAATCGAAGCTGGCGCGGGCGGTCCGGGCCGGGTCGGCGGGCTTGTCGTGCTCGACCACCATCCACTCGGCTCCGGCCTCGCGGCACACGCGCCAGAGGTCGCGCCAGTTCAGCACGCCGGAGCCTACATCGGCCCAGCCGTCCTGATCCTCGTTCTGGCCTGCGGGTGCGATATCCTTCACGTGAGCGGCCGTGACCCTGCTGCCGTACCGGCTGATCCATTCCTTGGGATCCGCATTGCCGCGTACGAGCCAGGCGACATCGACCTGCCAGGCGAGGGGGCTGGAGCCTGCGGCCTCGAAGATCAGTTCGAGCGCCGTCTTCGCGCCGTCCTTCGGCTTCAGCTCCCAATGGTGGTTATGGTAGCCGAGGCGGATGCCTTGGGCCTGAAGGCGCTCTGCAATCTGCCCGAGCTCCTTGCCAAGATCACGCCAGCCATCAGCGGCCATGTCCCGCTCCTCCGGCGGAACGGCCGGCATGTAGAGGTGCGTGAGCCCCAGGGTGCGGCAGGCGTCGACGATGGCGTCGGGCTTCTCACGCAGGGCCGCCATGCTGACATGACTGGAGGATGCTGTCAGGCCGCGGGCATCGAGCTTCGTGCGGACCTCGGCAGCCTTGTCGAGATGCGATCCGACGGTTTCCACATAACGGTAGCCGGCATCCGCGACCGTATCGAGGATCAGGTCCAGATCCTCCAGGGATCGCAAGGTGTAGAGTTGAATCGACAATCTATCCGTGACGCTCATGGGGTCCTCAGGGTTCAGGAAAGCGGGCGCGACAGCTCATGCGCGAGACCTGCCGCGATGTCTGGGTCGTCAAAGGCGCTCGCCGGAATCCGCGGCGAACAGCGAGACTTGGCTTGTGTCGATGTGGAGCGTCATATTCTCGCCCGGCGTGGCCCGGCGAGAGCCGGCGGTGCGGACCTGAACGGAACCGACGCCGTCGCTGCACCAGATCACCGTATCGGCGCCCATGGGCTCCACGATGTCGACCGTGAAACCCGGCCAGATCCCGGTACCAGAAATCTCGAGGTGTTCCGGCCGCACGCCGAGCACCACGTCCTGACCGGACGACGGAGCCGTGATGAATGGGTAGCCTGCCAGAGACAGGCGGCGGTTGCCGGCCAGGAAGCTCAGGCCCTCTCCGGTGTTCTCGAGGCGGCCCTTGATGAAGTTCATCTGAGGCGAGCCGACGAAGCCTGCCACGAACAGGTTGGCCGGGCGGTGATAGATCTCGTCCGGCGTGCCGATCTGCTGGATCTTCTGTTCCTTCATCACGACGATGCGGTCGGCCAGCGTCATGGCCTCGATCTGGTCGTGGGTGACGTAGACCATGGTGGTCTTGCCGAGCCGCGCGTGCAGCCGCTTGATTTCGACGCGCAACTCGTTGCGCAGCTTCGCGTCGAGGTTGGAGAGGGGCTCGTCGAACAGGAACACGGCAGCATCGCGCACCAGAGCCCGCCCGATGGCCACGCGCTGGCGCTGGCCGCCGGAGAGCTGGTCAGGCCGCCGGTCGAGGAGCGGCGTGATCTGCAGGAGCTCGGCCGCCCTGGTGACGCGCTTCTCGATCTCGGGCTTGGGCGTCTTCGCCATCTTCAGGCCGAAGGACATGTTCTCGCGGACGTTCATGCGCGGATAGAGGGCATAGGACTGGAAAACCATGGCGATGCCGCGGTCCTTCGGCTCCTCCCAGGTGACATTCTTCCCGTTGATCCAGATCTGCCCCTCGGCCACGTCGAGCAGTCCCGCGATGGCATTGAGCAGGGTGGACTTGCCGCAGCCCGATGGGCCGAGCAGCACGATGAACTCGCCTTCCTGGATGTCGAGGGAAAGTCCGTCGAAGACCTGAACGGCCTCAAACGCGACGGTTACATCACGAACGGAAACGGTCGACATGGCTTACCCCTTCACAGCGCCGGCGGCGATGCCGCGGACGAACCAGCGCCCGGACACGAAGTAGACGACGAGCGGAACGAGCGCCGCCAGCATGGTGGCTGCCATGTCGACGTTGTAGGCGCGCTCGCCCTGCGTTGAGTTGACGATGTTGTTGAGCTGAACGGTCATGGGCAGGTTCTCGCGACCCGCGAAGGTCAGCCCGAAGATGAAGTCGTTCCAGATGCCCGTGACCTGCAGGATGGCCGCGACCACCAGAATGGGCGTCGACATGGGCAGGATGACCCAGAGGAAGATGGTCCAGAACCCGCCACCGTCGATGCGCGCGGCCTTGAACAATTCGATGGGCAGTCCCGCATAGTAGTTGCGGAAGAGCAGGGTCATGGTCGGCAGGCCGAAGATCACGTGCACCAGCACGATGCAGGTGAGCGAATTGTAGATCCCGGTCAGCGAGAAGATGCGCACCAGCGGATAAAGAAAGACCTGGTACGGGATGAAGGCGCCGAGCAGCAGCACGCCGAACATGACGTTGGCGCCTTTGACCCGCCAGAACGACAGCGCGTAGCCGTTGATCGCGCCGGCAATGATCGAGAGGATCACGGAGGGAATCAGGATGCGCACCGAGTTCCAGAAGCCGACGCTGATGCCGTTGCATTCAAGGCCGGTGCAGGCGGAGGACCATGCCTTCGTCCAGGCCTCGAAGGTCATGGCGGCGGGCAGGGCGAGGATGTTGCCGAGCCGGATCTCCTCCATGGGCTTGAGCGATGTCACCACCATGATCCAGAGCGGCAGCAGGAAGAACAGGGCCGCGGTCACCAGAAAGGCATAGATGCCAATGCGACCGGCGGTGAGGTGGCGGGGACGGCGGCCTTGCGGCTCGGCGGCGCTCATGCATGCCTCCCTTGCGGACGGACGTAGCGAACGTAGATCCAGGGTGCCAGGATCGCGATGACGGTGATCAGCATGATCGTCGCGGCGGCCGTGCCAAGAGCGATGTTGTTGCGCTCGAACAAGTGATCCATGACGAACTTGGCAGGAACCTCGGTGGCGATGCCGGGACCGCCCAGAGTCATCGCAACCACGAGGTCGTAGAGCTTCACGACGCCCGTCGTGAGAAGCACGACCGCCGTGACGACCATGGGCCGGAGGAGGGGCAGAACCACGGAGGTGTAGACGCGCCAGGTCGGGATTCCGTCGACCTTGGCGGCCTTCCACAGATCCTTGTCGACGCCGCGGAGGCCAGCAAGCAGGATCGCCATGGTCAAGCCGGCGCCATGCCAGAGGCCTGCAATGACAATGGTATAGATCGCCATCCTCTGGTTCACGAGCCAGTCGAAGGTGAAGCTCTCGAAGCCCATGTCCCGGACGAGCTTCTGCAGGCCGAGCCCCGGATTGAGGAACCATTGCCAGGCGACGCCCGTGACCACGAAGGACATGGAATAGGGATAGAGAAAGACTGTGCGGAAAAGGCCTTCGCCGCGCACGTTCTGGTCGATGAAGACAGCGAGGAGAAATCCGATGACGAGGCAGCCCGAGATGAACAGGGCGCCGAAGATGACGATGTTGGAGGCCGACGTCAGAAAGCGATCATTGGCGAAGAGGCGGCTGTACTGCGCCAAACCCACCCAATCGAGCTTGGGCAGGAGGGTCGAACTCGTGAAGGAGAGCCTCACGGTCCACAGCATGCAGCCGATATAGACCACGAGTACGATGAGCGCGGTCGGCAGGAGGGCCAAGGCCGCTGGCAGGCGCGTTCTCTTGCGACGCCGGGTTTTGGTGCTGCCTGAGGGCATGCTGGGGGCGCGGATCGAAATGGTATCCATTCGGAAGATCCCGTCGAGAGAGGTCAAGCTTCAACGATGAACGGCTCGCCCCAGCCCCTAGGGGCGAGCCGGATGGTTTCAGCCTGCGTCGCGCATGGCGCTGGTGATCTTCTCGATGAAGGCATCCGCGGACATGTTCGGGTTGTTCCAGAACTGGGTCACGGCATCCTGCATGGCGCCCGAGAAATTCGGCGGGCTCAGCAGTTCCATAGCCTCCACCTGGTTGGCCGGATCCTTCAGCACGGCACTGGAGCGCTGAGCGCAGACGTCCATGGACGACACGTCCACGTCCAGGCGAGCCGGAATCGAGCCCTTCTTCTTGTTGAACTCGAGCTGGCTGGTGGGATCGAGCAGCACCTCGACGAGCTTGTCCTGCGTGGCAAGAGCAGCTTTGTCCTTGGTGGCCGGGAAGACGAACACGTCGCCGCCGATCACGAGCTTGCCGCCGCCTTCACCCACGAGGGTGCACCCGTATTCCTTGCCGGCTGTCTGGCCTGCCGCGGTGAATTCACCCTTGGCCCAGTCGCCGTTGAAGTGCATGGCGGCCTTGTTGGTGATGACGAGGGCCGTGGCGTCGTTCCAGTTGCGGCCAGGGCTGCCGGGATCGACGAGGCCGCGCAGCTTGCCGAAGACCTCCACGGTTTCCTTGAACTTTGCGTTCTTCACCACCTCCGGTTTGCGGGTGCCGTAGAGCTGGCGGAACATGTCAGCGCCGCCATGGCCCACGACGACGGCCCGGAAGAGGTTGTGCTCCCAGTTCGGTTGGCCTCCAAGGGCGATCGGGATGATACCCTTGGCCTTGAGCTTTTCACCCGACTCGATCAGTTCGGGGAACGTCTTCGGAGGCTGAAGGCCTGCATCGGCAAAGACCTTGGTGTTGTAGAACAGCCAGTTCTGACCGTGAATGTTCACGGGAACGGCGTAGAACTTCCCGTTGCGGACCGTGGCGTCGACAATCGGCTTAGGCATGATCTCGCGCCACTTGCCGGCCTTCGCTTGGGCATCGACGTCGCGCACCAGATCGTTGCTCACCAGTTCGTCGAACTGCTTGCCGGTGTTGAACTGCATCATGGTCGGGGGATTGCCGCCCACCATGCGGTTGATGCCGGCCGTGCGGGCGTTGGCGCCGCCGGCAATGGCGTTGTCGACCCAGGTGCCACCCGCCTTGGTGAACTGTTCGGCGAACACCTTCACGGAGGCGGACTCGCCGGCCGATGTCCACCAATGGATGACCTCGGCCTTCGTCTGCTGCGCGAGCGCCCCCGAACTCCAGATCAGGGCAACAGAAAGGGTATACGCGGAAACGCGTGTCTTCATGCTCATGGCTTCCTCCCAGAAGCGTTTTATCGATTTTTGTAATCGATTACATCTTGTGATATAGGTTGTAGGTGCTTTTGAAATTAGTCAAGACACAAGTTTAAGCAAGTTGTATACCCTGAAAGAGGGTAACGTATCTTGCCTGGGGACCGGAGGTAACCTGCATGAGTCGGAAAAGATGGCGAGCCGTGAAGGAGATACGCATCGCCGACGTGGCTCGACTTGCAGGCGTGTCCACAGCAACGGTCAGTCGTGTCCTGTCGGATCCCGACAAGGTGCGGCAAAAAACTCATGATCTCGTGATGCAAGCGGTCAAGCGCAGCGGCTACATCCCAAACAGCACCGCACAGAAGCTGCGCACGCGGCGCACCATGAATGTGCTGGTGATCGCCCCGCGGCTCACCAATCCGGTCTTTGCCGAGATCCTCCGCGGAGTCGACGACGAACTGACCCAATCGGGCTACGGCATCATCATCGGCAATCTGGACAACCGAAGGGAGCGGGAAGCCCGCTATGTCGATCTGGCCTTGTCGCGCCAGGTGGATGGCGTTCTCCTTCTGACCGGATACGTGCCGGAGAACGGCGCGCGCAGCATGCGCGATACAGGCCTCCCCATCGTCGCCATGTGCGCTGCCATTCACGAGGAAGGCATTCCCAACGTTGTCGTTCAGGACCGTGAGGCTACGCGGCAGGCTGTGCAGTACCTCGCCCGGCTCGGGCATCGCAGGTTCGGCTACATCTCAGGCACGCTCGGCTCCATCATCGAGGTCGAGCGCTTCGCAGGCTTTCAGGAGGGGATCGTCGCAGCCGGTTTCCGCCCGGATGACTTCGTGCGCTGGGAGGGGCCTTTCGTCTTCTCCACCGGCGTGACGGCGGCCGAGTCCTTCCTGCAGATGAAGGATCGGCCCACCGGGATCTTCGCGGCCTGCGACGAGAGTGCGATCGGCTTCATCAAGCGCGTTCGTGCGAATCGCATCCGTGTCCCGCAGGATGTCTCGATCATCGGCTTCGACGGCATCGAGTATGCTGATTATACGGAGCCCACCCTCACCACGTTTCGGCAGCCGCTGCATGAACTTGGTCGCGTCGGGGCCGACGTTCTCCTGAAGCTGATTCACAACAAGATGCAGCCCGAGGACTGGAGCATCCGGTTGCCTGTAACGCTTCTGGAGCGTGAGACGACCGGGCCTGTTCTGCACAAGGACTACAAATCTCTGCGCCGCTCATCTGTCTGAAGAATGCACCCGATCCGACAACGATAGAATTTGAGGAGGAAAGCCATGCAGCCGGTCCGTTGGGGCATTTTGAGCACGGCCAAGATCGGTCGGACGAAAGTCGTTCCCGGCATGATGAAGAACCCGCTCTGCCAGGTGGTCGCCGTCGCCTCGAGAAACGAGGAAGCTGCCCGCGCGATGGCTGCGGAACTCGGGATCGAACGAGCATACGGCTCCTACGAGGCTATGCTCTCCGACCCAGACATCGAGGCCATCTACAATCCGCTGCCCAACCATATGCACGTGCCGATGACCCTGGCAGCCGCCGCCGCCGGCAAGCACGTGCTGTGCGAGAAGCCGATCGCCATCACGGCCGATGAGGCGGAGCAGTTGAAGCAGGTCCCACCGCAGGTGCTGATCGCCGAAGCCTTCATGGTCCGCCACCATCCGCAATGGCAGCGGGCCCGTGAGATCGTTCGAGGTGGAGATATCGGGGAGCTGCGCTCGATCCAGGTCATCTTCTCGTATTTCAACGTCAATCCTGCGGATATCCGCAACAGGGCGGATATCGGCGGGGGAGGGCTTCTCGACATCGGCTGCTATGCGGTTGTGGCCGGGCGATACTTCTTCGACGCCGAGCCGACCCGCACGATCGCCCTCGTCGATCGGGACCCGACCTACGGCGTTGACCGCACCGCGAGCGCTCTTCTGGATTTCGGCAAGGGCCGGCAGCTGACCTTCAGCGTCTCGACCCAATCCGTACCGTTCCAGCGGGTTCAGCTGCTTGGGACCACAGGACGGATCGAGATCGAAATCCCCTTCAACGCTCCTCCGGACCGGCCAACCCGGATCTTCGTCGATGACGGAAGCGCCCATGGCGGGCTTTCGGCGAGAGCCATCGAGTTCCCGGCGGTCGACCAGTATGAGCGGCAGTGCCTTGCATTCAGCCGCGCGATCAGAGGAGAAGGCTCTCTCGTTTATGGTCTGGAGGATGCCCTCATGAACATGCGGATCCTCGACGCTATCCGGCGATCGGAGACATCTGCGGCATGGGAAAGGGTCTAAATCGGATCCTAGCAGGTGATGCCGACTGGCTGGATCGATTGTAGCGCAGATGATTAACAGGAGATCTTAGCTAGAGCATAGGATCTTCAGGTGGACGTATATCCAGCGGCCTTCAGATCAGTAGGCGTGTGTGGAGGGTGCCGACTTGGACACCCTTACACCTCTCGCAGCCGAGCGGGGAAGTCTGCATCAGCCCAGGTGAGGCCGTCGAATACGCGTCGCCTCATGAGGGCCGCTTCCACGCTCGGTGCCTCCCAAGTACTTCAGTCATGGTGTTGATGCAAAGGCGGTTCGAGAAGCCAAGCGAAGCCCCGGCAGGCATGGCAATCGCCTTACAGCGAGTGGCCTGACCGAGGGCTCTTTCTTCTCGACGTGTGAACGCTGCTTATTTAGGTTGGCTTTAGAGCAAGAAATCTCCTTTACTGAGCCCACGGGTATAGGCTTGCAGAAGAACCTCGAAATCTGCCGAAAGGTCGCCGTTAACATTGGCCTGCACGAGCGTGTTGCCACCGTCGTTGGTTTCGAATCGGAGCTGTCCTGCTCCAGTGAAGGCAGAAGATCCAATAAACGTGAAGGCCTGATTGCCAGTGACAAGAACGTTCGCGTCAATGGTGTGCAGGTCGATGACGTCCACGGTTCCGAAATCCCGGATCAGATCCCGAGTGGCTTCGCCGGCAGCACTTTCCGCTGCCGACCTGAACACGAAAGCATCAGCTCCCGCGCCCGCATGGAGGATGTCCTGGCCTGAGCCGCCGACCAGACTGTCTTGTCCGCGCCCACCTGAGAGGCGGTCGTCACTAGACTGACCGTAAAGTCGATCATTGCCTGAGGCACCAGACAGAAAGTCGTTTCCGCCGTTAGCCACAAGCTTGTTGTTTCCACTATTGCCTGTGAGGGTGTTGTCGAGCGTGTTGCCGCTCCCGTTCAAATTGCCTGAACCGCGCAGCACGAGATTCTCGATCCCGCTGAGTTCAGCGCGACTGGCGAGATTGAAGCTCACCGTGCTCTCCACCCGATCGATGCCACCGGACAAACCGGTATCCGCGTCGATCACCCGGTCAAAACTGCTGTCGACCCGGTAGACGTCGTTTCCTTCGCCTCCACTCATGCGATCGTTGCCAAGACCGCCATCCAGCAAGTCGTTGCCGGACCCGCCGGCCAAATTGTCTGCGTCGGATTGGCCGTATAGACGGTCATTCCCCTCGTGGCCCCGGATCGTATCACGACCCACCCCGCCGCGAATGAGGTCGTTCTGCACGCCTCCGAACAGGGCGTCGTTCACCAGCATGGCATCGAGCCTGTTGTAGAGGGGTATCTCATCAGGTTCGACACCCTGCGGCAGGTTCCTGACCAGGCTGATCCCGACCGTGTGAAGCGCGGAGGCAACTGTGGTGTTGCTGTTCACGTCGCCGCCGTTGTCAATCTCGAAGGAGTCGACCCCGTACTGGAGCCCAGCCTTGTCGATGTTCACCGCGTGCTGAACCATGAGGCTCCATACCTGCTCTGGATCCCGTCCGTTCAGATCGAGTTCGGTGTGGCGCCTCTGCGCCGGCGTGGCCGAGCCGCGGGCATCCGCCGATCGGGCCAGCGGGATGTCGGCCTGCGTGACCAGCGTCAGGTCCGAGCCGACGTCGCCTCGGATGACCCGCTCGTCCAGAATATTACCGGCATCGTCGGTGACGGTCTTCACTAAGTACAGGTGCTGAAACGGCGTAGAAAGACCGCGGAATGAGACGGTTTTTGACTCGATTGCTATCGTCGTGGGCAAGGACCTCTCCTCTGGAATACGAGGATTCCACTTTGGGGTACTTGTAACGTTTGAAAAAGATGTATGTTCCCTTTGGCTGCCACGGCGCCCTTGGTTACCTGAAGACTCCACGGCGTCTGCGATCATACCGGTTATACTGACCGGTGCCATGACGAAACACAGGCAGCATGCGCAGTGAGAGCATCAGCCTCTTAATCATGCCGCCGGAGGCCGGGACATGGGCCCGCACGATGGTGCAGGCGAACAGCTGTACCAGGTGAGCAGACCTGCTCACCGCCGCCTGGCCTGAACACGCCCGCCGGGCTCAAGCGGCACAACCGCTTCCAGATTGAGTTCCAGTTGCCGAAATACTCAGGCAGAGCCTGCCAGGTGATGGTGTGGACCGCGAAGAAGTGGAGTGCCTCAAGGAAGCGGCGGTCATTGCGGCCCTTGGCACCTAGTCGGGAGCACGAGGCCGCAAACACCTGTAGCACCCTTGTCCAGTCCTCCTCGGTCATTCCCGTCAGCATGGTCGCGCCTCCTAGAGCCGACCTGCCATGAATTACCGCCTGACCGATTTGAGAGCCCGCTCACCCGTTGCTCAACTCACTCCATCCACACGGCATAGTGCCAGTGACCAAGCTTGCCTCCGATGTGAACGCTTGGGAGGAGGGGCGTTGGGGTGTATAGCCTGTATCTGGAATTCGTCTCAGAGTGAGATATATCTGGGGCGGCGGACCCGGCTACACTGCCGCTTTAAATCCCTGAGAGAATTAGGCGAATCAAGATGGATCTGAACTCAGAAGCCACACCTGCGTCCCTGAAGTTTGGAACGAGTGGATTGCGAGGGCTCGTGGTCGAGCTGAATGGCTCGCCGGCTTTTGCCTACACCCGCGCTTTTGCCGAAATGCTCAAGGAAGATGGTTCGGCGGCAGCATCCCAGAATGTGGTTCTCGTCGGACGGGATCTGCGCGAGAGCAGCCCGAGCATCGGTCAGCTTTGCTGTGCGGCTCTGCACGAATCCGGCCTTGTCCCGCTCGATTGCGGTGCTCTTCCTACCCCAGCACTCGCCTATCACGGCATGCAGTTCGGCATCCCTGCGATCATGGTCACGGGAAGCCACATTCCGGAAGACCGGAATGGATTGAAGTTCTACAGGGCCGAAGGGGAGATCGACAAGAAGGATGAGGCCGCTATCCTGGCTTGGCATGCTAGGCTCGGAATCACGTCTGTTCCCGAGGGCGCCCGGGCCCTCCACGCGCAGATGCCTGACATTGACCTGATTAGCGCCTACAAGGCCCGCTACCAAGATTTCTTCGGAGCAGGGGCGCTTGCAGGCCTCACCGTTGGCGTCTACCAGCATTCATCGGTGGCGCGTGATGTCATCGTCGACATGCTTGAGGCCTTGGGCGCTCGGGTGGTGCCGCTGGGGCGGGCCACGAGCTTCATTCCGGTCGACACTGAGGCCCTGCGCGAGGAGGATGAACTTCTAGCGCGGCAATGGGCGGGTGAGCAGACACTTGATGCCATCGTATCGACGGACGGCGACGCGGATCGTCCTCTGATTTCCGACGCAAGCGGAAGCTATCTCAGGGGAGATCTGGTGGGGGCCATCACGGCCAAGTCGATAGGCGCTGACGTGATCGTCACTCCGGTGACCTCGAACTCTGCCCTGGAAGCCTCCGGCGCCTTCAAGACAGTTGTCCGCACGCGGGTCGGCTCACCTTATGTTATTGAGGGCATGGCTGAAGCCTCCAACTCCGGCGCTCAAGCCGTGGTGGGATTCGAGGCCAATGGCGGCGTTCTGCTTGGATCAGATATCGTGCAGGATGGCCGCCGTCTTGGGGCCCTTCCCACGCGCGACGCCATGCTGCCCATCCTCTGTGCTCTCCGTGAGGTCAGCACCCAAGGCAAGCCGCTTTCCCAGGTTGGGGCTGCCTACTCCTTCAAGGCCGCGGCGAGCAATCGGCTGCAGAACGTTGCTACGGAGAAGAGTGCAGCCTTCGTTTCCAGGTTGCAGCAGGATGAAGCGTTCCGGTCCGAGTTGATGGCATCTCTGGGAGGTGTGGCTGGGATCACGACCCTCGATGGACTGCGGCTGACGGCGAAGAACGGCGAGGTCGTGCACTTCCGCCCTTCCGGCAATGCACCGGAACTACGGGTCTATGTGGAGGCCACGACACAAGAGCGAGCGGCCGATCTGCTGAATTGGGGGCTGACAACCGCACAGCAGCAGGTGAGCTAAGCACACCTCGATAGAGCGCTTCAGACGGGTAGGAGATCGGCCCTTGGAGTGCGAACCTGCCTGACTTTGCCGCTCAAGCCACCGGATTGCTCTTCCATATCTGTACCCACTGCCAGTCTCGAGACGGCCCGAGCCTTAAGCCTTGATGATCCGGGGATCCTTGATGCCGACTCGGGCGCAGACGTTGCGGGTATCAAGCACAAGCCTCGCATGATCCACGACAAGGCGGTAATCCACATCATCATGATCCGTTGCGATTAGGATGGCATCATATTGGCGCAGGGTTTCCGGTGTTAGCGGAACGGAGTGCCGGCCCATCAGGCCGCCGTGCTTGCGGGTTCGTGGCAACTCGGGAATATGAGGGTCGTGGTAATCCGCTCTTGCGCCGCGCGCTTCGATCAGTTCGATGAGCTTTAGAGACGGACTTTCCCGCATATCGTCGATATTTTTCTTATAGGCGGCTCCCAGAACGAGGACCTGCGAACCCGTGAACGGGCGTCCGCTCCCATCAACAGCCTGCACCAGCCGCTCGACGATATAATACGGCATGTGGGTGTTCACCTGACCGGCCAGTTCGATAAAGCGGGTTGTGATATCGTACTCCCGTGCTTTCCATGTCAGGTAAAATGGGTCAATGGGAATGCAGTGGCCTCCGAGACCCGGTCCTGGATAGAACGGCATAAAACCAAAGGGTTTGGTCTTGGCGGCGTCAATGACCTCCCAGATGTCAATGCCCATTGCCGCATAGACGACCTTCAGCTCGTTCACGAGGGCGATATTGACAGCTCTGAAGATGTTTTCAGTTAGCTTGACGGCCTCGGCTGTCGCGGCTGTGGAGACTGGCACGGTCTTGACGACAAGCTGTTCATAGAGTGCATTCGCCAGGGCAAGAGCCACAGGTCCGTCGCCGCCAACGACCTTCGGAATGGCTGAGGTGTTGAACGATGCGTTGCCGGGGTCTTCGCGCTCTGGAGAATAGGCAAGGAAAAAATCCTTTCCGCTCTTCAAGCCGGTGGCCTCGAGGACGGGCTTGATCACCTCATCGGTCGTTCCGGGATAGGTCGTGGATTCGAGCACCACAAGCTGTCCTTCGCGCAACTGTGCTGCGATGGCTTGAGCGGTGTCCCGCACGTACGACAGGTCCGGCTCGCGATGTTGTGTGAGCGGCGTTGGCACACAGATCAAGATGGCATCGGGCTCCTTAAGGCGGCTGAAGTCATCTGTTGCTTTAAGGCGTCCCGTGCCTACTGCCCTAGCAACAAGGCCGGCGGGGATGTGCTTGATGTAGCTCTCGCCCTGGTTCAAACGGTCGACGTATGTGCCGTTGATGTCAAATCCCAGCACCGCAAAGCCAGCCTGAATGGCAGTAAGAGCCAACGGCAGCCCCACGTAGCCGAGGCCGATGATTCCAATGGTAGCATTACGGCTTTGGAAGCGCTCCTGCAGCTCTTCAGCGATGATCGTCGGGCCAACCTGCATTGCTTGATCGGAGGTCATTGTTCTCTCAGCGCATCCCGCTTCCGAAACTGCTAATTACACGAGCCTCGAATATTAGTCCAAATTCGAGGTATGTCGGCTGATCCCAAGGCTGGAGCTGGAAGGAGAACGTGAGCTCTGCGGGTTTATGAGGATGAGGTTAGGGGGGTACAAGGCGGAAAAAGAGGCGTGAAGTGCTCACCGTTGAGCCGATCCTTGGCACATTAAGGAGCGCGGCCCAAGATTGAGATAACGAGGGTTGGCCCGCAAGCATAGGACCCCAGAAGTAGCCTTTTGTAACGCCAAGGCCGAGTTCGGCAGCACAGAGGTCTCCGGCGCCCGGTAGTCCCTGCCTGTTGCTTGGTCTGCGTGCCTCCGGTAGACGCCTCACTGGCCTGGCGATGTATAACCCCGTGGCACCATCCGTCATCTTGCCAATGGGCCAAGTGTTACTTTATAGGCGAGACGGGAAAATGATCTATTAGCAACGTTGCAAGGATCACTGGGCTAAACCAACGCTGCTTCGGAGAAGCCGGGCCGCACTGGAGAATTGAAGTTCTTTCAGGTGTCAGGATCTAGAATGTCAAAAAAACAATCAATAGTTCTGGCCGCTGCCGCAGGGTTGTTTGCGACCTTAACTGCTTTCGTTGGTATACCTATCATTATCTATGCCGCGAACCCTGGGGAGTTCACCTCTCCACTTCTGAACATTATGGGAACTTACTGGGTTGCGGCGGCTGTATTTTTCGCATTGCTTGCAGTTCCACCCATCTTGCTGCCTGGCCGAGGGGCACGCGTATGGTCAGCGCTCGCTGCGGTGGTGGCCATCTATATCTGGGCGCACGGGGTCTTCCAATCCCACAGCTTCGGTGCAATCGACGGGCAAAGTTGGTCCGCGGCGGTGCCAAAGTTGCATATTGCCATTGAGGTCGCGGTCATTCTCGGTGGCATCGTTGTAATCTTCCTTGCCGCCTTGCGCCTTCAGAAGATGCTTGCGATCTTCCTAATGCTGCTTTCAGCCGGGATACTTTTTCAAAGCTGGCCAACACTCAGTGCCAGTAAATGGCTGTCCCTTACAGATGACGTTCAATTGCCGAAGATCGCTGAATTTTCGGACAAGGGAAACGCTCTGGTGGTGCTCATGGACACCATGGTCTCAGATGTCTTTGAAGAGGTCGTCAGTAAAAACCCTGATATCGCAAAAGCGCTGGACGGCTTTATCTTCTATCCTGACACAGTCGGCGCTTCACCGACGACCTTTCTTGCAATGCCGACAATCCATTCAGGGCAGCCCTATCGTGGCGGCCAGCCGACTGCCCAGTTCTTTAATGAAACCGTAAAAAAACATTCGGTGCTGACCAAGGTTGCCGATGCCGGCTATCGGTCAATCCTGGTCAATCCCATTCAGGGTATCTGTCCGGACAAAGTTGAGTGCCTGCTCGCCGATGCTGCGATGCGCAGCAAGAAATCGGTCGCGCGGTCGGAAGGCCTGAGTCTTCTTGATGCGATGCTCTTCCGGTTGGCCCCTCTCGGTCTCAAGAACGCCACATATAATGACGGCGAATGGATCCTTCAAAGTCTGCTAGAAGACCAACGGTTCATTCAACGTGCGATGAAGGATAACTTTTTCCTTCAGGATCTCGCGACGGCGATGACGGTTTCCGCCGGTGCGCCGACCCTGAAGTTCCTCCACCTGATGAACACCCACCCGCCTTATGTTTTTGATCAGACGTGCAATTATGCCGGACGGCAGCAGGATCGTACCCGCGAGAACTTCTCGATCCAGGTCAAGTGCTCGCTCGACAGCTTTGTGAAGCTGCTAGACGCTTTGAAGGCACGTAACCTGTATGACCAGACCGCCATTATCCTGCTGGCAGATCATGGCAACTATGGTCTTGAAAGCACGCGGACAAGCATTACAGGGAGTCGCGCCAAGTTGGTCGGGGCAGCGAACCCGACTTTTGCGATCAAGCCTGTCGGTTCAAAAGGGGCTTTCCGCACAGGCGGCGGCGAAATCTACATCGGAGACTTCGGGGCGACCCTGTGTGATCTCCTAAAAGCATGTTCCACAGAGTTTGGAATATCAGCTCTGAGCGAGCCCTATGGACGCACGCGTCTGTTCAATTATTATCGCTGGAAGAACGAGTTCTGGAGGGCGAGCACGATTGAGGGCCTGACACCATACGAGGTTCGTGGTCCTGTTGGACAGAAGGACAACTGGATCAAGAATGCGCCCATTCAGTTCGGCCAGACGATCAACTTCAGCGACAAGGGCAACTCCGCGCCGTATGTTTGGACAGGACTGTCCCAGCCTGAGCCCTGGGGGACGTGGACAGATGGTACTGTTGCCAGCCTGATCATGAACCCAGACAAACCGTTGCCTGGTCGCCTCACGCTTCAATTGCAAGGCTTTGTGGAACCCGGCCCGGTGCGCGCGACGGTGATGATCAATGAAATGCGAGTCGGGGAAATTGACCTGAACAAATCCAAGCCAATGGGCGAGTTCTCCTTCCGCATTCCGGATGAGGCTCTGGCGGATGGCGCGATCAAGCTGGACCTGATGATTGCAGACCCGAAAAGCCCGAAGGAGCTCGGTCTGTCCAACGATGACAGACAGTTAGGCGTAGGTTTGTTTTCAATGCGACTTGATGCTGCCTCCTCGGGAGACTCGGAATGATCGCTTTGAGATCGTGCGAGGCGGCCGTCACTGAGGGGGGCGTATTACACGCCTCCCGCAACGTTGATGGGAGCACCGCGTCTGCCCAGAAACATTCTGAACACAGCTGCTAGATCCTAGGAGCGCACCCTGTGCTCTCGTGGGGATGGTGGGCGCTGGCCCCTGCGAATCACTCCGGCCGATGAACAGGTGATCCATTTCCACGCCTCGTGCGAGGCTTAAACGGGGGGTTCCAGCGTTGCCGCGACACAAAAGCGCGCCGAGACTCTGCGTCAGAGGCACTTTGAGGTGGCAGGACGGCAGATCCGGGAATTGCGGATGAACTTCAGCCCGGTTGATGGGAGGCCAGTCCGACCTCTGGCGCCAGCGGGTGTCTCTCCGGGATTAATCTTATCGCAATCGGTTGGTTTCTATAGCTAGAGGCGGAGCGGCAGATTTTGGCAGGTAGCCGCTGCCTCATGGGTGGTGGGGCGTTCAAACGGGAGTCGAAGACTGGCCAAGCTGCGTTCTGCGCTATGGCAAAGGGTGCCCCGATAGCCTTGAGAGTATTCCCTGGAACTGTTGCGTGTGAAACACAGTTTCAAGGTAAGTTGAGTAGCCGGGTTCACAAATGATGCTTTCACCGGTAAGAGGGCCATACGAAAACTCTGATTCTCCCCGTTTCATTTCAGTGGTGGGCACAATGGAAAAACGTTCGCTCTTCCTCAGCCTGATGGCTGTCCTCTTTCTGACCACGCCGGCATACGCCTACCTAGACCCGGGCACTGGCAGCCTTTTGCTGCAGGGACTGATTGGCGGCATTGCAGCCGGCGTCACAGTCATTTCCATGTATTACCAAAGGATCAAGGCCTTCTTCGTTGGCCAGACCGCTTCCAAAGAGTCTAACGAAAAGTAAAATCCCCAGATGAGCGCTGTTCGACGTAATGCAGGATCGTACCGCGATCCCGCAGGGCATGTTTATGAAAGTGACGGCCGGATCTTTCGTACCATCAACGAGCGCGCTCGTTCTGACTATGAGGCGATGCGGGACAAAGGGGTTCTCGCGTCTGCCGTGCAGAAGGGATTGCTGATCGACAGCCGTGAGGTCGAGAGGGCGCAGTGGGATGCTGAATTCGGTCGGGCCGCTTACGTGGTCGAGCACCCACGTGTCGAGTTCATCTCCTACCCGTACGAGTGGCCGTTTCGAGCACTGAAGGCGGCAGCCCTTCATCATCTCGATCTGCAGCTCTATCTGCTGACGAAGGATGCGGCTCTCTCCGACAGCACCGCCTACAATGTGCAGTTCTCCGGCTCCAAACCGATCTTTATCGATCTCCTTTCCGTGCGCGCCTATCGGGAGGGCGAGTTCTGGATCGGACACCGTCAATTCTGTGAGCAGTTCCTCAATCCGCTGCTTCTCCAGTCGAAGCTGGGGATCTCCTTCAATACCTGGTACCGCGGCAACCTCGAAGGCATTCCGACGGCCGATCTGGCGCGAGCGCTGCCGCTGAGCAGCCGGTTCTCCTGGAATATGCTGAGCCAGGTGATTTTGCAGGCCAAACTGCAGGCCAAGGCCACCGATGCGCCGGCGCAGGCCATTCAGCAAGCCAAAAAGTCCCGCACCCTGTCTCGGACCGCTTACGAGGGGATGCTGCGCCAGCTTCGCAGCTGGATCGCTGGGCTTGAGCCGGCCAACACCGGTGCGACAGTGTGGGGCAATTACGCCAAAGATAACACCTACACCGGTGCGGAAGCGCAGGAAAAGCGCCGGTTCATCGCTGAGTTCGCCGCCAAAACGCGCCCCAAAGTCCTGATCGATATAGGCTGCAACACGGGGGACTACTCTGTTGCAGCCCTGGAGGGTGGTGCATCCTACGTGGTTGGCTTCGACTTCGACCAGAGAGCGCTCGATCTCGCGTTCTCGCGCTCTGAAACCGAGAAGCTGCGGTTCCTGCCCCTGTGGCTTGATGCCTCCAACCCGAGCCCTGATCAGGGGTGGATGCAGGCGGAGCGGTCCGGCTTTGGCCAACGCGCCACGGTCGATGCCGTGGTGGCCCTGGCGTTTGAGCATCATCTCGCTATTGCGAAAAACGTTCCCTTGCCGCAGGTCGTTGACTGGCTGGTTGATCGTGCCCCCGTCGGTGTCATCGAGTTTGTGCCCAAGGATGACCCAACGGTGAAGACGATGCTCGCATTGCGGGAAGACATCTTCGATGACTACAACATCGAAACCTTCACAAACCGCCTGACTGAACGCGCCAGAATCGTAGAGCAGAAGGTGGTGTCTGAGAGCGGAAGAACACTGTTCTTCTACGAGAGGACGCAGTAAGGCGTCGGCTGTTCCGTGGAATCCCACTCTCCCCGGCACCTGATAGTTGCTGTGGTATCGTGCACAGGTCAGCTAATCTGGCCAGAGCGTGCAACGGGCACACATCCGCGGAGTCGTTGACAGATCTTAAGGCTGCACTGTAAGTGCAGCTTCCATGAAGAGCCGGCGTCGGCTTGTTGGAGCCGGGTTGTCGGCCGTGCCTAAGGGTTGAAGCGCCGGTCCACCCACGCAGATCAGTGGTTTAAGCTATCTCAGCGTCGGTCTCAGACTTCGGGCGCTGTTGGTGAATTTTCGAGGTTGTATGAGATGACGGACAAGAAAAAAGCGCTGATTACGGGCGTCACCGGCCAGGACGGGGCCTACCTTTCGAAGCTTTTGCTCGATAAAGGGTATGAGGTACACGGGTTGCTGCGCCGCAGCGCATCGGCTGACGTGGTGGACTCCCGGCTGAAATGGATTGGCGTGGCTGGCAAAATTGTGCTGCATGACGGCAATCTGACAGACCTGTCGGGTCTGATCCGGGTGCTGAATGACGTCCAGCCCCATGAAGTCTACAACCTTGCCGCGCAGTCGTTCGTCAAGTCCTCGTGGCAGCAGCCGCTTCTCACCGGCGCTGTTACGGGTCTCGGCGCGGCCAACGTGCTTGAGGCGGTTCGCCTTGCTTGCCCCGAGGCTCGCTTCTATCAGGCCTCCTCGTCAGAGATGTATGGCCTGATCCAAGAGCCGGTCCAATCCGAGACGACGCCATTCTACCCGCGCTCTCCCTACGCTGCGGCCAAGCTTTATGCTCACTGGATGACTGTGAACTATCGGGAAAGCTTCGGACTGCACGCCTCGAGCGGTATCCTGTTCAACCACGAGTCCCCGCTGCGCGGCATCGAGTTCGTGACCCGCAAGATCACGGACGCCGCCGCACGCATTAAACTTGGCTTGCAGGACAAGGTCGCCCTCGGCAACCTCGATGCTACCCGCGACTGGGGGCATGCACGGGATTACGTCAAGGCCATGTGGCTGATGCTGCAGCAGGACAAGCCTGACGACTATGTGGTGGCGACTGGCCGCACCGTTTCGGTGCGGGATTTCTGTCGACTGGCGTTCGCCCATGTTGGCCTGAACATGGAAGATCACGTGACGGTCGATCCGCGGTTCCTGCGACCGGCTGAGGTCGATGTTCTGCTCGGCAATGCAGCCAAGGCGAAGGAGAAACTCGGCTGGACGGCTGAGACGAGCCTTGAAAACCTTGTTGCCGAGATGGTCGAGGCCGATCTCGCTCGCCTGAAAAAGCATGAGCATCTCTGAACCGGCACGGCAACACTGACATGCGGGTACTCATCACAGGCGCGCGGGGCTTCGTTGGTCCATATCTGGCCCAAGCACTACGACGCGTCTGTGGCGAAGTTATAATTATCGCGACCAGCACAAGGGCGGATGAGCACCCCCTCCTGAGCCGTGTCGCAGCACTAGACGTCACGGATCGCGCTGCTGTCACAGCTGCAATTTGCCGGTATCAGCCCACCCATGTGTTCAACTTGGCCGGCTTGGCAGCCCCCGCGGCAGCCACTGCCGATCCACAGGCAGCATGGCAAGTGCATGTGCAGGGCGTGCTCAATCTCGCCCACGCAATTTTGGACAATGCCCCTGACTGCTGGCTTCTGAACGCAGGATCCGGGCTGGTCTATGGAGAGAGCGCCAAACCAGGATTGCCGCTTGACGAAAACTCACTGCTGGCGCCGATCGACGAGTATTCAGTGACCAAGGCTGCAGCCGATCTCGCTCTCGGCGCACTGACGCGGCGCGGCCTAAAGAGCATTCGACTGCGCCCATTCAACCATACGGGGGCCGGGCAGGCGGAAACCTTTGTGATCCCAGCATTTGCCATGCAAATCGCCAAGATCGAAGCTGGCTACGCTCCTCCGGTCATCAGCGTCGGCAATCTGGATTCCGAAAGAGATTTCCTAGACGTTCGGGATGTCGTCGAAGCTTACGCGTTGACAGCTTTATACACGGAATCATTGCAGGAATCCGGCCTTATCCTCAATGTGGCCTCCGGCGTGCCACAGTGTATCGGAAATGTGCTGGAGAGCCTTCTTGCCAAGAGTCGCGTGAAGATTGCGATTGAGCAAGACCCGATGCGCCTCCGTCCTAGCGACCTGCCACGCATCGTTGGCGATGCCGGTCGTCTGCGTCAGTGGCTGGGCTGGACTCCCAAGCACTCGTTCGATGATACGCTTGCAAGTGTTTTGGAGTGCTGCCGTACGCTTGTGTTGTTGTGAGGAACTTGGCCTAGAGGTTCCAGTGCCAGGAATTTTGGCGGGTCCTTGTTTATGAACTGCTCGGCAACCTAGGAGTGTCCCGCGTTCAGCCTGGATCCCTATGGCAAGGAGAGCCGCACAGCCGGACAATTCGATGGCTTTAGATATTAGCATTGCTAAATGCTGATGCAGTATATCCTTTATCGAATTCAGCTCTTTAACAGGGACGGGGCGAAATCTTGACCGTAACTTCGCATGCGCAGAACTTCGAGGATGTTATTCTCTGGCGCGCACTGAAGCAGCTGAAGCGCGGATTTTATATCGACATCGGAGCGCAGGACCCTGTCGCCGATTCTGTCAGTCTATTGTTCTATCAACAGGGCTGGCGCGGCATTCATGTGGAGCCGGTCGCGTACTATGCCGAGAAACTTCGGCAGGCCCGCCCCGACGAGCGCGTCATCGAAGCTGCGGTGGGTCTGCAGGATGGGATCTTGCCTCTCTATGAGATCCCCAACACCGGATTGAGCACGACTGATGCAGGGATCGCTCAGCAGCATGCAGCACATGGCTACCGCATCAACCGGACTGATGTCCGCAGCGTGCCACTGTCAACCATCCTAGACAGCGTCGAAGGGGAGGAGGTGCATTGGCTCAAGATTGACGTCGAGGGCTCAGAGGAACAGGCGATCGTAAGTTGGTCTCCTTCATCCGTTCGACCATGGATCGTTGTCGTCGAGAGCACCCGACCAAATGTGCCCAGCCAAGCTCACGAGACGTGGGAGCCCAAACTTCTGGCTCTCGGGTATGAGTTCGCTTACTTCGACGGATTGAACCGCTTCTACATCAGCATCCGGCATCCTGAATTGAAGCAGTGCTTCGGGGCAGGGCCGAATTATTTCGACGATTTTGCACTCGCCGCGACGTCTCCGTTCGCCGCAGATCTAGCACATGCGTTGGCGCAAGCTGAGGAAACAATCAACCGGCTGAACCAGAACCGCGCCGAGATTGAGAGTCGAAGGCGCTCTGCCGTCGCTCAGGAAAAGGCCCTCGGTCGTCGTGTGGCGGTCTTGGAGCAGCAACTCGATAGCATTCGCGGTTCCTATTCCTGGAAGCTGTCGGCCCCCTTGCGCTCGGCCGAACGCGCAGCCCACTGGTCATTGTATCAGACAAAGGCATGGACATCGTTCGGCCCGGGCTCCCGTCCACGGCGGCTGGTTCGCACCATCCTCGTCAGCCTTGTCGGCCAGATACTGCAGCGACCCCGCCTTTCAGCGCTGGCGAAGCGGAGCGCGGCCCGACTTCCGAGCCTCAACAACCGCTTGCGTCTGATGACCTATCATCAGCGGGCGATGAGTTTCATGTCGGAGCGCAAGGCACTGGAAGACGGACCTCTGGACTTGTCGATTGAGCCGCAATCCGTCCGCCTGAGCTATCAACGGCTAATGCGGGCGCGCAGCAACCTGGACCGCATAGAACCATCGGGACGGACGACGGGCGGGGCCAAACCGCGTCTCGCCTATGTTTCGCCGCTGCCGCCGGAACACTCCGGCATTGCGGACTACAGCGCCGAGTTGCTTCCGGCTCTTGCCCGGCACTACTCCATTGATGTTGTCGTCGCACAGAAAGAGGTTTCGGATCCCTGGATCAGAACCAATTGCGTGATCCGAAATCTCGAATGGTTTGAACAGCATGCCCATGGCTACGACCGGATCATTTATCAGTTTGGCAATTCTCTCTTTCATGATCACATGTTCCGGCTGCTTGATCGCTATCCGGGCATCATGGTCCTGCACGACTTCTATCTTGGCGGCCTGATTGCGCATCTGGAACTGTATGGCGGGGTCCACGGCTTCTGGGCGAACGCTCTCTACCAGTCACATGGATACTCAGCCCTTCAAGCCCGGTTTGATCCTGCAAAGGAGCTCGAAACGGTCAATACCTACCCGGTTAATCTTTCCCTGCTGCAGCGGGCCCAAGGTGTCATCGTCCACAGCGAGTTTTCACGAAGCCTCGCGCAGCAGCATTACGGGCAGAACTTTGCGCAGGACTGGGCCGTGGTCCCTTTCCCGCGTCGCCAGCCCGAAGCCATTGATCGCGACGTAGCACGAAAGGCCCTTGGCCTCGGCGAGGATGACTTCCTGATCTGCTCCTTTGGTATTCTTGGCGAGACAAAGCTGAACCAGCGCCTACTTGATGCTTGGCTGCAAACGCCAATGGCGCACGATGCGACCTGTCATCTCGTCTTTGTCGGCCAGGATAGCCAGAACAACGAATACTGCGAGCGGTTGCGCAGGGCCATTAACGCGTCCCCCGCTAAGGGACGTGTTCGAATCACCGGCTTTGCGCCGTCCGAGCTTTACAGGCAGTACCTGCAGGCGGCCGATATCGCAGTTCAACTGCGGACCCAGTCCCGTGGAGAAACATCGGCGGCCGTCTTTGACTGTCTGGCCTATGGCGTCCCTAGCATTGTCAATGCCAACGGATCCATGGTGGAACTGCCCATGGGCAGTGTGCTCATGCTGCCGGACGAGTTCTCAACCGGCGAACTGGCGAACGCGATTATGATCCTCCGGGGCGATCCCGGGAAACGGCAAGCCCTGCGCGAGGAGGCACGCCGTATGGCGGAGCGGCATTCCCCAGACCAGGTCGCACGTCAATATCATGCCGCCATTGAAAGCATTGCAAGGCGGGCATCCCCCATGGCGGATGTGCACGCGCTTGCGGACCATGCATCTCTTCTCACCGCGCCTCCCGACGACGGGGCATGGATTGAGCTCGCTCGGACGCTGGCGAAAGAGTCTCCTTTCCAGAAGGGTGCCATCCGCCAGCTGCTCATCGATGTATCGGTCCTTGCACGCCAGGACTTCAAAACGGGAATACAGCGCGTCGTCCGCTCTCAATTGCTCGCCCTCCTGAATGATCCGCCGATCGGATTCAGGGTGGAGCCGGTCTGGCTTGGCGAGGCCAATGGTCAGTGGCATTACCGCTATGCAAGGCGCTTTACCCTGAAGCTTCTTGGCCTGCCAGACGATGTTCTGAAGGACGACCCGGTGGAAATTTCTGAGGGCGATGTCTTCTACATGCCGGATTTCTGGACGGATGGCGTGGTTCACGCAGCGGCAGCCGGCCTCTACGCAGATTGGCGCGCCCGCGGCGTCAAGACAAGCTTCATGGTCTACGATGTCTTGCCACTGACCTGGCCCGAGTTTTTCCCGGACCGGTTCAGCGACATCCATGCCAAGTGGTTGTTAAGTGTGGCCGACAATGCGGATCGTCTTATCTGTATCTCACATGCCGTGGCGGACGAGACCAGTCGGTGGTTGCAGGAGCACAGGCCAGAGACGCTGGAACATCTTGAAATCACGGCATTGCACCTCGGCGCGGACATTGCGGCGTCGGCGCCGACGATGGGGCTGCCAGATGACGCGCAGGATGTGCTGAAATTGCTGTCCCAGAGCCCAAGCTTCCTGATGGTTGGCACGGTCGAGCCCAGAAAGGGTCATTTGCAGGCGTTGGCGGCCTTCGAGCAGCTTTGGCAGGCGGGATCCGATGTCAGTCTTGTCATCGTGGGCGCAGAAGGTTGGAAAGCCGAGCCGCAGGACCAGCGGCGAACGATTCCGGCCATTGTCCAGAAGCTGCGCCACCATCCAGAGCTCGGGAAACGTCTGTTCTGGCTGGAGGGCGTCAGCGATGAGTATCTCGAGAAGACCTATGCGGCTTGTGTATGTCTGATTGCTGCCTCGGAGGATGAGGGATTTGGTCTGCCGCTCATTGAGGCCGCGCGGCATCACATTCCAATCATAGCGCGCGACATTCCGGTGTTCCGCGAAGTTGCAGGCCCTTATGCGAGCTACTTCGCCGGGACTGACGCGAGTGATCTGGCTCTAGCGGTAAAAAACTGGATGGATCTGTATGCCGCGGGCCTGCATCCAAAATCAGATGACATGCCGTGGCTGACCTGGGCTGAAAATGTGCAGCGGCTGAAGACCATCCTGCTGGAGCATGCATCATGAAGAACGGAGATTCTGGTGCGATCCGCTCCTTCGGCATGCGGGTATGCATGACGGATGCGAATAAGCGTGGATGTGGAAACGATGCTTAAATGGGCTCTGAAATTCGCTCATCTGCACCTCTGGCAGCGTTTGCCGCATAAAGCACGGCGGGCGGTGCTCTTCCGGGCCGCCTCCTTCTGGGCGCCCCGAATAACGCCGCACGCGGAGGCAAGAGGACCGATTATCGTGGTCGGCATGCTGCGCCACGCATCAGGGCTAGGAGCCGCAGCGCGGGCCTGCCACGATGCGTTCAAGGCCGCGGGTTTGTCGGTTTATGGGATCGATCTGACGGCCAAACTGATGCATGAGGTGAACTACGTTGGCTTCGACTTTGCGGATGGCCGGCAATTGCAGGGGCACGGCACCGTCTTTCTTCATGTCAGCGGGCCGCTCGTGCCATTGGCCATGGCCTACCTGGGCCGCTCTTTCGTGCGCCGCAAGCGCATCATTGCGCATTGGTTCTGGGAACTGCCCAGGATCCCCGAAGACTGGTCACTGGCAATTCCGCTCGTTCATGAAATTTGTGTAAACACGACGTTTGTTCGGGATGCGATTTCACCAATCGCGTCCGGGCGGCCATTGCACGTCGTTCCCTATCCTCTGGTTTTTGATGGAACACCGCGAGCTGTGCATCGGGACGGGGGCGTGTTCACAGTGCTCGTCATCTTCAATATGGCTTCGAGCTTCGCTCGCAAGAATCCTTGCGCAGCGATCGCGGCATTTCGACAGGCGTTTGGGGATGATCCCTCAGCAAGACTCCTCGTGAAGTACATGAATGCCGAAGTATGGCCTGAAGGCCTGCGGCAGATGCAAGCGGCGGCCGGCGGCGCTGCTAATATCGAGCTAGCCGGGGAAGTTTTGGATCGCGCTGGCATGGATGCGCTGTATGATCGCGCCGATGTAATCCTGTCACTGCACCGTGCGGAAGGACTCGGTCTCCCAATTGCCGAAGGCATGCTGCGGGGTTTGCCCGCCGTTGCGACGAACTGGTCCGGAAGCGTAGATTTCCTAAGCCGGGAAACGGGGGTACCCGTGGGATACACCCTTGTGCCCGTGGACGACCCGCAGGGCAAATATACCGATACCGGCGCACGATGGGCTGAGGCCAATATCGGCGAGGCAGCCGCCGCGCTTCGTGCGTTGCGCAGCGACGCTGTCTGGCGGCGATCCCTCGGACATGCCGCTGCCGCTCATGCCGCAGAACTCTTTCGTCCCGACCGCTATGTCCGCCATATCTACGATAGCTTCGTCGCCGTCCCGGATCGACCCGACGCATAGAACAGCACGGGAGAATCGCGCAGTACCGCCTTACTGCACCGGGCGTCCTACGGGAGAGATTGAACCTTTAGATCCGGCTCAGGGGTGGGAGGTCTCTCGGGATTACGCTCTGCCCTCTCACTCTCGCTGCACCGACCCTGCCGTACTGTGGGAAGGTGAGGCTGTGGCGCCTTAGCAAATTGTGCTCCGGTGAACCTCGGTTCCGTGGAAACACATTGCGGATCTCGTGGGACTGGCAGCCCGAGCTTGGTCGGGCTGCCAGTGTAAGGATTGATACTTCGAGAAGCGGGTTCATACCCGCTGCTGTCACGCACTCGGCAAGCTCTCAGAGGCATCAGCGGGGCAAAGTGTGATCAAGTTGAGACCCGATAAGAGAACGGCATGTGCTGCTGCCGCCTTCACTTTCGTGCAAGCATCAGATCCATCTGAAGAAGCTCGCCCGTGTGAGGATCATGCCATCCAGGCTCCACTGCAACGATCCGGAAGCCTAGGAAATCCAGCATCTTGATCATGTCACCGATAAGGGGCTCGCCAGCATAGACGGGTAGCAAGGACGTTTCGATCTGGATGAGCTGTACTCGATCGAGGATCTTCAGCGATCCTAGGAGAACCTGCCTTTCGAAACCCTGAACATCGAGCTTAAGGAAGATTGATCGGCTCTCGGGACTGATTTCCTGGATGACGGTGTCAAGGCAACGGACCGATACGTTCTGTTGGCCTGTGTAGCCGATCGAAGGCTCAAGTTCCACTGATCGTGGAACAACATCAAGCATTGAGCTGCTCCACGAATTTGCCGAAACATTGATAATGGCTGGTCCTTCAACATCGCCAAGGGCCAGGTTGAAGCAAGTCCAGTTTGCATCACCGTTCGCCGCCTCAACCAACCTCGCATAGGCGTCGGTCAAGGGCTCAAACGAGATCACCTTCCCGAGATAGCGGTATTCTTCACGAAGAACCCTGGCGAACTGTCCTGCATTCGCTCCGACATCAAGTGTGAGATCGATGCTTCTTGCTGCAATAAGCCGGCGACAGATCTCATTGAATTGCATCAACATGTTCCCGAAAATCAACGGCGCTCCACCAAACGGGACCAGCTCTCCCTATGGAGGGGAGCGATGCCACCAGATGAGCTTCTTACGCTTGAGCTCGGCCTCAAGCTCAGCAATCTGAGCAGTCAGCCGCCCGATTGTTTCCTGCTTCGCATGGTGTCCGGCCTCAAGCTCAGCAATCTGAGCAGTCAGCCGCCCGATTGTTTCCTGCTTCGCATGGCGGTCGGCATCCATCTCTGCCAGCTCGGTCGCAAGACGGTCGACGACCTCCTGCTTAGCATGGCGGTCGGCGTCGATCGCGGCCAACTCGGCCGCGAGCCGGTTCACCACCTCCTGCTTGGCCTGCCGATCGGCATCTACATGCTTCAGCATCTCCTCCAAGTCGATCCACTCGTCCCCGGATGCTTGGAGCCGTGCTGTTGCGAAATCGTCAAAGACGTTTGGTGGCAGACGAAAATGCTCTTTGAGATTGAGACTTTCATGCCTCAGGTAGTAATTGTTTAGGCCATCAAACCAAACCTTTTCGTAGCCATGCTCCGTGACGATCCATTCCCACTGGGCCCAGGTTTCCTCGCGTCCATTGACAACGACGGCTTCAATGACAAGGAGGATCGGGCGGAAACGTTGCCAGTCGGCGCTCTGGAGGACCTCCAGTTCTCCCCCTTCAACGTCTACCTTCATGAAATCGATGACTCGATCGTCGGCGTAGCGCTCACAGAGCTCCTTGACACTGATGACTGGGACGTCGTGGGTTCGGACGGTGCGACCTTGCTCCTTCAAAGAGGTCATGACCTGTTCGTCGCTTGTCGAGTTTTCCGGCAGTTCGGCGATCTCGAAGAACGTTCGCTGACCGGTCGTACTTCCAACCATCGCGTGGAGATTGATGTCACGGGGGCGAGCAGCCGACAATTTTTGGAAGAAGTCGGGCAACGGCTCGACGTTAACGCCGCTCCAACCCGAATCGTAGAAATGCTTGGTGACGGAGAGATGGGTTGGGTGGGCCGCACCGATATCGATGTAGAATCCGCGATAGTCGCGCGGGAATAGTCGCGCGATCATCACGTCCTCCAGGTTCTGTGCGTAAGAAATCACACATTCTCTCCTCAAGCGGGCACTACCATAAATACTATCGCAACGAAACACTATCCATAACTGCGGTGGCGGTTGGTTGTCCACCGGAACCACGCTCTTAGGACGGTAAGGACAACGTCTGTGCCATTAGGGTAGGTTGCCGTACTGGCGAGCATCCGGAGTTGGCGTCTCGGCCTAGCAGTCGGCCCTGGGTCCCGATTGCTCTTCCTCCCGTTAAAGCGCTGAACCGCTCAAGCTAGAGTATCGACATCCCCTTGCAATGCCCGGAGTTCTGTCCACGCCTGATAAAATTCCCTGTAGACTCCTCTGCCACTCTCTGCGGCGACGATTTGGACGGCGCGGGCAACCTCATCGGCGAATGACTCCCAACGAAATTTGCGTACATGTTGGCTTCCCGACGCGATTAAGCGCGCACGAACCTTCGGGTCCCGCACCATACGAAGGGCTTCTACCATCTCTGGAACCGAACTGCCTCCGATTGTCAGAGCGGCATCCGCCGCCACCTCTGACAGCGAGCCGTGAGCGGTCGAAATCACCGGACATCCGCAACTCATGGCCTCGGCCACCGGCAGCCCAAAGCCTTCGTAGAGCGAGGGGTAAACCAGAGCCGTTGCGCCACGATATGCAAGGGCAAGTTCGCTGTCGTCAAGATCCACCTGAATGATCTTGTGGCCAGTGCTATCCTCAATCGCGGTCAGGGTGTTCTTCTCACCACCGACACAGACGACGTCGAAATCAACCTCAGGCATGGTTTTGACGGCATCGAAGAAGAGGCTCGCGTTCTTGTAATTCTTGTGCTGAACCCGCGACCCCACGAATATGTAATATGGCCTCGTCAGGCCGAGCTTGAGGCGGAAGTCGGAAACCGCGCTCTCGTCGGCCGGTCTGAAGACATTCTGATCGACGCCCAGATAAGCGAATGTCGTCGTCTTCGGGTTGAGCTCGGGATAATATTCTAGGAGATCCTTGCGCGTATTGCCCGAGATGCAGATATGCCGGCGGGCATGCGCGATCGCGAGTTCCTTCTCGCGCCAATCTCGTGCCGTGAGATCGAAGCCGAGACGCTCGGGAATCATGTCATAAACGAGCAGCAGCGACGGCGTCTGCAAGGGGGTTGTGTAGTAGGTTGAGGTGAACACCTTCGCGCCATAGTACCGGCAGACGCGTTCCAGAAGCGCCGAGTCGTAGGCGTTGTACTTCGACTTGTAGGTCGGGAAGGGGACGACCTCAATTCCCTCAACATCGCCACCGCCACCGCCGCGGTCGAGAAAGACGATCGGCATGTCAAGCTTTTGCGCAAGGAGGGGAAGGATAGCCCGCCATATTCGCGCGATGCCTGATTGCGCCAGCTGAAAGAACACCCCATCGATCACCAATGACATTGCTTATTCCTCAATGATGCTGGTCTGGCGGGAGGCTATTGAACGCAACCGCATCGCGCTTTGAGCCGCTATATACCGCCATTCAGGAGAGGCTCGCTCGGACACGCTGAGATTGACTGGGGCTCCGAGGAGTTGGTGGACTTCCGTCAGAAATGGCTCATCAGACGACGTCAATCTCGGGGAGATAATCCGACGAGCGTGCTCTCTCGTTGCTCGATTGGCCTCCTCGATCCCACGCGTATTCGGCCGTGTCGACAGGCCATCCGGATTAACGAAGTAAACGACATGAGGGTCATTAATTTTGTAGAACACCTTGCCGGCTTGTATGGCCCGGAGCCAGAAGTCGTAGTCACCTGCAGATCGGTATGATGCATCGAACAGTCCGACATCGTCGTGGACTGCGCGCCGCCACATCGGAGCATTGTGCGGAGAGTTCGACCGCATGAGATTGTAAGGTGTCACAATCGGCAACTGGCTTTGCACGCCGACCGCAGCTGTCCTGTCGAAGCTGGCTGTGCCGTCGAACGAATAGTAGAAGTCTTGGTACACGACATCAACAAACGGGAACTTCTCCAGGATTTCGACCTGCCGCTCGAACGAGTCCGATCGCCTTAGGTCATCGAGATTGGTGTTGGTGATGTATCGGCCACGGGCCATTTCAACACCAAGGTTCCAGGCTTCGTAGATGCCGATGCGGGTAGGCGTCCTATGATAGACAATATTCGGGAAGCGCTTCAGATAGCGGGAGATTGTGGAGAACTCGTCTTCCGGGGAATCCGCGTCGATGATGATGAGTTCGCAGGAGTCGAAGATCGACTGGGACGTGATGTTCTCGAGAAACTGTCCGATAAAGTCGCCGCCTCTGTAAAGGCTTGCGATTGCGGACACGAGAATTTCGGGGCCGCTGTGCTGGAATGACAAGCCTGAATGGACTTTCGCGGTTACCGGCTTGACATCAGGGCCGATGGCATCGGCGCGCTTCTGCCACTCCTTCGTATCGATCACTGTATCTGTCCCCATCACCTGTGCGAGGGTGGAATGAGACGGCGGTACTTCCTCCGACCGGGCCAGGGCTTCCGTCGCACGGTGGACGAAGAGCGAGGTCACGAACCGGTCCCTGCGGAGCTCGTTTTGGGCCATTCTGTGTTCCCAATGGACGATCTCGTCTGCCATCGCGCCGCGGTCGAGGAGCTGCTCATAGGCGAGTTGGACGAACTGCCCGTTCGGGACCTCCGGGAGGAGTGTGGCCTGAGCGCGTACGGCGTCTGCTTCAGGCGAACTCGCGATCAGCTCGACGAAGCCCGCAGGGCTTAAGCGGCCATCGATGATCTGGCTTGTCCAAATCTGGCGTTCTTCGGGGCTGGGCGTCCGATTGAGCGCCAACTGATACATCCGGACAACAAGGGCTTCGGCCTCGTTTTCGCTCCCGCGCATCAGGGCGGGTTGATGTCCCTGCACTGCCTCGGCCGGCGCTCTTGAAACTGGGCGCAAGCGTCTCAGGATCCGCCGCGACCACCTGGGTAGGTAGCGCCTCAACAGCATCTGAGTTGTGTCTCGATTCAATTGCACGCCTCTGTCCCACTCTTGTTCCCAGGGCCTCTTATCACTACAGGCGGCCCGGCTTCAATTGGGAAGGCAGATCAGATGAGCGACGGAGTGGATGCGCCTGGGAGAGGACTGTGCTTGGCAGCCCTGCCATCAACTCCGAAGGCGACGTTGACGGGACGGGCGAAGCGCAGCTACTCCCGAGGACACTGGAAGGCGAAGTTCGGGCCCGTTTCACCGAACCTAACGCTGGTAATCCTCGGAGTTCACATGTGGACCGTCAAATCATCGGCCTATATTATCTATGAAAAGTGGCTCAAAGTACGGTCGGAGCAGTGTGTCACGTCGGTTGGTTACAGCATTGATCCTTATTATACCTTTGAGTATCCGGACTTCGTTCATGTTCTTGCATTGACAGATCATGGCGGCGTCGTTCTGACACGCCAATACCGTCATGGGTATAAGGATTATGTGCTTGAACTGCCGGGAGGCATGATGAATCCGGATGAATCCTGTCCCGCGTCCACGGGGTTGCGCGAACTCCGGGAGGAGACCGGCTACCGTCTCGCTCGTCACGAGGTGCTTCCCCCACACTCGACAGACCCTGCAAAGCTCACAAACCGGACTCACCTCGTCTTGGGCTTCGGTGCGGTTGATGCAGGAGAACCCGAAAGCGATCCTTCAGAGGAGACAGAGGTCATCGTCATGCCGATTCCGGAACTCGTCACCTTGATCGGAGAGGGCAAGTTCAAGAACCTGAGCCATGTCGGAATGGTGTTTCTCGGCCTGAGCAGGATGGGCTATTTTCCGAAACAATTACGTGAAGCCGGCTAAAGGGTGAGCGATAAGGACGGCACGCGCGGTGGAGGGATGGCAGACTTTCCAGGCAGTGCGCCTCCGCTAAGCCGTACTCCACCTCTCCCTTTTGGAGAGGTGGAGTCGGGAGCCGCGTTCCGCGCGCGGCGCTTTGACATCACGCAGCGAGTATCAGGCTCTTGGCGAATGGCTCCGGAGGCTGGTTCACGCTCCTCAAGCCGCGACTTTCGTACGCAAGAACGAGGCATAGGACTCGCGGATTCCATCGCCGAGGCTGTGCTTGGCGGTCCAACCGAGTTGCGCGAGCTTCGAGCTATCGAGGAGCTTGCGCGGCGTTCCATCCGGTTTGGTCTGGTCGAAGACCAACTCGCCCTTGAAACCCACGATATCGGCGATGAGCTCGGCGAGGCCACGGATCGAAATCTCCTGGCCCGATCCGACGTTCACGTGCTCATCACCCGAGTACTCCTTCATCAGGAATACGCAGGCGTCGGCCAAGTCGTCCACGTACATGAACTCCCGTAGAGGGGCGCCCGAGCCCCAGATTGTCACTGTCCGATCACCGTTCTCGCGCGCAGTATGCATCTTGCGCAGGAGCGCCGGCAGGACGTGGCTCGTCTGGAGATCGTAGTTGTCGCCTGGACCGTAAAGGTTTGTGGGCATGGCGGAGATCATATTGTCGCCATGCTGCCTTCGGAAGGCCTGACAGAGCTTGATGCCGGCGATCTTAGCAACCGCGTACCATTCATTGGTCGGCTCGAGCGGGCCCGTCAGGAGAGCGCTCTCAGGCATCGGCTGCGGCGCGAGCTTTGGGTAGATGCAGGACGAGCCGAGGAAGAGCACCTTGTCGAGCTTGTGGTCATGCGCGCTCTTGATGAGGTTGGAGGCGATCATCAGGTTGTCGTAGATGAAATCCGCGGGCAGCGACGAATTCGCCATGATCCCACCGACCTTCGCGGCTGCGATGAAGACGGCGTCCGGCTGGTTGCGATGCACCCAGCGGTCGACCGCCGTTGGGTCGCGCAGATCGACCTCATCACGGCCGGCGGTCAGGATTATGCAATTCTCGTCCTGCAGCCGGCGAACGATGGCCGAACCGACCATGCCGCGATGGCCAGAAACCCAGACCCGCTTGCCCTTAAGTGAATAGTCAGCCACTGCAGTTGTCCTCTATGCTCACGCTATGAGTGAGCGACCAAATGTTCAGAGCGGGTTTTTACTCATATTGTGGAGGGCGTCAACACGTTGTGAGTGAGCGCGGTTCATAGGGGCGAGGGCGCTTTCTCCCTGACTGTAACAAGCGCTTGAATTCAGCACCGACCACCGAGTTGATGAGACGAGGTCGCGACAATATGAGCCTGCTAAGTTCAATTTGACCAGCATGCAATTCCGTGGCGCTTGTCTCCCAAATAGATCGGGGTGCGCAATCAAGGGTTGAGTAAACCCATGCTCAGCCAGTTTCGGTTCCGATTTCACTTGCGGAGTCCAAGAGGTGTGTCAGGGCTATGATAGGTGACCGGCAAATATCACTCGACAGTATGCCTGTCCCTAAAATCGCGATCAAAAGAGACCAGCCAATGAGTGTATCATTGCGGGAGGGATAAAGACAGAGAGCACGATCACACCGAGTGCGGCTTCTGCGATGAATGTTGTTCGCCTCACAGTGGCGAGAAAGAAGATACCCAGGGCCAAGGCAGAAAAGCTGAAGGTAAAATAGGGTTGAAGCCACAAGAGAAAGTAGCTTGCCATACCGTATGCAAATGCACGAGCAAACCTAAAAAGGTAAGGGCCACACTTCACAATCGCTGTAATGAGATCTCTTAGTTCAGCATCATCCAAGTCGTCATCTGAAGGTTTCGATTTCCGATCCTGCATCGCTACTTTCCGCGTTTTAGTGTTAGGGAAAGGTGCCTCAAAAATGGCAGCACCATCCCAATCATGTCTGATAAGGACGCTGGTCTGATAGTCAACGTCTCCAGTCTACATATATGTGCATTCCAACTATCTGAGGCCTGAAAAGTCCAACCACTGGAAACAGGGCAAGTTTGCAGCTCAGATCACTCGGGCGATGTGAAGGGGCCTGCACAGGTATCCAAGTTCCTCGTTACGAGGCACGAGCGCCCGCTAAGGGGATCCCGAGGCGGCCGCGGATATTTAACGTCCAGCCGAACTATGCAAGGAGCCTCGGCCGCTCACCAGATCGTAGGGGCTACACTCCGTCGGTGGCTCACGTTCACGTATTGCGTTACTGAGGGTGCGTATGAACGTGATCGGCTGATAAGCTAAGCGGCTATTAGGACTCTGTTACTTGAGTCGTGCGCAAACTGCCCAATCAGGATGGTTCCAGCCATTACTGCACTGATGAGCGAACACCTAGGTCGAAGATCGCCGGATGTCCATTAGGGGGCGGATATAAGGGGCATTGCGGAGTCACCCGAACTTTAACGTGGGAGGGGAGGGTGGTAGGCGGTTTCATGTTCCGCCGTATCGCTTGCCCAGCATCATTCCCATCTAAGCCGTTATAGCAACGTATCCAAGTGTGTACACGCTCGCTCGATCACTCGGTCGGCCTGTTCCCCAATATTCGGAAATAGCGGCAATCGAACAAGCCGTGCACTCAAGTCGTCAGTGTGAGGGAGGCTTGCATGAACTCGCCCATACTGTTTTCCTGCCGGAGCACTATGAAGTGGGACGTAGTGGAATGGGGTCATAATATCATCTGAGCGCATTCGCGCGATGAATTCGTCACGGACCGTGCTGTCAGGTAGGATCAGGTAAAACAGATGAGCGTTGTGCTGACACTCCAACGGTATAATGGGCAGTCGGACGCCAAGGTTTTGATAGCGTGTAAATGCCTCATGATACCGATTCCAGACACTCAAGCGGTAAGAGTTGATGTCGTCCGCTTTCTCAAGCTGCCCAAGCAGAAAAGCAGCTATGAGTTCACCTGGGAGGAATGAGGATCCTATATCGACCCAAGTATACTTATCAACTTGCCCTCTGAAGAACCGCTTCCGGTTTGTACCTTTTTCGCGGATGATTTCGGCTCGCTCGACAAGAGTAGGATTATTGATCGCTAACGCGCCACCTTCTCCTGAAATGATATTCTTAGTCTCGTGAAAACTAAACGCGGCGAGGTCCCCAAAGCTTCCGGCGGGCCGACCTTCGTAGCGCGATCCAAGGGCTTGGGCAGCGTCCTCTACCACGGTAAGGCCGTGTCGATCAGCAATCTCAGAGATAGTACGCATATCAGCGCCGACGCCGGCGTAGTGCACTGGCCAGATAGACTTGGTTTTTGGAGTAATTGCAGATTCAATGAGTTTTTCGTTTATATTCAGCGTGTCCGGACGGATATCGACGAAAACAGGAATGCCTCCGCGTAGAACGACCGCATTAGCTGTTGAAACGAACGTGAACGAGGGCATTATGACCTCATCTCCCTGTTCGATTCCGATCAAGATTGCGGCCATCTCCAAAGCTGCAGTACAGGAGTGAGTGAGTAGTACCGCCTCTGCGTTGATCCGGTCGCGCAACAATTCCTGGCATCGGCTCGTGAAAGGGCCGTCACCAGCCAGTTGGCCATGTTCAATGGCTTGACGGATGTAAGTTAGCTCGTGCCCGGCGAGAACTGGCCGGTTGTACGGGATTCTGCTCATCATCATGCACTGGCGTGCCAGTGTCCTTTCATGGATTAAAGGTCATAGCCCTTAGAGGTTTCGGAAAGATGCATACAATGGAACTTGAGTGAAAAAGGAACTGCAGCATGGCCTAAGCATTGCGGCCATGTGGACGGCTGAATGCCCAAACCCTTAGCAAGGTGAAGATGAAAACTGCCGTGGCAGCAATAGCTAACAGCAGCGCAAGCCATACGGGCGTACCGATACGATCAAGGGTGAAAACCGCAGCCAACATAAACACGTAGCCTAGAGCATAAACAACTAGGTACTTCGTAAATGCGCGCCCACCAACCTCGGTTGACTTGAAACTCCAGCGCCAGTTAGCCCAGAATGTGAGGCACACCCCCAGAGGGTAAGCGATCATCACTGACTGTGCAGGAGATAGGCCGAGTGTGACTAGTCCTAGGTTTAGGCCGTAGAGAAATCCATTGGACAGAACTCCTACGATCGCATACCTCGCAAAGGCCGCGTGAACAGGCCTTGGTGCCGTTGGTGGAACTGCGCTGCCCGAAGTCATAGTATGGCCTTCTGCAGCCGGTTGAGCTTCTCTTGGGGAGGTGCGTTCGCAGCAGCCAAGTGGGGATTTGGGTCTGGGTCTGGAGCAAAGTTCCTGTATTTCGCCACTTCATCGATAATGTATGTTGGCCGATCTTTTACTTCAGCGAGGACGCGACCAATGTACAGAGCGCTTAGACCCAGCACCGAAATGGTCACGCCTCCAAGGAACCAGACTGAGAGCATTGTTGTAGCCCAGCCTGCAACTGTAAAGCGCCCCGACAAGCCGCCGTACAATACGAAGATCGAGACTGCAACTGCCAGAAATGAGATGATCATTCCTAGCGCAACTATCAGGCGCAGTGGTCGGTCTGAGAAGCTGATAATCACTTCTGTGGCGAGGCGCAGCAGTTTACGGTAGCTGTACGAACTGCTGCCTGCAAAACGTTCACTATGGTCAACCTCAACCTCAGTTGAAGCAAAGCCGACCCACTGAACGATGGCAGGAAAGAATTTCATTTGCTCATGCCATGACGTAATCGTCCTAATCACGGAGTGGTGATACACCCCAAAATTTGCAATTTCCGGGTTTTGTTTCGTCGAGGTAAGATAGCTCAAGACCCCATAGAAGGCCCAAGACAGCAGTTTGCGATCAAATCGATCCTGGCGCTGGACCCGACGAGCCCGAACAATCTTATAACCCTCGAGCGCCTTTGCCAGGAGCTTCGGAGTCTCTTCCGGAATGTCCTGCAAATCACAGTCCAATACCACAACCCACTCGCCTTTAGCGTGCGCTAGGCCAGCTTGGATTGCTGAATGTTGACCAAAATTGCGTGAGAGTCGCAGGCCCGTTATTTCGGAGTGCGCGCTGGCAAGCTTCTCCACGATCTGCCAGGATCCTTTGGGGCAGCGGTCATCCACGAGAATAATTTCGTACTGCCAGTTGTTTTTTGTGCAGACCGCATGAATGCGTTGCTGAAGTTCAGGCAGGCTCTGGGGCGACCCATACACTGGGCTTACAAACGACAAGTAAATCGGACGCGCCCGTGCTTCACTGCATTCTGCTGAGTTCGTCATTACTGAGCCCATTGTTTGCCTCCTTCCCACGGGTGAGATAAACCCTTGCCGGGCGCCTCAGGAGGTTCTGCGCGAAGCGAGTCTCTTAGTCTATTGTCCCCAATCCCTTCAAGAGTGCTCTCGAAGGGTTTTAACGGAACTGTGTCGTCGGCTGGATCAGCCTTCCAAACTGTGCCGATAAACGCCAGTTTGAGTTGCTGAAGGATAGATTGTATCGAGATGGCGAACCTTGTCATCCCGAGGGCCATCCAGGCGCCAAACAGAATGGGTGCAGAATACCCGTCACGGTTTCGCACGGCACTAAGAGCCCGACCCGAAAAGGGTTGAGTGGCCGAGGCGGCTAAAATTCCAGAGGGTGCTGAAGCCTGACCTAGAGCCGGTATTTGGACTCCGACCACCTAGCTGTGGTATAGTCGCGACGCCTTGCGACACGAAACTGATTTGATTGATGTCGAATGGGCGCTGATCAAGCCGCTACTGCCTGAGCATGCACCCGAGGTCACTCGCAGTGCTAGCCAGTTCGTGAGATCCTCAACAGTATCTTTTATGTCCTTTCCGGCGACCCCGCTGACGTCCAAGACTATGATGGCGCTCCTTCCCGTTCATTCTCAGCGCCTTGCTGACAGCAGCTATGCCGGAGAGGCTCCCGCGTAGGCGACCTCGATCACGATCGAAATGTCAGAAAGTCGCCTAATCAGGTGGGATTTGCGGTGCATTCGCGCCGCTGGGCGGTCGAACGCACCTTTGCGTCGACCGGTTGCAATTGTGGCTCTGGAAGGATCCGGAGGCGACACTCACGTCAGCCCGCGCATTCCATTATGCTGCTTCCGTTATACTCCTCGTCCGCCGCTTGGGGCGGTATTTATGCTTATGGCATAGACTCTTAAAGGGGCCGTAGTCCTGGAGCATCGGACCTATAAGTGGACGCACCATCAGTGGCCTCGAGATGGCCCTAGGATTGCTGAGATGCAGAACTCGTCGGATTCGTCATCTCATCCGATGCTCTAGGCTTATCGCTAGCGCGTCATAAAGCCGAGGCGTCAACGCCACCTCTGAAGGGCAGTAGAGAAGCTTTACAACGCCCAAAAGCTCCGCGAGCGGCATATGACGCTTGACCAAAGGAATGGCGGGTGCGACTAGGCGACCATGTTTCGCACTAGATTTCTTCCCGCTGCAATTCTCGCAGCTTTAATCACCGCGCTGAGCTTGCAACACTCGCTCACTCTTGGGCGGTTGTCCTTCCTACCAACTTACGATGACACCGTATATATGAGATCCAGCCTTGAGTTGCTGGATAAGCTCTATGGCGGCAACCTCGTGGACTATCTAAGCTCGATTTGGCTTGGTGGACACCATTCGGGCCTGTTCAGTGCTATCGGTTCGCTAGGATATATGCTGATTGGACGTTATGACGTTTCGGCATATATTTCACTAGTTCTACCACTGCTCCTAGTGTTGTATCTTACTATTCGTCAGATGGGGGGAGTTGAGGGGTGGGCGTCGTGGCTATTTCTAGTGGCATTGACCACTATGCCTCTCTTTCAACTTTCCATTGCTGAGTTTAGGCCCGACTTTTTTTGGGGTCTCTTCCTAACGTATGCAGGCTTTCAACTTGTCTTCAGCTGGCTGAGAATAAAAAACGGTTTGCCACAGCCAAGCATTCTACTTCCTTCCGCGGTGTTCGCCCTAGGTTCTGTACTGAAGCCAATGGCTCTAATTGCATCAGTGTCGTTGCTAGTCGGTTTCGCCCTTGTTCCAATGATTCTTGCCGTTCTCTTGAGAATAGTTGATCCTACGCCGCGATTGATCCAGTCCGCGCGCTATTCTGGTAAATTTGTTGGATTTGCAGTTCTTTTTCAGCTTATATTCCTAATTCCATACTGGCAAATGATTCGAGACTATACAGTCTTCAATCTTTTCCAGGTCGCTCATCTCTGGGGGGACGATCTGCCGCTGTATGATCAAATCCTATATTATCCACGAGTCTCGCTAAAAGTATTTGCGATAAGCGGGCTTTCGCTCGCGGTCGGGATCTGGGTGGTAGTAGCTCTGTACGCGGCAAAGAAGCGCTCAATTGAAGCATTCGCTACGCTAACCGCTGCAGCGGGCCTTATCATGGTGGCTTACATTCCTAGTACAGTCGTCAGGAATAAAAGCATATTTCTTGGTGCTCCATTCTTGGGAGCGATTTTCTGGTCTGTGGTTTTTCTTTATCCTATTGCGCGCAGATTCGGCACTGTATTCGTTCCTGGAATACTTGCTGCAATTCTGCTTATGGTTGTTTACCGTCCCTTTGATGTGTCGGCAATTATGTCGAGGAAATCGGCTGATTTGATCTCATTGGACCATGACAAGCGTGCTGTTCTAGATGCTACAATCAAGCTCGCGCAGACGTCTTTGCACAGCACTTTTCTTCCGCGCGCAGGCGGTACAAAGCTTTTTGTTAATACGGCAGGCACATTTGATCACGGCCTCTGGGCCTACGAGACCCATAGGCAGAGGATTCCATCTAGTTTTGCGGGTGATCCAGTTTCGTCGGATCTGCAACTCGCATTGGAGCAGGCCTTCTCTTCTCACATTGTTGTTTTGCCACATCTTGATGCTCCTGGACTTTTAACGAACTTTCCTTCAACGGGAACAGTAGAGCCAATAGCTGATGCAGTTCAGAAGAACGGTATGTTTGAGCCGGTTTCCGGTGTTCCGGAGAGCATGCGGGTTTATGTTCGCAAGGACCTGCTGGTTCGCTCTCAGGCAGGCAAAGGATGGCGAGCTAGCGAAGGCCCATATCCAGCGCAGGGACTTCCGGTAGTGCGATGGATGACCGACCCCAAAGCCGAGATAAAGATAAGTTCTAGTCGTGACATGGTAGGCACATTGTACCTTGATTGTCGTGCAGCTGGCGCAGATCAGAAGGTGACTGTTTCCATTGATGATGGCAGCGAAATTACGGCGAATTATAAATCCATTTTTTCCGAGGTGGGAATTCCTGCTCATCTCACAGCCAATCGGGTGCACACTTTATCGATTAAAACTGAAGCTGAGCCGGGATTGATAATATTGTGCCGGTCAATTCGACTGGGAAATGTTAGTCAGCGCTGAATTCAGCTCCGCCTTCGTTAGGAGTGTTACAATCTACTCGACCGAAAACTGCTTCTTCGTCATGACCAACCTTCTTCAAGCCAAAAAGAAAATTCGCCGACCAAGATAGCGGAATGGCAAGAGTACTTCGCATTTGTCCACTTCACTTCTTGGATTGTCGTGAAGAACAGGCTAACCAAAGTTCCTACCAGGCCTAGCACCCCTGTGGTACGACGCGCCTAATATTAGTCTCCGGGGGCGGTATGCTTTTTAACTCATTAGAATTTTTGTTAGGCTTTCTGCCTGCAAGTCTGCTCGTCACCGCCCTATCGATTCGGTTCTTCGGCCATGGTGGAGGGCTCGCGGCTCTGACTCTAGATGTTTGATCCCAGGGTTTGATGGTGCGATATTATCCCTGGAATGGAGGGACGCGCTCTGGGCCAAGTTCTCCATGGGAGCGCCACAACGACTGAGGCAATCCGTCGAGCGATACAAAATAGTCAAGCGAGCTTGAGGGCCCTGGCCGAGCGCCATGGCGTCAACCCGAAGACGGTCGCCAAATGGAAGAAGCGGGATACCACCGCAGATCGCCCGACGGGGCCGAGAGCACCGCATTCCACGGTGCTCTCGGTCCAGGAAGAGGCGATCGTCGTCGCCTTCCGCCGGCATACCCTCCTGCCGCTGGACGATTGCCTCTATGCCCTGCAAGCTACGATCCCGCACCTGACGCGCTCATCCTTACATCGTTGTCTGCAGTGGCATGGCATCAGCCGCCTGCCTGAGGTGACCGGCGACAAGTCCGCCAAGAAGAAGTTTAAGAGCTAACCGATCGACTACTTTCGCTGACGCGGCCCTTCGGGTCACATCGACATCGCCGAAGTGCGCACTGAGCAGGGCAGACTCTATCTGCTGGTTGCGATTGACCGCACAAGCAAGTTTGCCTTCGTGGAACTGCACGAGAAGGTAACGACCGGGATCGCCGGCGACTTCCTGCGCGCTGATCGCCGCCGTGCCTTACAAGGTGCACACGGTCCTGACGGACCATGGCATCCACTTCACCACGCCCAGCAACACTGCTTCTGCGGTCCCGCTGATCAGGAAAGCGATGAAGCGAGGCGAGTTGTTCCAGGCCCATGCCTTTGAGTATGCCTGTGCTCAGAACGATGTGGACCATCGTCTGACCAAGCCGAGGCATCCCTGGACCAATGGTCAGGTTGAGCGGATGAACCGCACCATCAAGGATGCGACGGTCAAACGCTACTACTACGACAGTCATGACCAGCTCCGGCAGCACCTCAATGACTTCGTCTCGGCCTACAACTTCGGCCGGCGTCTGAAGACGCTGAAAGGCCTCACACCCTACGAGTTCATTTGCAAAACCTGGCTCAAGGAGCCCAAACGCTTCAACTTTGACCCGGTCCATCAAATGCCGGGACTGAACATCTAGATGCTCCAAGTGGGTCTTTGCAGTCAGCGACCTTAATTCTTCATCGAGTCCAATTAAACTCAAGGTGCTGCTTCGCACGACAGCAGCCCGCATCATCAATGCACTCTGACAGGTTAAGGGTATCTACCGAATAACTTCTCGCCGACGAATGCGCCAACAGCTCTAGAGCCGACGGTCATGCCTCTTTGATTGGTTCAACTAACGCGATCGAGGCTTCTCACTTCCGCGCGTTATCGCATCGGCCGCGCGGGAACTCCGACATACGTTCCAGGTTCGTAAATGCTTTTCCGGACAACCGCGCCTGCTCCAATAATCGAATTCGCCGCAATCGAAACATCAGGGCATACGCTGGCGCCTGTGCCAATGAACGTGTGATCTCCTACTTTGACCCGACCTGCAATTGTTGCGCCAGGACCGACATGTACACCGTCGCCGAGAACAGATTCGTGGTCGACCGAAGCCTTCGTATTGAGGATTACTGCATTTCCTACACGGGCTCTGGTTCCCACGAAGGCAAATGCCAAAATTTGACAGGCTTCTCCGATCTGTGCTCCACCGCTGATCCAGGCTGTCTGGTGAACAAGCGTTGCAGGTTGCAGGCCTGAAGCGCGCAACAATTTGTGGCGTTCAAGACGTGCTTTTCCATGATGCGCGCCAATGGAGATCGCGTAGTGGAAATTGGTTCCTGCGCTTTTGAGCCATTCATTGATTGCTGTGCTTCCAACAACAACTTCCGTCGCTGGCATGAAGCCGGCCGGTACTTCGAAGTCATTGAAAATTGCTTCTACCTTGAAACCCGACGAGGTGATGATCTCGCCTAGAACATACGCTTGGCTCCCCGCCCCATACAGAACTAGCGCCGCTCCGGACATGGAATTGACCTCTGAAGAGAACATCACACCTGCGTAGTTCAAGCGCCATTAAGAAACAACCCGCGGAGGAGTTCGAGATGTCAATAATGACCTGTATCCGTGGTTCAGCGTTTGCGGTGAGGACAGTCTATTAGTCTGTTGGGTGCCAGACAGCCGGCCCTATGACGACTTCTCAATTTTACCTGCAGTACTGCTTCGGAGATGCGCAAGAGCCCGAGAGTATTTCTATAGCAAACGATCGCAATCAGAACGCGAGCTATGCTACTTGGCTGTGCTCAAGCATCGGCTGTGGCGGCTCCCCCGCCTCGTACTGCCTGAGAACTTGATCAGTCTCGCCCTGCATCACGATACGGCCGCCTTCCATCCAGAAGAGGCGGGTGCACCATTGAGCCAGGATCTGAGGTGAATGGGAGGCGAGGACCAGAATCTGAGACCGGGATACGAAGCCGTCGACCCTCTCGCGGGCCTTGTCCAAAAAGCGCCGATCACCTGCCATGATCCATTCGTCCATCAAAAGAATTTCAGGATGCGTCGCTGTCGCGATGGCAAAGGACAGGCGCATGCTCATGCCGGCCGAGTACGTCCGAACTGGCACGTGCAGAAAGTCACCCAGGTCGCTGAACTCCGCTATGGAGGGTGCAAGTTCCTTGATTTCCGCAGGATGAAGGCCGAGGTACAGACCGCGCAACAGGATGTTCTCGTAGCCGGTCGCGTCGGGGTCCGTGCCGAGTCCAACATTCAGGAGAGCATTGACCCGTCCATCGACCATGATGTCCCCCGAGGTCGGCTCGTAGATGCCCGCAAGCACGCGTAGCAGGGTACTCTTACCGGCGCCATTGGTGCCAATGAGACCAATCCGCTCGCCGTGCTCGATATGGCAGGAGATGTCCGACAGCGCCTTGACGACCGTGTGCGATCCCTCGGTCGAGATCGTCCTTGAGCGAGACACCGTTGCCTTGCCGGCCTGCAGCAGGCTGCGCTTGAGGGAGCGGCTGCCATCGCGATAAAGCGGAAAGTGCAGATTGATGTTTGATAAGGTGATTGAGGACATCGCGATCAGACCCAGAAGGGGATGCGGGCACGAAACTGGACGAACATGAAGAACGTCACGATAAACCCGACCAGGGTGACACCGAAGGCCATGCCCCAGATCTGGGCCGGTATGACGTGCCCAAGAAGAGGGCCGCGGGCGATCTCAATGAAGGCATAGGCAGGGTTGAAATACATGACCCACGCATTGTCACCCAGTGCTTCTGGCACCCAGATGATTGGTGTCAGGAAGAAGAGGAGCTGGGTCAAGTTCGCAACGATCGGACCGATGTCCCTGAAACGGGTGCAGAGCATTCCGAACAGCATCGTCACCCAGAAGCCGTTCAGCAGGATAAGGGCCAGGCCGATCAAGCTCACCAAGCTGTAGAACGACTGCGGAACGGCGAAAATGATGAGAACCGCCACCCCAATGACAGCGTTGTGCAGGAAGATAACGAAATTGCGCGTCACGCTCCGGAGTACATGAACGGTCAATGGCATTCGCACTTGGAGCAGAATGCCTTCCGCTTTGACGAATGCTAACGTGCCGTCGGTGATCAGTGACGAGATCAAGCCCCAGAACAGAAATCCCAGCGCGAGGAACGGCAGGTAGGTAGTGACTTCCAGCTTGAGAATAGCCGCATAGAGAAGACCCAAGGCGCCGACCATAACCCCCATGCTGATGGTGAGCCAGAACGGCCCGAGGATTGAGCCGCGGTAGCCCTGCCGGATATCCTGCCAGCCCATGGTGTTCCAGAGCCACCAACTCCTGATCCCCGTGGCCAGGTCATCGACGGCAAGTTCGATCGATGTCTTACGGCGGGCAGGCACGGGGGTCTTATCAAATGCTCTCAGAGCTGTATCAGCGCTCATGGGTTTGGACTGCTATTTCCCGGGTGCAGAGGGAGCCAGATGCGCTCTCTCGCGTTTGAGTGTCAACCATAAAATGGTCGCAGCGATGGCCGGAGCTCCGGTGTCTGTGCGTTGGCCCCTCTTAACGACAACGGATCACGGTGGCAAGTCAAGGCGCGGGCGGTTCATGGGCCTTGGGCGTCTTCCCGAGCCGGATCGCTGTTACGGTGCGGCCGCCACTAATTTCAACCATGACCGGTTTGCTTGACGCTCCGCCAATAACATCGCTGCGCCTTGCGCAAGGGCCGCCAATGAGCTTGGCCGCTCAAGCACCGCGCGCAGCGCCTGGCGGAACCCATCGGCATCGGCTTTATCTGCCACGATGCCGGCTTGTCCGAAGCCGATCTGCTCCGGAAGGGCACCCTTCGGCATGACGAGGGCCGGCATGCCCCAAGACATAGCCTGTGCGATGACACCCGACTGGCTGGCTTCGATATAGGGGCAAAGCAACAGATCATGCGTGGAGAATAGCTCAGCAGTTTCTACTTGGCTTACCCAGCCGAGCCGGAGATCAACCTGCGGCCAATCGGCAAAGGTCTCCCTGATGTCTCGCTCTAACGGCCCTGAGCCAGCAATAGTAAGATGCCACTTCGGAGTTCCCCTGAATGGTTCTAGGGCTCCAGCAAGAAGACTCAGACCCTTGTACGGCAGCAAGCGGCCGTAGAAGAGAAGACGGACGGGCTCGTCCACGGACCACTGGCGGCCCAAGCTTGGGTGCTGCGTCGGATAAATTGTCTCGAGCGGAATGACAGTGATTTTGCTTTCCGCGTTAGGAAAATTTTCAGAAATCCTCCTGCCGACGCTGCTCGAGAGCGCCACGACCTTATCGGCACTCTTGATCAGGCGGTCCTGAGTTAGGCGCTGCCAAGTCACGGCGTAGTCACCCGGGTGAGGCTCGGCATCATGAGCAATGTAGAAGACCTTGATGCCTCGGCGCTGCAACAGACGAGTGAAGGGCCATGTAAAAGGCGCGTTCATGGTCACAATGACGGCAACCGGCCTCAACGCCGCGAGGGTGTCCGCATGGGCCCGCAATCGTGCCGGGAGGAGCCATGAATCCCGCCATAAGGTCGACAGATGGGGACGGTCGAAGGTGACGATCGGGAGGCCGGTTGCCTGGAATACTTCCATATCGTTGTTCTGGCGTGCCAGAGACAGTGTGACATCGACCGGCTCTGCCGCTTGGCTCAGGTGTCGCGCTAGGAGTAGTGTCGTGTCCGAGCCTCCTCCGCGCCGTCCCCAATAGTGGAGGATCGCTCTAGGATGGCTCCAGTGAAAACCGGTTGTGGCACACTTCGTCTCAGCAGTCATCGAACCTCAAATCGAGTGCGGTGACATCGCAAGGGCAGCAGGCCTAAGTTCTGGGCCAGTGACGCAAGGTCGCCCCACTACATAACGTCCCCGGACTTCCATTCCTCGCTGTTCGTCAGTCCCATGGAATCGTAGAACACACCAGAGGGAATATATAATTGATCGGCCACGCCAGGGTAGAACGGTAGCGGAGGTACGGGGTGGTGGGGGGCGCCTCGTTCCCGTGTGCTAGGCGGCGCCCGTCCGCGTATCGTGTTCGTCACACGATCATAGCCGGAAACCAAAGGCAGGACGAGATTTGCTTCTACTCGGGAGCATCTGCCGAGTTGACGCCGGCCTAGCAGGTGTTTACGAGGCCCTGCGCGCAAGAAGAAGGACCAGCGATGACTGAGGGCGGCAGCCAAATTTTACCTGTGATCATGTGCGGAGGCTCCGGAACGCGGCTCTGGCCAGCGTCCCGCGACAGCATGCCAAAGCAGTTCATCGATCTCCTCGGCGAGAACTCCACCTTCCAAACGGCCGTTCAGCGCGTCACGGCACCGCAGATCTTCCTGCGTCCAGCCGTGATTTCGAGCAACGACGTCCGGTTCATCGTTGCCGAGCAGCTGGCGCAGATCGAGGCGCAAGCCGACATCATCCTCGAGCCGATCCAGCGGGACTCGGCCGCGGCGATCGCCGTTGCGGCCTGCCACGCCGCACGTCACTCCCCAGAGACGATCGTCCTGGTCATTGCGGCCGATCACGTCATCGACGATCCGGCGGCCTTCGCGGCAGCCTGCCAAATGGCGGTCGAACCAGCCCGTCAGGGCCACATCATGACCCTCGGGGTTGTGCCGCAATACCCGGCCACAAGCTACGGCTACATCAAGCCCGGTCGGGCCATCAAGGCCACTGATGCCTATCGGGTCGAGCGCTTCGTCGAGAAGCCTAATGCAGAGACTGCTCAGAGCTATATCGATCAGGGCTTCCTCTGGAATAGTGGCAATTTCCTGTTCCGCGCCGACATCATGATCGAGGAACTGGAGAAATTTCAGCCGACCATTCTGGAAGCCGCTCGGGATGCCCTTGAACGTGCTACCACCGATCTCGATTTTGTCCGTCTGCATGAGGACGCTTTCAAGCTCGCGCCCAAGATCTCGATTGACTTCGCGGTGATGGAACGCACCGAGCGGGCAGGGGTCCTGCCGGTTTCGTTCCACTGGTCCGACATTGGCTCTTGGGGCGCTTTGTGGGATGCCTCCGAGCGTGATGAGGCCGGCAATTCCCTGCGCGGCAACGTGGAGGTGATCGAGGCCCGCAACAGCCTCGTTCACAGCGATGACATTCTGACGACTGTCGTAGGTGTTGACGACGTGGTCGTGGTGGCCAAGCCGGACGCGGTGCTCGTGACCTCGCGCAACCGTTCTGAGTTGGTGAAGGACCTCGTGGTGTCGATGCGAGCCAAGCAGCGCCCCGAGGCCTCCGAGCACCTGAGGATGTACCGCCCTTGGGGCTGGTACCAGCGGATCGATCAAGGCTCCCGCTTCCAGGTCAAGCGCATCATGGTCAAGCCTGGGGGGCGCTTGTCCCTGCAGAAGCACTACCACCGGGCGGAGCATTGGGTCGTGGTCCGCGGAACCGCCGAGGTAACGGTGAACCAGGACGTTGTGGTGCTCCACGAGAACGAGTCGGTGTACATTCCGATCGGTTCGATCCACCGCCTCACCAACCCGGGCCGCATTCCGCTCGAGCTCATTGAGGTTCAGGTGGGCAGTTATACTGGCGAGGACGACATCGTCAGGGTCGAGGATATTTACGGACGGTAAGAGGAACACTTCCTACCCCGACCGAACCTCAGAGGATTTCAGGCCGCTTCCATCTATATGGAAGCGGCTTTCTCATGCGGAGGGTTGGTCCATAAGGCCATCGATCATGTCGGGCAAAGTTCCCGCTGTGGATTACGACATAAGGGCAAAAAGCCTTCCATTCGCCGAGCCACGTCCTTTTAGGGCTGGAGCCGATTGAGAGCAGCGCCGCCACCATGAGCTCAGTCCAGCGGGCACAGAGCGCCCCTTAGCGCCAATCTCATAATGCGAGAGGATCGCCTCAAGGGTATGACGCAGACCTGCACTGGGGTTTTGCCCCTTGGACGGCGCTGCTCCCTCTCTTCACCCATCCCAGCGATCCCATGCTCAGGACCTATTCCCGCTGCACCACCGCTATCTCCGAACTCACTGGCCAACACGTCAGCACCTGATCTGAAGCATGGCGGCATTAAGGGACGCTTCACCCCTTCATGCCACACCGACGGCAGTCCATATCAGCAGCAGACAAGAAGCAAGATTGTACCGGGGTGCGTGGTGATAAACCGTCTGACATTAGTTGCGGCCGTAGCAGGGTGGGCTCTTTATGGTTTCTCCGTCATAGGCCCTCAATCTCCTGACGCTGACGCTCAGGCTGAGATTGCACGCTTATCCGAGGCGGCCAAGACGGCCACTGCAGAAGGTCATGCTCTTGCTGCTGAACTGGAGCGGTTCAAAGCGGGGCACCAAGATCTACAGCACCTCCAAAGGCAGATCGCCGCCGCTACTCAGGAACTGAAGCACCTGGAGTATCTTCGGGGTAGAGTCAGTGGGGAGATCGATGCCCTGCGGCCGAAGCCCTCCGAAGATCCGGTTGAAGCGGTGGCTCCGGAGGAAGCAGCCCCTCCACAGGTGAGCCCCGCCCCTCCTGCAGAAGCCAGCATCCCCCTTTCGAAGGAAGACATCAGCAAGGCACAGCAGGCTCTTACGGCGCTAGGTTTTGGAGCTTTGAAAGCGGATGGCGTATTCGGCCCAGGCACCCGCCGATCAATCGAGGCTTTCCAGCAAAAGCAAGGGCTATCGGTAACCGGGCAGCTCGACGCTGCCACCATTCGTGTGCTTCGCACCATCCAAACGGCGGCTCAACCCTGATTACGCGAACGGCTCCCCAAACGCACCGCCTCAAGAGTTAAGAAACACTCTCTTCACCCCGCCCACTATCCCCTACCATGACTTACTCCCGCGACATCTCCGCCCATCTCCGAGGTCACCGGCCAAGCCGCCAGCACTTGGTCTGAGGAGTGGCGGCAATAAAAGAGCCCGGGCTTCCCCGAGCTTTTTAACTGTCGCAGGTGTAATGGATCTTAGTAGCTGCCGAACTTGAAGTTCAGGCCCGCACGAGCAATGAAGAAGTCGTCGTCACTGTCGTTAGCACCAGGCACCACGATGTCAGTGCGGGCGCCGTCGATGTTGTTGACAACTGTGCCCACGTAGCCGTCGTTATCATCTCCGTCGAGGTTGACATACAGACCTTCAATCTTCAGGCTCAGGCTGTTGGTGAAGGCATACTCGATGCCACCACCGATCGTCCAGCCCCAGTTGATGTCATCGTCGTTGCCGACTCCAAAGCGGTTGTCGCCATCGCTCCCGCCAAAGGCCAAGCCGCCGGTGGCGTAGATGAGCGCACGGTTAATAGCCACACCAGCACGAAGCCGCACCGTGCCAAACCAATCAACACTGTTCCGGCTGGCCGGATGGAAGGCCGCAATGTTCGTGCTGAGCGGGAAAACGGTCCCCAGCGGAGCTGCGTCCGTGCCGGGCAGGCGCTCGGTGACAGTGTAGCTCACTGTGCCGTCATCGCCGCCGCCGCCCAAGTCAGCAGCTTGAATGTCGGCTTCAACACCCCAGACCAACGAACCAACCTGGAAGTTGTAGCCAACCTGAGCGCCGCCCAAGAAGCCCTCGCGGTCGTCATCGCCGCCCGTCCGCAGGATACCACCGGTGCCGTTTATGGCCCCCACAGCAACGCCAAGGCCGGCGAGAGTACCGACCGGGAGGAAGGTCTCGTCGTTATTATCACCCCAGCCGTAGCCAGCGTTCACACCAACGTAGAAGCCAGTCCAGGTGAAGAGCGGAGCAGCCGCCACGATCGGAACCGGAGGGGCCGCGCGGAGCGTAAGGTCAGCAGCGGAAGCAGCAGAAAGAGCAGCAGTCATGCTTGCCGCTACCGCATGCAGACCAAGAAGACGCACCTTCATGAGCATTTCAACCCTTATGTGAGGAGGCATTGGCCTAGTGTATGGATAAAGAATAAATTCTGGCTATGGCCAAGCCGCAACACTGCCCAGATTTAAGCGCTTGGCTGCCGGATTTTTTGCTCTGCGTTCCCGCGTAATAATGCATCAACAACTCGTCATATTTGGCTGAAGGGTGGTTGCGTGCCGTTCTGATCCTGTTTAGGAGGAGCTTCCAAAGGCGAGGAGAAACTGAACGTTGCCCTGGGCAGGGTTGTCATGAAATATATATCAAGCCAAAGATGGACTTCTCCTGAGAAGCGGTAAAACAGGCTACACCAAACGCCTTACCCGAAGACTGAAAGCTGCCGACGAGATCAGGCCACCACGGAGCGGCTGCAGGAGGCTGTGGAGCTAGAGTGGCTAAAACGAGCGGAAGAACCAAGCCATTCCTTCGGCGCTGCCGTCAGGAAGGAAAACAGCCATGTCTTACATCAGAGCATACTTCCGGCGGCACGACATCTCCGACCTGCCGACGATCATTACTTCAGGCGTGATCGTCGGCGCAGCGACCTGATTGGTAATGAGTGCGACCGTCTAGGCATGAATTCGACTTCTCTTCAACCCCTGGGCGTATTTTCGGTCCGCTCATGCGGATTGATCCATGTCGAAGGCCAACGATACCACCATCCAACTCATGAACTACACTCTCCCGAAACCCCGAAATTCGTCCTGGAGTGCATCAGGTGCAAACGGACGAGCCAATTCGGCAGGGCACAATTACTTGAGAGGCATGGAGAGACTTGCCCCGTTCACCAAGCTGTCGATCGACGAACCCGCGCCCATCTCAGCAGCATTGTCGCACCGGTAGCACGTTCGATGTTCTATCCTAGGAATCACATCTGAATGATTGTATAGGGTCACGGCAAGCTGATCGCAGAGGGTAATCATGACCGTTGAAGGCTCGGAAATTCCAGAAGTTGACTGGTCCGAGGACGAACTGCAAGCTATCAGTGCCGCTTTTGCCAAGAGCTCCCCTTATCTCTTTAGATTAGCTCGGGCGTTCGCATATGGTATGGCGGCTTTTCTATTTTTATGGTTGCAGCCACATTTCACGTTCAGCTATTTTGCCTTGGCTGCAGGGATCTTCTTTCTTGCTACCGTTCGCCGAACTACTTGGATCGCAGAGATAATCTTGAGCGGGATCATTGTCTCGGCCTTTGTTCCCGCTGAGTTGCTGCAAATGATCACCAACCTCTTCTAGGTAACTAGACTGCAAGAGGTGCGCTAATCCAAAATGACGACGTCAAACGGTGGCCCGATGTCTCGGTAGTCATGGTGTACTCGTATGCAATAGGACGCATTCCTTCCCCTTGAGGTAACTACCCAATCGAACGGCACACCAGCTGCCAATACCCGCTCGATCATCTGCGCGGCGCTCTGCTGGTCGGAGACAAAGCGGATGCTGCCGGGGACATGAGCTGCGGTCCAGCGCTCGGGCTTGTTCGTCCAGCCCTGCGGCAGATAGAACTGGTGATCGGTAAGGGTACAGCCTTTATCCGACACATAGGCGGCTTACGCGCGATTTGAAAATCGGCAACTTTGCCCGCCGATCCGGTGCAGCGCTGACCGACACCACACGACCTCTGGCCTTGTTTGAGAAGATCTTTCTCGTCGATCACCAGCACGGCCTCCGGCAAGGCAAGCATGTCCAGCGCATACTTACGCATCATGTCTTTCAGTGTATCCGCATCCCAGTGGCTGCCGTCGAGCACCGCCTTCTTGCGCCAGGGGGTGGGTCGCCCGCGGCATCAGCCCGCATCTAGCTGGTCTTGCGCCACTCAGGTCCCAGCAATCGTCGAGAAAGGCAGCGGCCGAGGCGGCCACACTGGGATGAGCCAACAGAGATCTAAGGTGAGATTTGACCTGGCACAACTCCACACTCCAGAGCTCAAGTATCTACCCGACGGCCACACCTATCATGGCAGCCCCCTAGGTCAGATCAGGAGATGAGAGTGCCAGCGCAGGGGTGCAACAGTAGTGCTGAAAGCATATAAGCTTTTCGATAATCGCTCTCAGTAAAGGTCTAATAAGTTGGGGGCTAATCCATAGGCAGGTGCATTGAACAATGAGTGATGGCATGTGATAAGCATCGATTTTCCGACGGTGCCTTCTGTCCGTCGGGTCGGCATTCGATAAATAACCAAAGGGCATCATGAAGCGATTTCTTGTGACTGGAGGGGCAGGGTTCATTGGCTCGGCCGTTGTACGGACCCTCATCCGTAATACGTCCCATCAGGTGCTCGTCGTTGACAAGCTCACCTATGCCGGGAACCTGGATTCTTTGAAGCTGGTGATCAATGACCCACGCTATCAGTTCGAGCGGGCCGATGTTGCCGAACCCGAGCGGATGCACTCAATTGTCCAGGCGTACGCTCCCGACGTCATCATGCACCTGGCGGCGGAGAGCCACGTGGATCGGTCCATCGACGGACCGGGCGAGTTCCTGCAGACGAATGTGGTTGGCACTTACACCCTGCTTCAGGCTGCTCTGGCCTATTGGCGCGGCCTCTCACCGGAGCGCCAAGCCGCTTTCCGCTTTCATCATATCTCGACCGATGAGGTGTTCGGCTCCTTAGGCGACGAAGGCTTCTTCCACGAGGAGTACCCATACCAACCAAGCTCGCCCTATTCGGCATCCAAAGCGGCATCTGACCATTTCGTGCGCGCGTGGCACCACACCTATGGTCTTCCGACCCTCGTCACGAACTGCTCTAACAATTATGGCCCATATCATTTTCCCGAGAAGTTGATCCCTCTGATCATCCTCAACGCCCTGGAAGGCAAGCCGCTGCCCGTCTACGGCAAGGGCGACAACATTCGCGACTGGCTCTATGTCGATGATCATGCGAGAGCGCTCATCCTAGCAGCCGAGCAGGGCCGTCCTGGCGAGACCTATGCAATTGGTGGACATAACGAGCGCCGCAACATTGACGTGGTCCATGCCATCTGCTCGCTCGTCGACGAATTGGCCCCGAATGCCGCCATCGGCCCCCGCGAGCGACTCATCACCTATGTCACTGACCGGCCTGGCCACGACCTGCGTTATGCCATCAATGCCTCCAAGATTGAGCGTGATCTCGGCTGGCGTCCGGTGGAGACATTCGAGACAGGCTTGCGCAAGACCGTGGAATGGTACTTGGCTAACCGTCATTGGTGGGAAAGGGTCCGCTCAGGCGTTTACCGGGGTGAGCGCCTTGGACAGGGGGTCGGGATCGTTGCGTAAACCGATTTCGGTGCAACTCGGTTTGATTTTCGATTTGCTGGTTAAGGAAGGTCTCTGGTGTGGTCGAAGTTGAGTCAACTGCTCTTCCAGACGTGAAGATTATTCGCACGATGAAGTTTGCGGACTTGCGCGGGCACTTTGTGGAAACTTACAGCAAGCAAGCTTTCGCTGCGGTAGGTATTGAGGACGAGTTTGTCCAAGACAATCTCTCTCACTCCATTAAGGGGGGGACGGTAAGGGGATTGCATTTTCAGATCGCCCCTTTCGCACAGGCCAAACTCGTCCGCGTCGGGCGCGGTCGCATCCTTGACGTTGCTCTCGACCTACGCCGATCGTCCTCCACTTATGGCCAGCATATCACGATCGAACTATCTAGTAATGACGGCTTTCAGATCCTGATCCCTGCAGGGTTCGCTCACGGCTTCTGCACGCTCGAGCCAAACACCGAGGTGCACTACAAGGTCACAGCACCTTATTCGGCAGAGCATGACCGGGGGCTCGCCTGGAATGACCCGGCACTCGGCATCAGCTGGCCCGTGGATATGCAAGCAGCCGTTCTGTCTGACAAGGACACAAGCAATCCATTCTTTGCGGACCTTCCACCCTATTTCTCTTAAGGAGAAAGTTGCGTGCGCCTCACGGTCATCGACAGTGAAGGGCAGGTAGCTCGCGCCTTGGCTGCTTACAGCTTTGTAGAGCCTGCAATGTGACGCTGCCTAAGCGGTGGACATCCCTTCAACTTCGCGTCAAACACCTCCTCAATGAGGTTCACGCTTAGGAGATCAATTGATGAAAGGCATTATTCTGGCTGGCGGATCCGGCACCCGCCTGCATCCGATGACTTATGTCACGTCGAAGCAGCTTCTGCCGATCTATGACAAGCCGATGATCTACTATCCACTGACCACGTTGATGCTGGCAGGCGTGCAGGATATCCTTATCATTTCCACCCCAGATGATTTGCCGAAATTCAGGCAGTTGCTGGGGAGCGGCGAGCGCTGGGGTATCAAATTATCCTATGCGGCGCAGCCGAAGCCGGAGGGGCTCGCGCAGGCATACATCATCGGTGCCGAGTTTGTAGCGGGAGGTCCGTCAGTCCTGATCCTTGGCGATAATGTCTACTATGGGCACGGGCTTGCAGAGCTCATGCAGTCCGCTCGGCGCCAGAGCACAGGCGCGTCCGTCTTCGCCTACCACGTGACCGATCCGGAGCGTTATGGTGTTGTCGAGTTCGACCGGGAAGGTCGGGCGATCTCTATCGAGGAGAAACCTGCGAACCCGAAATCCAGTTGGGCTGTCACCGGCCTCTATTTCTATGACGCCCAGGTCGTCGACATTGCGGCGAAGCTGAAGCCATCAGCGAGAGGCGAACTCGAGATCACGGATGTCAATCGTGCTTATCTCGAGCGGGGGCAGCTTCACGTGCAGCGTATGGGGCGCGGCTTCGCCTGGCTCGACACGGGAACACCAGACTCTCTGGTCGAGGCCGCCGAGTTCGTCCGGGCGCTCGAAAAGCGCCAAGGCTTTCGCATTGCCTGCCCCGAGGAAGTTGCCTTCAACCTTGGCTGGATCAACCGAGATCAGCTGCTGCAGCTGGCAAAGGAACTATCAAAGAGCAGCTACGGCCAGTACCTTGTGCGCATTGCCGATCAGACCTGAACAGACTCATCGGCCTGTCGTTCGGGGCCGCCCGCCCGGCCGTTGCAGCGAAAAGCCGAACTGTGTTTAGTCGACTGACGAGACGCAGGTCGAAGGCGGTTTCATCGCCCCACCTATAACAAGGCCAAGGCTCTGAGGCTGCTCTCCGTTCGAACGGATCACTCGGCCCGCGTGTGCTGCTCAGCCTCCGCTCCCTAACGCCGGCAGGCGAAGCACAGCGCCTGATTGCTCAATCGGGTGGGCTCCCAAGCCTAAGGGGATCTTGTAAGCTGAGAGAGGGCCGTCGCCTTATATAATGTTGTTGCTACTCTATCCACAGCGGTTTCCGGGTTGACCCAGATCAGCAACCTCTTGTTTCCCACCCAGCCGTACGCTTGGGGAGCTTTGACCAGGTCCGCTGACACGCGCTGCTTTCAGGAAACGCTCTTTGCTGGTGTGTCGCCTCCGACCAGCGCTTCAGCACCCGGTCGAGGCAAGAGGATAGGTACGGCGCACCATCATTGGATCTGAGCATGGTCAAGAAGTTTCTGACACCGCATACATCAACACCCCCATGCGGGACTGACGACTGGGATATTGAAACGTGGGAGCCGAAGTCTTGGAGCTACGCCTCTTCGGCACAACCCGCAACAAAGCCGCTCCCAATTGAGCGGGCCCAGGCGGCGTCGGCGGCCCCCATACAACCGACGCCTGCCGAGCCCGCAACAGACGCTCCATCGGTTGAGGCTATGAAGGCCCCTTCTGCCCCCATTGAGATTCAGCGTTCTCCAAAGAATCTTGGGGCCCTGTTTGCCAAGCGTCCCCTAATCCTTGGCGAAAGCGAGATCGACTATGATGAGCTACTGTCCGGGACCACTGCGGCTGTCAAACCGGCAGACAACATCGAAGCCCTGTGGATCAAGGATATAGTAGACCTCGTATGGGAGGCACAGCGTCTCAGGCGCCTCAAAGCGAGCCTGCTGATGGAGGCCGGCCGACAGGCGCTGATGAACTTAGTGGCGAAGAACAAGGATGCTGGACAGGTCAATGGCGTTCGCGTCTTCAGCGTGCCGGAGTTAATTAGGGCGTATGTAGCGGGAGAGGCTGCTGCGGTGACGGAGGTCGAGATGATCCTGCGTCGCCGTGGCTTAGACATCGACTCGCTGATGGCACAGGCGCTGGCGGCAAAGTTGGATGACATCGAACGAATCGATCGACTGATTGCCGGAGCTGATGCCCGCCGCAACCGCGTCCTGAACGAACTGGAACGCCGGCGCGACTCCTTCGCTCGTCGGCTTCGTATAGCGGCGCAGGATGTCACCGAGGTTCGGTAACCCTAAACAACAAGCGTCAATGGTGTTGACCAATGCTTTCATCGCGAAAATTAGCCACCAACCGAGCCAATGCTAAGCACAGCACCGGACCCAAATCCCAGGAGGGCAAGGCACGCTCGCGTGTGAACGCCCTTAAGCACGGACTGGCCATAGCCACTTCCGCAATCCCATATCTCGCTCCAGACGTCATGCATCTCGCCCGGCTCCTTGCTGGGGAGAATGAACGGGATCCGCTCGTGTGGGAGGCAGCCCGAGAAGTGGCCAGTGCTGCGCTTGACGTGATGCGTGCGCGCAGAGCGCGAACTGAGCTCCTTGGGCAAATGTCGCAAGGAGCCGATTTCTTATCTGTCCCAACCTTGGAGGCAATGCCAACTCAGTTCCTGTCGTATAAGTCGTCATCGCTCGCCATTCGTTTCAAAGCGATTCGAGATGGTACCATCGATGAATTAAAGCGAACTGAACTGGCTCAAATCAGACGCGTGTTCAAAGCCCATGAGGAGGTCCAGCGGATCACACAACACAACGCGCAGGTGCGGCAATCGCTTGCTGAGTGGGATCAGCTTGAAAGCCTCGAACGGTATGAACGCCGTGCTCTGTCTCGGCGAAACAGGGCCGTTCGACTGTTAGATGACGCGCAAGCCCTGGCCCGATCGAGGGCCAGTGCGTAAGCTAGGCGCAGTTGCTCTCCGTCAAAGGCGTACGATTCTTGAAGCTGCTGGCGTCGCTCGTATATACTTAGGTGTATATACGGGGGCTACAATGATTATCGTCAAGGTATCCCGGAGCGGAAACCGTCAGGCCATTTGACTAACTGAGCCGTTCCACCTCACCAGCGATGAGGTCGAGATCTTCCGCCGCGGCGACGAAATCGTCCTGCGGGAGAAACCCAGAAGTCTGGCCTGCGCGTTCGAGCTGCCGTGTGAGCTGCCGGATGTTGAGCGCGAGGATAGCCCGACGCAGGAGCGAGACGGCCTTTGATGGCGCAACCCCGTTATCTTCTCGACACCAACTCTGTATCCGTCGCGAGCGACCGCAAGCCGTCATGGAGCGGTTCCAGGTGCTGCCAACCGGATCGACAGCCATATGCTCAAGACTCACTCCAAGCTGGAGGTATCAGGGAATCCGGGAAAGAACCTCCGGCTGTTTAATGATACGCTTAAAGTGAGCGGCAGTCTCGACATTGCCTCACATTTGTCCGCCGCGCCGACGGGCGAGAATAGGCGCGGGCGCCGTCAGGGCAGGGAGGAAGGAGAAAGATGCCATAGCTCAGGGCTGAACGCGGTTTGTGACTCGGAAAGGCTGCTTGCGTGACGAGAGCGGAACGTGAAATTTGGTCCACCTCGTGCCAGAATTGGATTCCTAATGGATCTCGTCTGTTCCTCGAAGACCGACGATGTGCTCCAGTGCATCCTGAATGCGTGAGAGGTTCTGCTGAAGACGACAGAGTCGCTCAATCAGCTCAGCATCAGATAGTTGAGGAGCGCCAGGCAGGGCTGTCGGCTCGGTCTCAGCAGCAGTGACACGGTAGATTCGTTCGAGAGTGGTTGGGCCGACCCCAGGGTTTGTTAGCCAACGGGCGTCTGAGACCTTGGTGACCTCTTTAATGCTAGGATGGCGTCCTTCAAACTCCTGCAAAATCGCCTTGCGGGCGCGTAAAGGAACGCGTTCAAGCGGGAACGGCTCATCTGATCGCATCTGCGCTCGTAGTCTGAAATGGATGGCAGGTGTGCCCCGCTCCATTCGGAGGGGGCACGCTCTTCTTACTGGTGCTTAGATGACGAAGAAGTCCTTGTAGGTGAGGGAGAGGTTCTTCGACAGTTGGGCAAACTCCACCGCTGCACCCCGGCCGGAGCCGTCCGCATCATAGGAGAGCACGCCCGTCTTCTTGTTGTAGACCAGGTAGTCGTCCCGCTCACGGGCTTTGC
>NZ_JBWBEW010000012.1:0-161660 GCF_056148915.1 Microvirga sp. jy35 | reverse complement strand
CAGGGTCGCGTCGCTGGGCACCCCGCCGAGCACGAAGCTGAGGGACTCGGACCCGTCGCTGTCGCGCAGCGCGCCGCTCAGGCCGGCAAGGCTCACGGGGGTGTCCTCGGACCCGCGGGCATCCACCACCGTGACGACGGGGGCGTCCGCCACCGCCTCCACCTGCACCCGGAAGGCGGTCTCGACCGCGGCGGTGCTGCCGCCGCGGCTTTCCTGTGCGGTGACGCGCAGGGTGAGATCGATGGAGCCGGAGAAGTGCTGGGGCGGGGTCAGGCTCAGCTGCGCCAGGTCGGCGGCCGGCACGCTCCAGGAGCCGTCGGCCTGCCGGGCACCGTGGGAGAGCACCGCGCCTTCCGGCACGCCCAGGAGGCTCACCGTCAGGTGCTCGGAGCCGTCCCGGTCCGTCAGAGCCGCCGACAGAGCAAGACGGATCCCAACATCCTCCAAACCAGTGACATCGCGTGCTTCCGCTGTTGGCGGGTCAGCGACGATGTTGTCAGGCTCCTGCGGATCGGGCTCTGATGTGGTGGGTGGTGTTGCGACGACAGGATCGTCATGGATGTCGGCGAACACCGGAGGTGTCGCCTGCACCGATGAGGCGTCCTGTTCAGTCGCGAGATAGCTCGAAGAGGATCGTGTCAGGTTCGCCCTCGGCCCGACGAGGGGTGTCGGCGCGGCAGACAACGGGAGCGCACCATCGGACGGTGCCTCGTCCAGCATGATCGGATGATCGGCAGGCGGTGCCAGGTCCAGCGGCTTCAGGGGCTCGTCCTGTGGCGCTGGCGTCAAGTCAGTGTCGAGCGGATTGATTTCGTGCGGCCTCACTGTGATGGCGCCGGACGGCCCGCCTCTCACCATGCCGAACGCCGCGACTGCCTCCGTTCCGCCCACCAGATTTCCACTGGCGCCGCCATCGCCCGTCGGGAGGCTCCGCTGCACCGCCCGCAGGGCGCGCAGGGCTTCCTCGTCAACCACACTGGCATCGAACGGAATGGTCATATCGGGTTGCTGGCTCATGCGATCAGCGTCCTCAGCGCTCGTGGAATGATGCCGCCATGGCGGAGTAGATCGGCTTCAGCAGGTATTGCAGCACTGTCTTGTTGCCGGTCGTGATGTCGGCCTGGACCGTCATGCCGGGCACGAGTTGCGCCTTGCTAGGATCGCGACCCACATGCTGCTGCTTGAGCGCGACACGCACGCGGTAATGCGGCTGCCGTTGTTCGTCGAGGAACGTACCGGCCGAGACACGCTCCACAAGGCCTTCCACGGCGCCGTAGCGCGCATAGTCGAAGGCCTGCACCTTGACGTGCACGGACTGACCGACCTCGATGAACCCGATGTCGCGCGGCATGATCCGCACATCCGCCACGAGCGGCGCGTCCTGCGGCATGACCTCCGCGATCAACCCGCCGGGAGGCAAGACGGTGCCGGGGCGGTGAACAGCCAATCCGCGCAGGACGCCGGGAGCCGGCGCGCGCAGCAGCGTCCGCTCCGCACGATCCTCCAGCTTGCGGACGACCTCCGCCGTTTCGGCAATTTCCAGAGCCACACGGGCCGCTTCCTGTCGGGCATCGTCCACGGCAGTGGACTGCATCTCGGCGATGCGGGCCTCGGCTTCGGCTAGGCTGCGCAGGGCCGTGGCGTGCTGGCCGTTCAGCCGCTCGTGCTCGGCTTTCGAACTCATCAGCAGACGCTGTGCCTCAAGAACAGCGAGACGCGTGGTCAGTCCGTTCCGGGCAAGCTCCTCGCGGATGCCGAGTTCCTTGGAATGCAGCGTTATCTGATCCTGTACGGCAGAGATCTGTCCCGACAGGGTCGAAATTTCACTGCGCCGCTGCGCCACTTGTTCGTGAAGGACCGCGATCCGATCGCTCAGGGAGCGCAGGCGTGCATCCAGGGCTGCGCGCTGCGGGCCGACGAAGAGACTGGCGGTCAGCGCTCGCACGGCGCTGCCCTCCCCGCTTGCATCCGCGATGGCAATGCTCGCAGTTCCGTCGCGGCCGCGCAGCTCCATTGCCGTTATGTTGCCCTCCGCCGCAGCCGTCAGACGCTGCGATTGCAGCTGCAGGGATTCGAAGCGAAGTCGCGCCTGCGCCAGTTCGGCCTGTGCAGCCGCGTCATTCATGCGCAGCAGAGGTTGACCGGATTCGACCACGTCGCCTTCATGAACCAGCACCTCGGTAACGATGCCGCCTTCGAAATGCTGAACCGGCGCCGGCGCAACCGTCGGCGCGAGATCGCCGACCCCGATGGCCACCTCCGGCACATGGGTGAACGCAGCCCAGGCGAGGGTTGCGGCCACCAGCAGGCCGGTGCCCAGAACGACGGCGCGCTCCAGGCCGTGGATGCGCAGTTCCTCCAGCGCGAGAACATGGCTGTCGGGGCGCGGCTGACGGCTCGCGCGGGGCAGAGGTGCCGTGGTGTGCTGATTTGTAGCCAGCGGCAGGTTCTCAACCTTGGGGGCGGATAATGCGGCTGTGCTCATCAACCAACTCTGGGACTGTTAGCGGCAGAAAGATTTGCGAAGGCCGCGTTCGCCAGCGGCACGCCCACCGGCGTGCGCGTCGGACGTGGGCCTGAGGGATTAGCAGGTTGATCGGCTTCCTCCACCTGCCCGTCGCGCAGGCGCAGGATGCGGTCGGCCAGCCGGATGTGGCTCGGCCTGTGCGTTGCCATGAGGATCGTGCAGCGTCCCCTGCGTGAGGCGATGACATCCGTAAAAGCCTTGGCGCAGGCGTCATCGAGCCCGGCGACAGGCTCATCGAGAAGCAGGATGGGTGCTTCGCGCAGCAGGGCGCCCGCGAGCGCAATCCGCTGCAGGATGCTGCGGGGCAGACGGCCGCTGTGGTTGTCGCCGACCCGTGTGTCGAAGCCTTTCGGCAGCGCCTCTATCGCTTCCAGAACGCCAGCCTCCGCGGCCGCCGCGCGCAGTTGCGCATCGGAGGCACTGGGCCGGGCCAGACGCAGGTTCTGGGCAATCGTTCCGTAGAGCAATCCGGGCGATTGCGGCACCCAGCCGATGCTGCGCCGGAGAACGGCCGGGTTGAAGGAGCGCACGTCATGCCCGTCGATCCGCACGAGGCCGCCCTGCGGGCGGTACAGGCCTGCTGTCAGCAGCAACAGGGTCGACTTGCCCGTGCCCTCTGCACCGGTGACGGCCACCACTTGGCCGGGCTGAATGGCGAAGCTGGCACCGGCCAGCACGGGCTCCGATTGCGGCAGATAGCGCAGAGTCACGCGGTGGAAGACGATGGCGCCCTCCTCTGGCGGCGCCATGCGGGCCTCGAGCGGTGGAGGTCGCTCCGTCTCGAGCGCCATCAGTCCATCCACCTGTCGGATGGAGGCCTGGGTCTGCTCCCAACGGGAGAGCATCACGAAGCATGTCTGCATCGGACCCAGGACGCGCCAGATCAGCATCATGCCGGCGATCAGCGCACCCGCTGTCATCGCGCCGGACAGGACGGAGAGCACGCCCAAGACCACCGCGGCCAAACCCGACAGGGTGACGAGCGCCTGGCTCGCGGCGAGAACCGAACTCGTCAGGGTGCCGACCCGTGCCGAGGCCACGGCGGCGGCGGCGGAGGCCGCTGCATAGCGATCGATCCAGCGCTCTTCGGCTCCTCCGAGCTTCAGCGTACGCACCGTTTCCAGTGCCTCGACGGCCAGGGCCTCGCGCGCCTGATTGGCGCGAGCGGCCTGATCGATGGCCAAGCGCATGGGCCCACGGGAGATCCAGAACAGAAGAACGAAGCCAACGGCCGTTCCCACCGGGACGAGCGCAATCCATCCGCCGAGAACCACCATCAGCAGCACGACGAGGATCGTGAACGGCAGGTCCAGGAGGGCAACCGCGAAACTGCCGGTGAGAAACTCGCGGATCGCTGCGAAATCGCGCAGGCGGGACACCTGGGATGCGGTGCCGGCCCGCTCCACGAGCGCAGTCGGCAGGGACAGCAGCTGGGTGAAGACGGCGCTCGGCACCAGCCGATCCAACCGTTCCGCGATGCGCAGCAGCGCGCGCTGGCGGATGATGCGGAAAAGAACTTCCAACATGACAGCGGCGGCAACGCCCATGACGAGCATGGGCAGCGTTTCCGGGCTGTACCCGGCGACCACCGTATCGAAGACCGCCATGGTGAAGATCGGGACCGCGAGCCCGAGCACAGCCATCAGCCCGCTGATCGCGAGCAAGGGCGGCAGCGCTCCCTGAAACCGCCGCGCGATGCCGCTGAACCAGCTCTGACGGGGCGAGCCGACATTCGCCTCGGTGGTCAGGATCAAGGTGCCGCGCAGCTTTTCCGGCGCACAGGGCTTCACAGCGCCTGTGGCGCCATCGAACACCAGAACCTGTCCTGACTCGTCGCGATAGACGACAGCGGCGGCCTTTCCGGGCGGCAGCAGGATGGCCGGCAGGCACCGCAGGTCAAGACCTCCCCGCTTAAGCCCCTGCATCCGTGTCGGATACCCAAGAACGGCCAGAGTGTTGCGCAGATCGGTCAGATCGATGTCGGGCTTTGCATGCGGAAGAGCCGAGAGGAGATCATCCGCGCTGCCGGACCACTCCATCAGCCACAGCAGCACCGGCAGGCAGCGGGCAAGGTCGGATGGAGCCAGAAGGTCCTCCGACAAATGCACCGGATCCCGGGGGCAGCAGTCCGTCGTGAGGCTCATGACACGCGCTCCAGAGAGCCGTCACGGATCGCGAACACCCGGTCGGCAATGCCGAGCGTCGAGGGACGGTGCGTGACGATGATGACCGTGACCCTGCCGCGCAGCCCGGCCAGAAGCCGGGCGAGCCGCGCATCGCTGTCGCCGTCGATCTGGGATGTGATGTCGTCGAGCAGCAGGATGCGCGGCTCCTCGATCAGGGCGCGCACGACACCAATGCGCTGGGCCGCGCCACGCGGCAGGGGCGTGGCCGAAACCCCAACGGGTGTATGCCAATCGCCCGGCAGGGCGCTGGCTACCTGATCCAGACCCAATTCGGTCGCCAGGCGAAGAGCTTCCGCCTCCCGGTGCGGCTGATGCATCGTGAGGTTCTGCAGGAGGGTGCCGCGCACGAGGGCCGGATCAGGGGGCACCAAGGCAACCTGCCGGCGCGCCGGTCCCATGTCGACCTGTGCGAGATCCTGTCCGTCGATCGTGACCCGGCCTTCGGATGGCTGCAGGTCGCCAGCGATCAGCCGCAGCATGGCTGAACGACCGGAGCCATTGGCACCCGTGACGCCAATGATTTCGCCAAGCTTTGCCTCCAGGGTCAAACCATCGAACAGCCAATCCTTATGGGGTGGGGTGCGCAGCCGAACGTTGTCGAGAACCACATGGCCGTTTGCAACATGGAGCGCAGGCCGCTCGAGATGCCGCTCCTGCGGGAGCAGGGCAATCTCCGCGACGCGTCGCCGGCTTTCCGCGAGCGATTGAAGACGCGACCAGAGGGCGACGCCCCCGAGCAGGGGCTGCATCGTGCGTCCCACCAGCATGGTGCATGCGCCCAGACCGCCGACACTGAGCTGCCCGTTCAGCACCATCTGGCAGCCGAAGGCTGCCACCCCGATGGTGGCGGCCTGAGCCAGCAGCTGCCCGCCCTCCTGCCCGGCCGAGATGGCTTGCGCCAGGGTCCGGCGCATCTGTCCGGAGCCGCCCTGCAGGCGCTCGTAGCGGCGCTCGAGCAGGGGCTCGGCGCCGAGAACCTTCATCGGATGGATGGAACTCAGCGTATCGAACAGAAAATTGAAGCGGCGCTCCTCAGCAAGCGCGAGGTTGTGCGCTGCGCGGCGCACGCGCCTGCCCGTCAAGACCGCGAGCAGAGCGACGCCGATCAACAAAGCCAGAGGCACCATCACGAGAGGGCCGGCGAGATACCAGATCCCAACCAGATAAAGCAGGGCGAAAGGCAGATCGAGCATGGCCTGCAGAGCAGGACCCGACCATGCCTCACGCAGGGTGCCGATGGCGGAAAGACGCTCCGCATAATAGCCGTTGCCGTTGGCTTCCAAAGCCGTGAGAGGAGAATGGAGCAGGCATTCCATGGCCTGGCGATGGGCTTGGGCCTCCGAAGTCGCCGCCATTCGGGCGAGAAGCCTGCCCCGCACGTGCCGGAGCAGCGCCTCCAGCAGAATGGCCAGAGTCACCATGATGGCGAGAACGACCAGGGTGCCGGTCGCCTTGTTCGGCAGAATCCGGTCGTAGACCTGCAGGAGGGCGGCCGGCAGCGCCAGAGCCAACAGGGTGATCAGCAGCGTCGCCTCGAGCACCGGCATGAAAAAGGCAATGCCGAACCGGCCGATCAGCCCCCTGAAGGGGCGTGTCAGCCATGGGCCCGAGGATGCCGCCATGGCCTCGGATGCGGCAGCAGACCTGTTCATAGCGCTACCTTTGGCCATTCGGCCATGGGGATGCAGAAACTCGAATTTTTCGGGGAGCATACCGGGCTTTCACCGGTATGGCGGGGCGGCATCATGCCTTTGGACGCGCATCGCTGAGGTGCGCCGGCCAACCCGCCATGAATTTGGCGTATCGCTACCTTGAACTTTCACAAGACGGATCGAAAAGTCAATAAATGCCTTTGCTCCACCTGAACTACCCTTAGGTAAAGTTAATGGAATATGCATTCCGCCATGACCGTATTTTAGGGAATACTACGAAGGCACGATACGCCCATCGCCGGACGCCAGAGGGATTCTACGGAAATGGCCTGGTCGCCTTTCCAGTAGCGAGCGCTCCCGATCTGGAATAATCCTTCGTGAGGCGCGGACCCGGATCGAGTTCCTGAAGTGATGGACCCGACCTGGTGCGGCGCCCCGGGTTCCCCTCTTGAGGATCTGTCTTGGATTGGGACAAAATCAGATTGTTCTACGAGGTGGTCGATGCCGGGAACTTCACCCGCGCCGGCGAGAAACTCGGAGTCAATCAGTCATCGGTGAGCCGCCAGATCAGCGCCCTCGAACACGATTTGAAAGTTCCACTCTTTCATCGTCATCCCCGGGGTCTCATCCTGACCGAGCATGGGGAGGTGCTGTTCCGCGCGGCCCAGGACATCCGCCTGCGGTTGGATGAGACCCGCCGTCGCCTCACGGAAACCAGTGAGCGGCCAGCCGGCGATCTCAGGGTTACCGCAACGGTCGGCATCGGAGGGATTTGGCTGGCGCGTCGGATCAAAGAATTTCTCGATCTCTATCCCGACGTGCGCATCCAACTGATCCTCACGAGCGAGGAATTGGATCTCGCCATGCGTGAGGCCGACATCGCCATCCGGCTGCGTCGTCCGGCGCAGCCGGATCTGATTCAGCGCCGCCTCTTCACGATCCAGTATCACGCTTATGCGGCCCACTCCTATCTTGATCGCTTCGGGGAGCCTGAGCGGATTGAGGATCTCGACAATCATTCCCTCCTCTGCCTGGGAGGCGACCAGCCGGCTTTCATTTTGGAGCTGCACCGGCTGAGCAGCCTGGGGCGCGATCCCAAGGATCCCCGCCCTAGCCGTCTCGTGGTGAATGACAGCCTCGCTCTCCGCAAGGCAATCGAGAACGGAGCCGGCATCGGCATGGCACCGGATTATGCCATGAGCGGCAACCCTGGGGTGAAGCAAGTTCTCCGGGACGTGCAGATGCCGACCCTCGACAGCTACCTCGTCTATCCGGAGGAGCTGCGGTCCGTTGCGCGAGTTCAGGTTTTTCGCGACTTCCTCGTGGCGAAGGCGCAGCGTTGGGATTTTTGATCCGGCAGCTCTTTCGGGCTACATTCACCGGGGAGACCAGAGAGCGGCCGAACCAAAGCGCAATCTCAATTTCTCCACGATTCGCAGGCTAGTAATTTCCCTGCAATCTCCTCCTCAAGAATGAAGCGGATCCGCCTGATGCCACGGTCCTTTCTTGCTGTTCTCGCTATTGCCCTTGGGTTTCCCTTCCTGATCCTGCTGGCGATCGTCTCTTCTGCGGCAGGTGTCAACGCAAGCGTTTTCACGAGCGCGCTCGGGCTCGTGATCATGTCGGTATCCCTGATGCTCGTCGTCTACGAGATCAAGCGGATCGCCGATCTGCCACCTGATGCCCATTGATCACGACTTTGCTCTCAGGCATTGGCGCGCATGTGCGCCGAGCGTGCCTGAGGATCCATCGTGCAGGACAATGAATCCTCAAGTCAGGTGACCGGATACTCTTTCCGTGATGAACGGATCGTTGCGGTGGGAAAGCGAACCCGCCTTACCCTCACACGGACTTTTGCGCATCGTGCGGACCATGGGCCAACTCAGACGGCGAGCATCGGAGATCGCAAAAGTGCAGGCCCACTTTTGGTCCGTTGCTTCCGGTCGCACATGATGGCTTTAGGCTGCGGCCCTTGATCGCTCAGGATACTCTTCGGCCGTGGCGCGCTGGAGTGCCAGCAGAAGAACGCCTATATCTTCTTCAAGAAGGCTGATGGCGTTGCGGGCATATTCGCGGAATTCTTCCCTGACCAGTTCCGCCTCGCCATCCCATGAAAAGTCCTCGTGCTCGGCCTCGAAAAAAGCACGAGCTACCAATTCCACTTGGTAATCCATTATTTGCCCCACCGCATCATTTAGCTGTTTGTTTTAGATTCAAACCTGGGGCGTCAGTACGCTTTCACTGGAATCTTTATCCGGCGCACCATCAGGGTGCTGTCAGGCTTAGCGCCGGTGCAGACTGATCCGCAACTCGCCACTTGGGCTACCTCTAAAGAGGTAGAGCACGCAGGCTTCTAGCCGCGTGCCCTACTTCGGATGGGACAATGCTTCGGGGAACTCTGATCGTCGGGCTGAGGCCCAGCAGGTCTTACTCTCCTGGGACCAATGGCCTGTTCTCCTGCGCCGAGGAGAAGTGACCGGCAGCCCACATGGCCGCCTGGGTTCTGTTCACTGCCTTCACCTTTCGCAGAATTGCCTTGATATGAACCTTGACGGTTGCTTCCGCTACTCCGAGTTCACGGGCAATCAGCTTATTCGAGGCTCCCTGGGTTAAGCAGCGCAAAATTTGCGCTTCGCGCTCCGAGAGCTTGTTCATGAGCAGAGCCGGATCGTTGGCAGGCGTGAGGGAAACTGGCTGGCCGAGGCCACTCGCTTGGCCGCTCCGAAGCTGTTCAAGCAGGTTCAACCCAATCGACCCTGGAATAAAGATCTCACCGAGCATCACGAGTTCCAAGGCCTTGACGATGGCATGACGATCCATCGTCGTCGTGCAGAACCCATCGAGCCCCTCCTTACAGATGTGGACGATCTCCTGCGGATCCATGTTGTCCGTAAGGACTACGACCCGTGCTTGAGGATATTGGTCCTTCAGGTCCTTGACCGTCTGGACATACTCTGAAGTGGAGCGCCCATCGCAAATCAGGAAGAGCACCGGTACCCCTTCCGGGAATGTGGACAGGGACGACAGGTCGCTGGTTTGCTCCGCGATGTCGAAGCGTGTGCCTGAAAGGATATGGCTGATGCCGGTCCGAAGAAGAACGTTCTGGCAGATGAGAACCGTCGTGATGTTCTGGAAAGGATCCTGAGCGATGGGAAGGATTTGCTCTTTGTAGACGACGTTATGGCCCATGCTGGCTCTAGCCCCCTGGTGCTGTTCATCGAAGAAGTCGAGGATCACGGCGCCGCCTATCCGAAATGTGCAGGCTAAACAAAAAGGGCGGGAGCCATGTCCAGGAAGCCGATCCGAATGGATCAGGCGTGGCGATAACGGTGCCTAGAAGATTTAGTTCCTCTTCCTCAACGTCACCTAAGGGGTAGCTCTTCGTGACAAAAGTTTCTTGTGACATAGCCTCGACTTCAATGATATAATATATAGAAAACCCAGTCTTAGCTTCCTGTTTCACTCATCCTGTTCTTAGAATAGGCGCTCCATTGATATGGGATTGCCCTTGATTTGAGGGCAAACGACTGAGCATTCGCGTGAGTTGTTCTTCCGGAATGGCCTTCGAGAACAGAAAACCCTGCATTTCATTACAGCCCGCCGTGTCCAGGAAATTCCGCTGCACTTCCGTTTCGACTCCTTCGGCCGTTACGGTGACGGACATGGCGTGGCCGAGAGCCACAATAGCCTTGATGACGGCGGCGGCTTTGCTGCCCTGTCCCAGGCTCTGGGTGAATGACCGGTCGATCTTGATCTTGTCGACCTCGAAGCGTTGAAGATAGCCCAAGCTCGAATAGCCGGTGCCGAAATCATCCAAAGCGATTCGGAAGCCTGCGTCCCGCAATCTCCGCAGCGCGTCCGTCGTCCTCCCGTCCTCCTCAAGGAGGACGCTCTCCGTGATTTCGAGTTCGATCCGGTGAGGATACCCTTCGCATTCGCGCACGATAGCGATCAGACGACCGGCAAAGTCACTCGACCTGAATTGCACAGGTGAGAGATTGACGGAGACGAAAAGATCGGGCCAGCGCCGGGAGGCCGTACAGGCTTGCCGCAGAATCCATTCACCCAGCGGGACGATCAGGCCGGTCTGCTCCGCGACAGGAATGAACTGGCTGGGCTGGATATACCCTCGTGTCGGGTGGTGCCATCGGGCGAGAGCCTCTACGCCGACAACAGAGCCGCCATGAGCAATCTGCGGCTGATAGGCAACCTCCAGTCCTTCCCCGGATGCCAGGGCCTCGCGGAGATCCTCTTCGATGATTCTGGAGATACTGACGGTCTCATCCATCTCGGGGGTGAAAAGGCGGTAGCAGTTCCGTCCCTCGCCCTTGGCGCGGTAAAGGGCGATGTCGGCCTTGCGCAGAAGTTCGATGCGATCGAGGCCGGCGTCCGGAGCAAGCACGAGACCAATGCTGGCGCCGACGAAGATCTGATTGCCGAGAACCTCATAAGGCTGGGCCGACGCTGCAAGAATACGCCTGCACAGCACCTGCGGCGTGTCGGTTCCGGCTGGGGAGGTTTGCACTATGGCAAACTCGTCTCCGCCCAATCGGGTGATGGTGACCCCGCCATCCACAAGCTTCGACAGGCGGACTGCGAACTCCTGAATGAGACTGTCCCCTGCATGATGGCCGAGAGTGTCGTTCACATGCTTGAACCGATCCAGGTCGATCATCATGACGGCAACCTGCTCACCGTCCTGGATCCGGGCGATGGCATGGTCCAGCCGGTCCTCGAACAAGGCGCGATTGGGCAACCCTGTCAGCACATCGTGAAAGGCAAGGTGATGGGCCTGCGCCTCGCTGGCTTTCAGCTCGAGAACCGTTCTCTCCAGTGTCGCCGTGGACTGTTTCAGACGACGCACCAAGGCCCCGAGCAGGAGAATGATTATGGCGGCAGCCGCAGCCATCACCGGGCCAACCGACCTGAGAACGCGATCCCCTGGAAGTTCAGGATTCCAGATGAAGTAGCCGATGAGCCTGCCGACATCCGACTTGACGGGCACGGAGACCTCACCCAGCTGAGGCGTGTCAGTGGCGGAGAAACGCAGCCCGTCAATCAGGTTCCGCTCGGACAGCTGCGTGATGAAGCTCCCATCAAGGAAGCGGATGCTGAGCAAAAGAAGCTCCCTCCCATGCGGATAGGGAACGTCTTCCGATTCAGGGATGATCTTCATGACACTGACGGCCGCCGGCCGGCCGTTGAGCTCGAGCAGATGTGCATCGTGAACAGCCTGACCGGTCTTCAGGTAGGGTGCTGTCACGAGGTCCGCGACGTGCGCTCGATGAGGGGAGTCCGGAGCTCCCCTGATTCCGGCGACGAGATCGCTGACAGTCGCCCTCACCCGTTCGTATTCCTGCGCGGGTACGCGGGTATCCCCGACCGTCGCGACGAGCGGCTCGTTGCGATCATCAAGGATATAGATTTCATCCTGTCCGAAGGTCTTGTTGAGCCACACGCCGAAATTGGCGTCGACCCACTTGAGGTCCATGGGGCTCTTGTTGAGCTCCACAACGGCATCGTCCCAGATGGCCACCATTTCCTGCTGCTGGGCGAGTTCCTGAACGGCGGCCCGAATGCTGGCTTCCGTTTGAAGGAGCTGACGCTCGGCGGAGATGTTATTGCTCTTGTCGACAGCCCAGAATATCGCACCCGCGCCCATCGACAGCGTCGTGCAGGCAACCAGAACAACCGGCAGAAGGACGCCGCGGATGAATGGCCATCCTGCGCGTTCGAAGGACAGAAAGCTAATCAACATGGCCGCACCGGAACGCCTCCGGACCTCGACCGGACGGCGGCATGCCGAACGATCAACCTCGGGCAAATGGATTTTGGGAACCAAACCTGCCGGACTCTCACCGACCTGACAGGGGGGCATCATGCCTTTGGGTGGCGCTGGACTGGCGCGCTCACTCAACCTGCCACAGGTGCTATGGTAGCGACGATAATGGGTACAGCCGGCAGCAAAAATCAACGAAAGAATTCACGCACTCACATGCTTCCGATTATAAAGTTAACGGTCCTTCCAAAGGCAAAATTCCGCAAAGGAAGGCAAATCCTATGACCGGTGTCCTCTTTGAGCCGGGAAGGGGATCCCCGAAGTTACTGTTAACCCCCCTTGCTGTGAGGTCTCATTCCGGTTGAGCGTGATCTTCCAACGTTTGAATCAGTTCCAGGCATTTTTCAGCCACGATGGCCGAAACCTTGGGGTCTCCTTGGAGGTGGCGCATGGCAACGGCATTCGCCTGCTCGAAAAGATCCGTCAGATTGCCGGATATGAAAGGGCGCGAGCTCGGAAAATCGAAGGTCCTGCTCTCGGACCGGGATTTGGATCTTGAAGGACGCTTCGGCTCGAAAAGGCCCAGCACCTCGCACCGGTCGGCGATCTTCTTGAGATCCTTGAAGGCGATGATTTCGGCCATATTCTGCCTCCTACGCAACGAACTGCCCATGCTCTTAACGCTTTTCCCGCGCAAAGTTCATGCGCCGTCACCTAAAATTATAGAGTTGACGACAGGCATTCCACTTCATCGTCACAGGGGTCAGGCGCGATACCCAACTCTTCCGGGGTAGGATGCGAAGCTGCCACCAGGAAACTCCGCCGGGAAGCGGGACGCTCCTGAGAACAGCCGGACGCGGCCGGCTAGCGCTCCCAGGAATGTCGTGGCCCTGCAGGCTGCCTGGCCCCATCGATGCTCAAGCTGCCCGGACCGGTGAAGACGAGCAGGAGAAACACGAAACAGAACAGGATGGACGCATCGCCGCCGTTCAGGACGGGATAGAAACTTTGGCGGGCATGAAACATCCAGTACGCCACGGCCATCTCGCCGGCGAGCACGAAAGCGACGGCCCTGGTGAACAATCCCACCAGGATCAGCAGCCCGCCGACGAATTCCAGGATGGCCCCGATGCCGAAGAGCGACAGGAGAGGCGGCGTACCTCCTTCGGGGGGCGATGGAAAGCCGAAGAGCTTCTGCGTTCCATGCTCCATGAAGAGCAGCGCCGTGACGATCCTCAGAGCGGCCAAGGCGTAAGGGGACCAGCGATCGAGCGTAGACGACATCGGCGGGAGTTCCTTCTGAGCCCCGCCGGCCACGACGGGTCGAAACATCATGCCGCCCATATAAAGCGCAGGGACGGGAGGGGAAGCCCGTCTGGCGCGACGTTGCCCTCCCGCGCTCGTGTGAAGGCGAGCACGGGCTTTCACATGGAAATCACGTTAAATTGACGGCCGTCGGACCTTTCTGATGGCCGTCAAACCTTGTCGGCTGAAGGTTTCCTGTCAGCTTCTTGCGTCTGGCAAACGGAGGCAGGGATGAATCGAAGGCTTCTTGGCGCTCTCGCGGCCGTCATGGCGGGCCTGTGGCTGAGCGCACCTGGTGCCCGGGCTGAGACCGAGGTCGATGTCGCGCTCGTGCTCGCCGTGGACGTGTCGCGCTCCATGGATCCCGATGAGCAGGAACTCCAGCGCCAGGGCTTCATGGAGGCCTTCCGCTCCCCGCAGGTGCATGATGCCATCCGCAACGGCATGGTGGGGCGGATCATCGTCACCTATGTGGAATGGTCCGGGGTCGAGTATCAGAACGTCATCGTCCCCTGGACCATCATCGACGGTCCTGAGGGTGCTATGAAATTCGCCGACGGACTGAGCAGCAACCCGATCGGCCGGATCCGGAGAACCTCGATCTCCGGTGCCATCGATTTCGGCGTGAAGCTCCTTGAGCAGACCGGCGTGGAGCCGATCCGCAGGGTCATCGACATTTCCGGTGACGGCCCGAACAGCAGCGGCCGGGGTGTCGTGGCGGCACGGGACGAGGCCGTTGCGAAGGGCATCACCATCAACGGACTTCCCATCATGCTCAAGCGGCCGAGCGGCTTCGGCGACATGGAGCATCTCGACCTCTACTACAGGAACTGCGTCATCGGCGGCGAAGGCTCGTTCATCGTGCCGGTGCGGGACCGGCAACATTTCGCCGATGCCATCCGAACCAAGATCATCCGCGAAATCGCGGCACTGCCGGCAAGCCCGATGATCCAGAAAGTTCAGGCCGAGCCGTCGGTGAGCTGCGCCGAGGGCGAGCAGCGGATGTATCGCTGGGACCGCAACTGAGGCGGTCCCAGCGGCCGGCCCGTCATTCCAAGGTGATGTTGGCCGTCCTGATCACCTTCTCCCACTTGGAGCCTTCTTCCTGCATGTAGGAAGCCATCTCAGAAGGCGAGCTCTGGAGCACGTCGATTCCGGCGCCGGTCAGCTTGTCGCGAATGTCCTGCCTCGCGACAACCCGCCGGTACGTGTCGTTGAGCTTGGTGACGATCTCCGGCGACAGGCGAGCCGGGCCGACGAAGCCCTGCCAGGCCCAGGCCTCGAAGCCCGGAAAATCGGCCGCGACGGGAGGCACCCCCGGCAGGCCGGAGAACTCCTTCGGGGAAGCCACGGCGATGGCCTTGATGGGACCGGAGAGTTGCGAACGGGCGGTCGCGAAGTCGATGAACATCATGTCCACCTGCCCCGCGACCAGATCCTGCACGGCGGGAGCGGCACCCCGGTAGGGCACATGAGTGAGCTTGATTCCGGCGCCTTGCGAAAGCAGTTCCGTCGCCAGGTGGAACGGGCTGCCCAAGCCGGGGGTCGCATAATTGATCCGACCGGGCGTCTTCTTCGCCTCGGCGATCAATTCCTGGACGGAGTTCACCGGCAGCTTGCTCGTGTTGACGAGCAGCACGAGCGCGAAGCGCCCGGTCAGGGAGATCGGGCTGAAGTCCTTGTACGGATCGAAGGAGAGCTTGCGATACAGGGAGCGGTTGGTCGCAAAGGTGGCTGAATCTCCCAACAGCAGCGTGTAGCCGTCGGGCTCTGCCCGGGCCACGGCCTCAGCCCCGATATTGGTGCCTGCCCCCGGCTTGTTCTCGACAACGAACTGTTGCCCCAACTGTTCTCCCATGGCGCCGAAGACCAGCCGCGCGAAGAAATCCGTTCCGCCGCCGGCCGCATAAGGGACGGTGACCCGGACCGGCCTTATCGGGTAGTCAGACTGGGCGAAGGCCCGCAACGGTGAAAGTGCCGCGGCTGCGGAGGCAGCCGCCACGGTCGCGAGGAGGCTGCGGCGGGTCTGATTCATGGCGTTCTCCCGAATGTCTTGTTGTTCACGTGGCTCAGGTCCATGGCTTGACATAGGGAGAGCTCATGCGGCGACCAGGGCCGCATCGGGGAAGACGCGGCACGGGTGCACCTTGCGGCATCCAGATTATTTGCCGCTACGCCTGAACACGCGGAGATCCCGGGCATTCAATCGTGAGCGGTTGCGCGTTGACAGAGCGAGAGATGAGCCATGGGCGTGAAGAAGGAAGAAGACGATCTGGTCGATGCCGGCTCGGAATACTCGTTTCCGGCCAGCGACCCGCCGTCCTATATGGGCGGGTCAGCGGTTGCTGGACCGCCCCCGCAGAAGGAGCCGGCGCGGGAGCCCGTTACTCAAGCCGTGTCGGATCCCGACGAGGTGAAGCCGGCGGAGGATGCGCCGCAGGGCACCGATCCGGCCCGGACGGATAAGGCACCGAAACAGGATCACGGGGGCAACAATCCCTAGCCGGGACTGAGCAATCCTGGAACCCAGCCCCAGGACAGAAAGGTTCGAACCGGGACGGACGGTTTCGCGGCGGACTGATCAGCCAGCCGCCTGCGCTTCGATGGCATGGCTCTTCTGCACATCCGGCACTTCCGCGGGACGGCGCTTCGCCAGGTCGAAGGCGTCCCCAGAACTCAGCACGTGCATGCGGATGTCGTACATGGACAGGGAACGTTCCGGCTTCGCCTCGGCGATGTTGGAATGAGTAACGCCTGCCCCGTCGACCACATAGACGCAGCCGTTGCCGATCACCTCGAAGCGCTCGTCTTCCAAGACCAGTGCGGTGTCCTCGTCGATGCCAATCCCGAGCTCGCGGGGATTATGCGCCACTGCACCGAACAGGCGTCCGAACCGGCCGCGTTCCGCGAAATGCTGGTCGATGATGACATTGCGCACGAGGCCAAGGCCCGGCGCCATGTGCAGGTCGCCGATCTTGTACGATTCACCGCTCGTTCCCTTGACGAGCATGGTCTCGCTCATCACAGACGCACCGGCGGATGTTCCCGCCAGCAGGCCGCCGCGGTCGTGGATCTCACGCACCCTCTGCTCGATCGGCGTATCGCCGATCTGGCTCGAGATGCGCAGCTGGTCTCCGCCTGAAAAGAATACGCCGGCAGCCCCATCGAAGAGCCGCAGCTTTTCCGGATCGAGGGTCTCGGCGCGATCCTTCACGTAGATTTCCACCAGATCCGTCACGCCGAGATCGGCGAATGCTCTTTGATAAGCCTCGAAATAGCCCTCCGGCTCATGGGACGCGACGGTTGCGAGGACGAGCCGGCCGCCGTTCATATGCCTGGCGACCTCACGCAGGATGGTGCGCTCACCTTCCTTGTCCTCACCACCGCCGATGATGATGAGCGGTCCTCTCGACTTCTTCCTCGTGCGTTCCGTCATGATCTTGAAAGGTCCCGCTGCAACAGCGATCCGCTCCTCATAAGAAGAGAGGCGGATCGAGCTGTCTGGTTGGATTTCTACGATGCCATTCAGGCGCTTCTGCGCCGGGATTCGGCCTGCCCGTCGGCGCGCTCGATCTCTACATCGAGGGAGCTGAAGGAGCTTGGCCTGAAGTCGAGAACCTGCTGCCACATGGCTTCCACGTCCGTCGGCGTGAGAACCACCAGATCCCCTGGCTGCGCCATCCTCATGCATACACCGGCGGCCTGATCCTCATCCAGGATCCGCGTGATCTTTTCCTCCGGAAAGCCTGCCGCAACCGCTCCTTCGACAAGCAGGCCGATGATCTCGCCCGGCTTGCGGCCGCGGCGGGCCGGATCCTCCCGGAAGATGATCTCATCGAAGTAGCGGGCCGCAAGGGCCCCCATCTCTCGCATGTCGTCGTCGCGACGGTCGCCTGGAATGTTGATCATGCCGATCGTGCGACGATGACGGGAACGCATCTTGAGGATCAGATCGCCCAGAGCCTTAAGGCCTGCCGGGTTGTGGGCATAATCCAGGATGACCCGGAAGCCATGTCCGTCGAAGACGTTGAGGCGGCCGGGGCTGTGCTCGAACGACGTGGTGTAGGTCGACAAAGCCACGCGGATCACTTTGACGGGAACACCCTGAGCATAGGCCATGGCGGCAGCCCCCAGAGCGTTCTGCACGTTGAACTCGGCCAGTCCGTCGAGGGTTGCCGGAATGTCGGCAGCGCGCATCAGGGGAATGCTGTCGCCATCATCGTGAATGACGATCTCGCCGCCGGCGACAACACCGGGCTCACGCACCACCGCGAAGCCGCCGGCATCGATGTGCTCGCGCAGGAAGTCCGGCATGTCCGCTCCCCCACGAAGGGAGAAGTAACCGAGCCTGCCGCCGGCGCGGCGGCGCATGCTCACGCACATGGGGTCGTCCGCATTGAGAATGCTTGTGCCGTTCCGGTGCACGGCCTCGACGACCACCGATTTCACCCAGGCGAGATCTTCGACGGTGTCGATGCCTTTCAACCCCAGATGATCCGGCTGAACATTGGTGACAAGGCCGATATCGCATTCGGAGAAGCCGAGGCCCTCGCGCAGGATGCCGCCGCGGGCCGTCTCCAGCACCGCCACATCCACCGTCGGATCGCGGAGCACCGCGCGCGCGCTCCACGGCCCGGAGGCATCCGCCTCCACCACCCGGTGGCCGTTCATGTAGATGCCCGTCGTCGATGTGAGGCCAACACACAATCCATGCGCGTGCAGGATGTGGCCCACCATGCGCGAGGTGGTGGACTTCCCGTTCGTGCCCGTGATGGCCAGGATCGGAATGCGCGTGGGCGTGCCGCGCGGAAACAGCATCTCCATCACAGGGCGCGCCACGTTGCGCGCTCGCCCCTCCGAAGGTTGCAGGTGCATGCGGAACCCCGGTGCGGCATTGACCTCGATGATGCCGCCGCCCGTCTCGCGAACCGGGCGGCTGATGTCGGGAGCGATGAAGTCGATCCCAGCCACGTCGAGGCCGATGGCCCGCGCGGCGCGGCGGGCTATCAGGGCGTTTTCGGGATGAATGTCGTCGGTGCGGTCGATGGCCGTGCCGCCGGTCGAAAGGTTTGCCGTATCGCAGAGGTACACGACCTGTCCCAGAGCCGGCACGCTGCCAGCATCCATTCCGGCCTTTGCCAACACGCCGAGCACATGATCGTTGATCTTGATGCGCGTCATGACGTTCTCATGACCGTCCCCGCGGCGAGGGTCCTTGTTCACCTCGTCGACAAGAGCGGATATGCTGCGCTCGCCGTCGCCGACGACGTGAGCCGGCACGCGCTCGGCAACCGCCACCAGCTCGCCTTTCACCACAAGAATGCGGTGGTCCCGACCCTTGAAGTAGTTCTCGACGATCACCCGCCGGCTGTGCCGAGCGGCTTCTTCGAAAGCGCGGGCAACCTCGTCAGCCGTCGACAGGTCGATGCTGACGCCGCGTCCATGGTTGCCGTCGAGCGGCTTGACCACGACCGGATAGCCGATCCGCTCGGCCGCCCGTACGGCGTCTTCGGCGTTGCGGACCACATCGCCACGCGGAACCGGCAGGCCGGCATCGGCCAGGAGGCTCTTCGTCAGATCCTTGTCGCCTGCCGCATCGGTGGCGATCTGCGAGGTCATGCTCGTGATGCTGGCCCGAATGCGCTTCTGATGGCGCCCGGTGCCGAGCTGCACGAGACTCTGGTCGTCAAGGCGCAGGACAGGAATGCCCCGCCGCTCGGCTTCCTGCACGAGGGAGAGCGTCGTCGGGCCAAGCGCCGTGCGGCGATGCACGTATCGAAGCGCCTTGAGGGCGGAATTCAGGTTGAATGGGCCCCTGAAAGCGGGCTCGTCGGGGTCCTTGTAGATGCGGTCGAGACCTGTGATGCCCTGAAGCTCGGGCGGGAGCAGCGAATCGACGAGCTGCAGGGCCAATCGGCCGGCCACCAGGGCCGTCTGCTCCTCAAGGTAGGCATACATGACATTGTAGACGCCGGCCTCGCCCTTGACGGACCGAGTCTTCCCCCGCGTGACGCGCGAGCCGATCAGAGTCTGGAGTTCGAGCGCGATATGCTCGCCAACGTGGCCGAGCCAAGTGCCCTCCTCGAGGCGGCGGACCAAACCGCCCGCCTCGCGGAAGCTGCAGCCGTGTCCGTGCAGGCCCGGGAGGAGCGCGAGAAGCCGCTCAGTGAAGCCCGGCAGACGATTGGACGGCCATTCCTCCAGGGAGCCGAGATCGAGCTTAATGCGGATCATGGGCGTGAGGCTGTAGAGATGAGCCCCCCGGTAGACGCCGCGCTCGATCACGCGCATCGGGCTCTCAACCGTTTTCGCGGCTACGTCCGCCCGTGAAACCTGGGCGCCGGAATTGTCATTGTGATCCGCCAGTTGGCTCATGGCTTCTCCAGAGCCGGCCTGTGCTTGAAGATCATCGCCCATTGTATGGAGCTCCTAACGATAGAACGAAAAGACGGCTCCGCTCCTTTGCAGGCCGCGTGACGTCGACGCCTCTATTTGATTTTCAACGATGAAAGAGCATGCAGAATGCACTTGGGTGCTGTTCAATCCGTCAGCAACAGCCTTTGTTCCAGTACATGACGCGGCTTTTATTCCAGAACTGCTCGCCATTAACATAAGTTATGTTTTTCTGCGGCCAACGTGGCGCATCTTGCTTGTTTAATGCCCTCAAATACGTGCCGCATCACTGTATTGTGCCTCTGTAATGCTGTGAATAAGCATGCGGCAGCATAGGATACCTTGCTTCTGCCTGAAGCCATGGGGAAGATGTCTTTAGTTGAAAGTCAAAAATTCCTTCATCCTGCTTTCATCTCTGTAGTGGCATCTGGCTGGCGCGACCCTAAAATGGCTGCAAGCCCTGCCAAGGGCGTGACGAGCATTCGAGAACCGGCCTCAAAGAGCCTACTCAAGGAAGTGACCAGCATCGATGGTGACCACCAGCAGCATCCCGACAACACCGTTTTCCGATCAGCGCCCCGGCACCTCCGGCTTGCGCAAGAAGGTCACCGTCTTTCAGCAGCCCCGGTATGTGGAAAACTTCGTCCAGGCGATCTTCGACAATGTTGAGGGCGCTCAGGGCTCGACCCTGGTGATCGGCGGCGACGGCCGCTACTTCAACGCTTCCGTGGTCCAGACCGCCATCAGGATGGCGGCCGCCCATGGCTTCGGCCGCGTTCTTGTCGGACAGAAGGGACTTCTGTCCACGCCGGCCGCCTCCTGCGTGATCCGAAAGCACAAGGCGATCGGCGGCCTCGTTCTCTCCGCCAGCCACAACCCGGGCGGGCCGGATGCCGATTTCGGCATCAAGTTCAACATGGCCCATGGCGGGCCGGCTCCGGAATCCTTCACGGAGGCCGTGTTCAAGCGGGCAAGCGCCATCACCGCGTACAAGATCGTCGATGCTCCCGACATCGACCTCAACCGCATCGGCCCGACCAAGGTCGGCGAGATGACCGTCGAGGTCATCGATCCCGTGGCTGATTACGCTGAGTTGATGGAGCAGCTGGTCGATTTCGAGAAGATCGCCGATCTGTTCCGCTCCGGTTTCCGCATGCGCTTCGATGCCTTGAGCGCCATCACCGGCCCCTACGCGAAGGCAATTCTCGAGAACCGTCTCGGCGCACCGGCGGGCACTGTGGTCAACGGAGAGCCGAAGCCCGATTTCGGCGGTCACCATCCCGATCCCAATCCTGTGCATGCCCATGATCTCATGGAGCTGATGCTCGGCCCCGACACGCCCGATTTCGGCGCGGCCTCCGACGGCGACGGCGACCGCAACATGATCGTCGCACCAGGGCTCTTCGTGACGCCGAGCGACAGTCTTGCGATCCTCACGAGCCATGCGCATCTCGCGCCGGGCTATGCCAAGGGCTTGGCCGGTGTCGCCCGGTCCATGCCGACGAGTCGCGCCGCCGACCGGGTGGCCGAAAAGCTCGGGATCAACTGCTTCGAGACCCCCACGGGCTGGAAGTTCTTCGCCAACCTTCTGGACGCGGGGCTCATCACCCTCTGCGGCGAGGAGAGTGCGGGCACGGGCTCCAGCCACATCCGCGAGAAGGACGGGCTATGGGCCGTGCTGCTCTGGCTCAACATCCTGGCCGTCACCAGAAAGCCGGCTGATCAGATCGTGCGCGAGCACTGGACCACCTTCGGCCGCGACTACTACACCCGCCATGACTACGAGGAGCTCGAGACCAGTCCTGCCAACGAGCTGATGGACGCTCTCCGAAAGAAGCTGCCCACCCTTCCCGGTCAGCGCTTCGGCAGCCTCACGGTCCAATCCTGCGACGACTTCGCCTATACCGATCCTGTCGACCAATCCGTGACGCCGAAGCAGGGCATCCGCATCCTCTTCAAGGAGGATGCCCGCGCCGTGTTCCGTCTGTCGGGAACCGGCACGTCGGGCGCGACGCTGCGGGTCTATCTGGAACGCTTCGAGCCGAATACCGACCGGCACGACCTGCCGACCGCCGAAGTTCTGGCTCCCGTCGTGCAGGCGGCGAACGAGATTGCTGAGATCGCGGCGCGCACCGGGCGGAATGAGCCCAGCGTCGTCACCTGACCCTGCTCTGCCCGGGCTCTGGCCATCAGTACGTGGCCCAGAGCCCGGGCGTCGCCAGTTCGAGGACGTGCCCGTCGGGATCGCGGAAATAGAGGCTGGTGCCGCCCCGCGGCCAGGTCACCCGACTCTCGACGGGAATGCCCTGCTCTTCCAGCCTCTCCTCCCATGCGGCAAGCTCGCCGGGCGCAACGGCGAAGCCGACATGCAGCGGGCCGTGCCCGTCATGGCCGGGAATCGTGCCGCCGGGGGTCGTCATGTCCCCGCTCGACCCGCCCCGGAGAAAGACGAGGAGCACGCCCCTGCCACCGACATCGAACGCACACATGCGTTGATTGGCCAGCAGGAGCGGCAGGCCGAGTCTGGCTTCGTAGAACTCCCTGGCGCGGGATAGATCGTCGACATAGAGAGCGGATTCGAGCACGGCGTTCAGCTTCGGCATAGCGGACCTCATGCATTCAGGCGCCGCCCATTTGGCCTTCCGCGCGACTGTTCTGTCCAGTGTTCCCGGAGGCCTGAATACGGCAGCGAGGCGAAAAATTAGGCAATGATGCTGACCTTTTAATCTTGATCCTCACCGGCGCATTCCCTAATTATTGCAGTGCAGCACGGCGATTGGCGTCGCCGCGTTGCAGCCCTTCTAGGGCGTTTCCTCCCTAAACTTCGGGCCGTTGGCAACAACGGCCTTTTTTCTTGCCCGTACAATGGCTTCCACCTGGAAGAGGTGGCAGGAACCTCGCACTCCCCCAGTGGTTTCCCCATCAGCGGATCCCGGGAGAGCCTTCATGTCCACTCGTTCAGACAACCCCAATCAGACAGACATTCCTCGGACGCACACGATCAAACCGGTGGATCCTCCTCCTATGAACGAGGGCTCGACCACGGCGCAGCTGAAAGGCGACATCAACAGCGGCCGCACGGGGGACAAGAACGAGGTGTTCGACCCCGGCCTGTCGCCGCTCGGCACAGATGATGAAGCCGGTGGCAATCCGATGAAGCCGGAGCAGGTCGACATCGCCCGGCATCAGGAATCATCGGTGCGCTGGCAGAACGGCAACGCCAAGGACAGCTATGCACACCGGAACTCACGCAAAGCGCTTACCGGCTATATCGGGTTCATCGCCCTCGTGCTGGTGCTGTTCGTCGGGGCCTTTTCGCTGTTCTAGGACCGGCCGGGCGGCGCGACGCTGTCCCGGATGACTAGCTCTGTCTCAAGCCGGATCTGCTTAGGCGCCGGGCGTCCCTGCAGGAGATCGATGAGAACCGTCGCGGCCCCCTGTCCGAGCTCCCGCCGCGGCTGACGGATCGTGGTCAGCGACGGCTCGGCTACGGCGGCGAATTCGATATCGTCGAAGCCCGCAACCGAGATATCCTGCGGCACCCGCAATCCGGCGGAGAGGAGGGTGCGCATCAGCCCGATCGCCATTTCGTCGCTGGTGCAGAAGACCGCCGTCGGGCGGATGGTCCTGGCAACCAGTCCCTGGCCGGCCGCCACGCCGGACTCGATCGTGTAGTCGCCGGGGATCACCAGCGCCGGATCGAAGGGCAGGCCTGCGGCCTCCAACCCGTCCTTGAACCCTAAGAAGCGCTCCCGCTCCAGGATGTTGTAGGCCGGTCCGCTCACATAGGCGATGCGCCGGTGTCCCAACCCGGCCAGATGCTGGGTCATGCGTGAGGCGGCAGCGCGGTTGTCGATCCCGATCTGCGGAATATCGGCACCCGGGATCGCCTCGCACAAAGCCACGAGCGGGACCGTGATCCGGGCAGACTGCCCCTCCCCTTCGCGGGTCTGCCCGAACAGGTGGCCGTTGAGGAGAATGGCGCCGTCCACGCGACCCGCCGCCGTGAAGGCTGCGAAATGCGCCTCCTTCTCGGGCGAGCCATCGAGATCGCTGATGATCATCCCATAGCCGGCCTCGAAGAGCGTCTCCTCGATGCCGCGCAGGATCTTGGAAAAGAAGGTGTTCGACAGATCCGGCAGCACCACCAGCACCATGAAGGTCTTCTGCGAGCGCAAGGACCGGGCGGCGGGGTTGGGTACGTAACCGATCTTGGCGATGGCCTCCAGCACCCGGGCACGGGCCTCGGGAGACACCCGCTCCGGCGTCGCGAGCGCCCGGCTCACGGTCGCGGTCGAGACGTCGGCAAGCCGGGCGACATCCTGGATTCGCGCGGCACGGATCCGCGGTTCCTCTGGCTCAGCCCTGTCCCCCTGTCCCAAATCGTCCATGGTTTTCCCCCGACTATGGTTCTGTTTGACAGATGCCATCATTTCGGTAAAGTTGCATGTAATCGATTACATGGGGTTGTTGTCGAGCGGTTCGACAGCTCTACTTCAGAAAGAGTCCCGTCAGAGGACTGATCGACAAGCAGGAGGAAATGAATGCCCGCTCCCGTGCCGTCCAGCTGATCCGCATCCGGTAGAGACTTCTTGCAACCGCCTTCAAACGATCGAAGGCGAGCGACATCGCTCATCCGGAGCAGGTGATGGATTCCGTTCTTCGCGCAGAGAACATCTCGAAATCCTTCGGACCCATTGAGGTTCTGAGCGGCATTTCGCTCGAACTGAGGCCTGGCGAGGTTCATGCCGTCATCGGCGAGAACGGGGCCGGCAAATCGACCCTTATGCGCATCCTGTCGGGACATCTTCCGCCCACGAAGGGAAACCTGCACCTCGACAATCAGCCGATCACCTTCTCGGGTCCTGTGGATGCCGAGGCTCACGGCATCGTTCTGGTGCATCAGGAGATCCTGCTCGCTCCGGATCTGACCGTTGCGCAGAATCTCTTTCTGGGTCGTGAGATCAGGCGCTTCGGCTTTGTGGACGACAAGGCCATGCGCGCGAGGGCGCACACTATCCTGCATGAGCTCGGCACCAGTATCGATCCCGACCGGGAGGTCCGCCACCTCTCCATCGCCGACCGGCAGCTCGTCCAGATCGCCCGCGCACTGCTTGTGCCGCATAAGATCGTCGCCTTCGACGAGCCGACGGCCGTTCTGACGCCGATCGAGGCCGAGAGCCTCTTCGAGATCATCCGCAGGCTGCGCGCCCAGGGCGTTGCGGTGCTGTACATCTCCCATCGCCTGAACGAGGTGAAGGCGGTTGCCGACCGCGTCACGGTTCTGCGCGACGGGCGTCACGTTGTGACCCGCGACATCGAAGGTCTCGAGCCTCTCGAGATGGCCCGCCTCATGGTCGGCCGCGACATGTCCAAGCTCTATCCTGAGAAGCCTGCGACCGCCTCCGACCAGACGGTCCTCGCCGTCCGCGACATGGTTGTGCCAGGCTTCGTGGAGAACGCGTCCTTCGTCCTTCACCGTGGCGAGATCCTCGGCTTCGGCGGCCTGATCGGCGCCGGCCGCACCGAACTTTTCGAGGCTCTGGTGGGCCTGCGGCCCGGCCACGGCACCATCACTCTCGACGGCAGACAAGTTCAATTCCGCGATGCACGGGAGGCCATGGCGGCCGGGATCGTGTACCTTTCCGAGGACCGGAAGGGCAAGGGCCTGCTCCTGCAGCAGAACCTTCGGATCAATCTCTCCCTCGCAGCTTTGGACAAGTTCAGCCGCGGGTCCTTCATCGACGTGGCCGCCGAGGAGACGGCGCTCGATGGGGCTATCAAGGATTTCGACATCCGCACCCGAAGCCGCGACCTGCTGGCAGGCCAGCTGTCCGGCGGCAATCAGCAGAAGCTCCTGCTCGCCAAGATGATGCTGCTGGAGCCGCGCATCGTCATCATCGACGAACCGACCCGAGGCGTCGATATCGGCACGAAGGAGCAGATCTACCGCTTCATCGCGTCCCTTGCGGCGGAGGGCAAGGCCGTCGTGGTCATCTCCTCCGAGATGCAGGAGCTGATCGGCCTCTGCCACCGGGTCGTCGTGATGCGCAACGGCCGCGTCGCAGGCGAAGTCGCGCAAGGCGATCTGTCGGAAGACGCAATCGTTTATCTCGCCACAGGCGTTCACGAGGAGAGGGCGGCGGAAATCGCCGCGGGCCACGCATGACCGAAACCGTGCTTCCCACCCGCGCCGAAAAGCGCAAGTTCAAGATGGACATGCGGGCTCTCTCGCCCTTCATCGCACTCATCGTGCTGATCATCGCAGGCGCGCTGATCAATCCCGATTTTCTCACCGCCTCGAACCTGCTCAACGTGGTGACCCGCTCGGCCTTCATCGCTATCATCGCGGTGGGTGCAACCTTCGTGATCGCCGGGGGCGGGCTTGATCTCTCCGTCGGCTCCATGGCGGCACTGACCGCCGGCGTCATGATCCTGACCCTGAACAATCTCGGCGGCGGGGACATGGGCACGCTGGCGCTTGGGTTGCTCGCCGCCATCGCGCTCGGTGCTGCCTGCGGACTGGCCAACGGTCTCATCGTCACCTTCGGGCGCATCGAACCTTTCATCGTGACGCTGGGCACCATGGGGATATTCCGCTCCCTGGTCATCTGGCTGGCGGCCGGCGGGACCATCACCATGCGCAATTTCGAACTGCGCGAACTCTATCGGCCCGTGTATTTCGGCAGCATCTTCGGCATTCCCTATCCGATCATCGCCTTTCTCGTGGTGGCCGCCATCGGGGCGCTGATCCTCTACCGCACCTCCTTCGGCCGCCATGTGGTGGCGCTCGGCTCCAATGAGGATGTGGCCCGCTATTCCGGCGTGCCGATCTGGCGCGTGCGCACGCTGACCTACATCATCCAGGGCATCTGCGTCGGCATCGCCGTGCTGGTCTACGTGCCGCGCCTCGGCTCGGCCACCCCGACCACGGGCCTGCTGTGGGAACTGCAGGCCATCACGGCCGTGGTCATCGGCGGCACGGCCCTGAAGGGCGGCATCGGCCGCATCTGGGGCACCGTCGTCGGCGCGGTGATCCTCGAACTCGTCGCCAACATCATGGTGCTGTCGAACTTCGTCTCCGAGTTCCTCGTGGGCGCGGTTCAGGGTGCCATCATCATTATCGCCATGCTCGTGCAGCGGTCAGTCCACCGCGGGCGATGAAACCGGGCTAAGCCCACCGGAAAAGGGACGAAGGGCTTAAAAAACCAACCCTCCAGGGAGGAATGAGATGAAAGCAACTGTACTGAAGTTCGCAATGGCGGCAGGCCTGATGGCAGGCGTCGCCACCGGCGCGATGGCCCAGCAGAAGAACGTGACGATCGGCGTCTCGATCCCGGCCGCAACTCATGGCTGGACCGGCGGCGTCGTCTACCACGCGCAGGAAACCGCCAAGCAGCTCGAAAAGGGCTATCCCGGCCTGAAGGTCGTCGTGAAGACCTCGCCGGACGGCGCATCCCAGGCGAATGCCCTCGACGACCTCACCTCGCAGAAGGTCGACGCTCTCGTGGTCCTGCCCTTCAACTCGGACGAGCTCACGAATCCCATGCGCGAGATCAAGAAGCGCGGGACTTTCGTCACGATCGTCGATCGTGGCCTCAAGGATCCGTCCATCCAGGACATCTATGTCGCCGGCAACAATCCGGAATTCGGCCGGGTCGCCGGCAAGTACTTCGTCGACAACCTGAAGCAGGGCAACGTCGTCGTCTTCCGTGGCATTCCCACCGTAATCGACGAGGAGCGCGTGACGAATTTCGAGAAGGCCCTCGAGGGTTCCGGCGTGAAGGTCATCGACAAGCAGTATGCCAACTGGAACCGTGACGATGCCTTCAAGGTGATGCAGGACTTCCTGTCCAAGCATCCGAAGATCGACGCGGTGTGGGCGTCCGACGACGACATGGCGCTCGGTGTCATGGAGGCTATCCGTCAGGCCAAGCGCGAGGACATCAAGTTCGTCCTCGGCGGCGCCGGCATGAAGGACATGGTCAAGAAGGTGATGGACGGGGACAAGATGGTTCCGGCGAACGTGTCCTATCCGCCGTCCATGATTTCCACGGCGATGGGCGTCACTGCCGCGCAATTCTACACCAATGCGCCCATGCGCGGCACATACACCCTCAACGCCGAACTGATCACGAAGGATAACGCCAAGAATCACTACTTCCCGAACTCACCGTTCTAAGCGGCGTGACGCTCTCGCCCCTTCCAGCCGGAAGGGGCGAGGCAACGGCAAGCTGCTCCTGAGAGGGCGGCTTCCCCTTGCCGGCTTCCCCGCCTTCACTCACGCCACATCGGGAGTTCACCCATGAAGACCATGAAGGGCCCCGGCCTTTTCCTTGCGCAGTTCGCAGGCGACGAGGCTCCGTTCAATTCGCTCGACGCGATCTGCCGCTGGGCGGCCTCTCTCGGCTATAAGGGCGTCCAGATCCCCACCTGGGATGCACGCCTCTTCGACCTGAAGAAGGCCGCGGAGTCGGAAGCCTATTGCGACGAGGTGCAGGGCATCGTGCGCTCCCACGGCATGGAGATCACGGAACTCTCCACCCATCTGCAGGGGCAGCTCGTGGCGGTGCATCCGGCCTTCGATGAAGCCTTCGACGGCTTCGCGGCGCCCGAAGTCAGAGGCAACCCGGAGGCGCGGCAGGAATGGGCCGTCAACCAGATGCTGATGGCAGCAAGTGCCTCGAAGCGCTTAGGGCTAAATGTCAGCGTGTCGTTCTCCGGTGCTCTTGCTTGGCCCTTCGTATATCCATGGCCGCAACGCCCTGCCGGTCTCGTCGAGACCGCCTTCGAGGAACTGGGACGGCGCTGGCGGCCGATCCTCGACGCCTATGAGGATGCAGGCTGCGACGTGGCCTACGAGATTCATCCCGGCGAGGACATTCACGACGGCGCCACCTTCGAGCGCTTCGTCGATGCGGTCGGCGGGCATGCGCGGGCCTGCATCAACTACGACCCGAGCCACTTCCTGCTGCAGCAGCTCGACTACATCGCCTTCATCGATCTCTATCACGAGCGCATCAAGGCGTTTCATGCCAAGGACGCGGAGTTCAACCCGTCCGGTCGCGTCGGCGTCTATGGCGGCTACGAGAGCTGGATCAACCGTGCGGGACGCTTCCGCTCGCTCGGCGACGGGCAGGTGGATTTCGGCGCAATCTTCTCCAAGCTCGCCCAGTACGACTACGATTCCTGGGCCGTGCTGGAATGGGAATGCGCCCTCAAGCATCCGGAAGACGGCGCGCGGGAAGGCGCCGAGTTCATCAAGGCGCATATCATCCGTGTGACGGAAAAAGCGTTCGACGACTTCGCCGCTGGCGGGACGGATGAGGCGGCGAACCGCCGGATGCTCGGCATCGGCGCGGCTTAGGTTAAAAGGGGCAGGACATGACGATTGCAGGATCTCCGGATCAGAAGCTGAACCGCCGCTTGCGCCTCGGCATGGTCGGCGGTGGACGCGGCGCCTTCATCGGCGCGGTGCACCGCATCGCCGCCCGCCTTGACGACCGCTGGGAGCTGGTGGCGGGCGCCCTCTCGTCCGATCCGGAGCGCGCCAAAGCTTCCGGCGAGGATCTTCTCCTGAAGCCCGACCGCATCTATGGCGACTTCAACGAGATGGCACGCCGGGAGCGGCGGCTGAAGGACGGAATCGATGCGGTGGCCATCGTCACGCCGAACCACGCGCATGCCGCCGCCGCTCGCGCCTTCCTGAAGGCCGGCATCCATGTGATCTGCGACAAGCCTCTGACCACCACAAGGCGCGAGGCTGATCAACTCGCCAAGCTCGCCCGTGAGTCAGGGCTCATCTTCGCCGTGACCCACAACTACACCGGCTACCCCCTGGTGCGGCAGGCCCGCGCCATGGTGCAGGCGGGAGAATTGGGCGCCATCCGGGTCGTGCAGGTGGAATACGCGCAGGACTGGCTTGCCACCCGGATGGAGGAAACCGGCAGCAAGCAGGCCGAATGGCGCACGGACCCGGCGCGCTCGGGACCTGCCGGCGCCGTGGGCGACATCGGAACGCATGCCTTCAACCTCGCCGAGTTCATCGTCGGCGACGAGGTTGCATCTCTCTCGGCGGAGCTTCACACCTTCGTGGAGGGCCGCAGGCTCGACGACAATGCTCACATGATGCTGCGCTTTGCGTCCGGTGCGAAAGGGATGCTCTGGTGCAGCCAGGTGGCAGCCGGCCTCGAGAACGGTCTCAAGATCCGCGTCTATGGCGAGAAGGCAGGCCTCGAGTGGCACCAGGAGAACCCGAATTACCTCACCTTCTCAGCCTTAGGCGAGCCTCCCCGCATCATCCGCCGCAACGGCTATGGCGCCGATGAGGCCTCCCGCGCGGCATCACGCATTCCCGGGGGACATCCTGAAGGCTATCTCGAAGGCTTCGCTCAGCTGTATACGGACGTGGCCGAGCAGATCACGGCGCGCATCGAGAAGCGCGAGCCCAGTTCCTTTTCGCTTCAGGTCCCCACCGTCGATCAGGGTGTCCGCGGTGTACGTTTCATCGAGGCGGCGGTGCGCTCTTCCCAGCGCAAGGCGGCCTGGGTAGATCTCTAAGCTGCGGCCAATCGAAGTCCTGCCGGCGCAACGCCGGCGGGACTCGGCGCGGATGTCTTGAAATCCCTTCCGCAATCATGACGTATAGGGTGACCACGCCCGGCGGAACCGACGATTTCAGATGGCCCATACGCATCACCACCACAGCCTCGACGACCTCAACGAGACCCAGAAGCGGGTTCATCGGATTCTCTGCTCCGCTCAGAATCCGCTCTCGGCCTACGAGGTCCTCGACAAGATGCGAGGCAAGGGGGCGGTCACCCCACCCACAGTCTACCGGTCGCTGGACAAGCTCATCGAGAAGGGCCTTGCCCACAGGCTTGAGAGCCTAAACGCCTATGTGGCCTGCAAGCATCCCCATCATGAACACGACATGGCTGCCTTCGCCATCTGTGAAAGCTGCGGCTTGGTGAAGGAATTCACCGACCCGCATATCAGCGAGCGCCTGTCCCATTGGAGCGACGATCACGCCTTTTCCGCCAAGAAGGTGACCGTCGAGATCCGCGGCCTGTGCGATACCTGTACGAAGTAAGCTGCCCATGGGAACGTCCCCTGCATCAAAACGTTATTACGTGTATAATCCTTATTGCCACGCTTATATTATGGCTATCATGCTCCTTCCGTTGAGGAAAATGCATCGTTAGAGCATATTTCGCAACGATAGCACATTGTCAGAGCCGTATTTTACCTATATGAATGTATAGGTTCCGTAATAACAGGAGTGTGGCTCATGAGCACCAAGGCCCTCAGGAAGGAAGAAGAGGAAAACCTTCTTCGTCGTGCAGACGATCTGTGCCGGCAGAACAATCTCAGGCTTACGCCGATCCGGGAGCGCGTATACCGCGAGCTGGTCCAGAGCGGCGGCCCGGTTGGGGCTTACGATCTGGTCGACCGCCTCAGCAACGAGAAGAAGCGTCTTGCTCCCGTGACCATCTATCGTGCTCTGGATTTCCTGCGCGACGCAGGTCTCGTCCACCGTCTGGCTACCCAGAATTCCTATGTCATTTCCCATGGCCAGCCGGACATGAACGCGATGAAGATCATGTTCGTGGATGCAAAGACCGGCGAAACCGTCGAGGTTCATTCGACCGAGGTTGCCGAAGCCGTCCGCAAGGCTGCGGAGCAGGCAGGCTTCAAGTCGGTCTCCCCCTTCATGGAAGTCGAGGGCGAGATCGCCCACTAATGCGAGAAGAGGCAGAGTCGGTGCCGACCCTGCCTCTTGAGATGCGACTCAAAAGGCCGGGCAATGCCCGGCCTTTTCTTTGCTATTCCGCTGCAACCGGCTGATGGTGCTTGGCTTCCGCCCGGTTGTTCGTCCGGCCAGCCCGCACGGTCTCCCGTGAGATGAAGGTGTAGAACATCGGCACCACGAAGAGCGTGAAGATCGTCCCGATGGACATGCCGGACGCGATCACCAGACCCATCGAGAAGCGGGCGGCCGCACCGGCGCCGCTGGCATAGAGCAGAGGCGCGACGCCGAGCACCATGGCGGCCGTGGTCATCAGGATCGGGCGCAGACGAACGCGGGCCGCCTCCTCGATGGCCTCACGCTTGCTGACCCCGTGCTTCTCCTTCTGCTCGTTGGCGAACTCCACCATCAGGATGCCGTGCTTGGTGATCAGGCCCACGAGGGTGATCAGGCCCACCTGCGTGTAGATGTTGAGGGTAGCCAGGCCTAAGTTCAGGAAGATCATGGCGCCGAACATGGAGAGCGGAACCGACATCATGATGATGAACGGGTCCCGGAAGCTCTCGAACTGCGCCGCCAGCACCAGGTAGATCACGATGATGGCGAGCCCGAAGGCCAGGAAGATCGAGTTGCCCTCCTGGATCTCCAGGCGCGACTGACCGGCATAATCCTCGTAGAAGCCCTGCGGCATCACTTCCTTCGCGATGGACCGCAAGGTTGCCAGACCTTCCGACGTCGTCACACCCGGCAGAGGCAGGGCCGACAGGGTGGCCGAATTGAGCTGGTTGAACTGCTCGATGGCCGCCGGTGCCGCATCCGTCTTGATGCTGATGAGAGCAGACAGCGGAACCATGGAGCCGTCGGATGCACGGACATAGTACGTGGTCAGCCGCTCCGGGTTCAGGCGATCCTCCTGCCGGACCTGGCTGACGACGTCATAGCTCCTGTTGTCCCGATCGAACTTCGAAATCGGCGCGCCGCCGACGAGAGCGCCCAGCGTGTTGCCGATCTCGGACACGGGCACGCCCAGAGCGGCAGCCCGATCACGGTCGACCGTGATACGGGCGCGCGGCGACTCGTAGGAGATGGAGTTTTGAACGACGATGAACTTGCCGGACTTCATCGCCTGCTGGCGAACCTGCTCCGCAACCTCATAGGCCTGCGAAGACTCACCGATCGTGCGCAGAACGTACTGGATCGGCAGGCCGTCGCCGGCGCCGGGCAGGGACGGAGGCGCGAAGGCGAAAGCCTGAAGGCCAGCATTCTCGTTCAGGAGATTCTGAATGTCCTGCTTGGTCTCGGCGCCCTTCTTCTCGCGCTCGCTCCATTCCTTCAGCTTGAAGCCGAAGAAGCCGCCGCCACCGCCATCGATACCGACGATCAGGAAGCTGTCGTCGATCTCCTTGATCTTCTCCGCCGCATTGGTGAACTGCTTGGAGAAGGCCTGGGTGTAATCGGCTGTTGCGTATTTCGGCGCATTCAGGATGCCGAGGTAGGCGCCCTGATCCTCTTCAGGAGCAAGCTCGGAGGAGGTCTTGGTGAACATGAACGCCGTGGTGCCGAGCAGGACGGCGACGATGACGAGCGTCACGCCGCGATAGTCCAGCGAACCCTTCAGGCGCCGGGCATACCAGTTCTCGAGCCGGGTGAAGACCCGGTCGACGAAGGCCGCGAAGCGCCCCTGGCCACCATGACCCTTCAGCAGCTTCGACGACATCATGGGCGAGAGCGTCACGGCGACGATGCCCGAGATGATCACGGCCCCGGCCAGGGTGAAGGCGAACTCGCGGAAGAGCGAGCCCGTCAGGCCCTGCGTGAAGCCGATGGGGGCATACACCGCCGCCAACGTGACCGTCATGGACACGATCGGCAGGAAGATCTCCTTCATGCCTGTGACCGCTGCATCGACCGGTTTCAATCCCTCTTCGATGTGGCGGTGGATGTTCTCCAGCACCACGATGGCATCGTCGACCACGAGGCCGATGGCGAGCACCATCGCCAGCAGGGTGAGCAGGTTGATCGAGTAACCCAGTGCATAGAGGAAGAAGCATACGCCCACGAGCGAGAGCGGGATCGTCACGATGGGGATCAGCACCGAGCGGAAAGACCCTAAGAACAGCAGGATCACCACCACGACGATGAGCGCCGCCTCGCCGATGGTCTTGAACACCTCCTCGATCGAGGCCGAGATGAAGTTCGACGCATCGTAGACGATCTCGACCGTCATGCCCTGGGGCAGGGTCGAACGAATTCCCTCGATGGCCTTCGTCACCTCCTCGGCAACGGTCAGAGGATTGGCCGAGGGCGTCGGCACGATACCGATGAAGGTGCCTTGGCTGCCGTTGAAACTGACGATGGTGTCCGTGCTCTCAGGCCCGAGCTCCACATCCGCCACATCGCGCAGGCGCACGACCTGATCGCCGTTGGAGCGGATCGGCAATGTGCCGAAAGTCTCAGGCGTCTGCAGAGTGGTCTGCATGTCGAGCCTGTAGGCCACGTACTCGCTCTGGGTCTTGCCGGGCGCTGCGAGGAAGTTGTTGGCCCTGATCGCCGCCACCACGTCGCCGGCGGTCACACCACGAGCGGCCAGACGCACGGGATCGATCCAGACGCGCATGGAGAAGTCGCGTCCGCCGAGGATTTCGGCGTTGCCGACACCCTCAAGGGTCGCGAAGCGGGGCTGGACAACGCGGGTGAGAAATTCGGAGACCTGCTCCGGGTTCATCTCCGTGCTGCCGAAGGTGATGTACATGAGGGCGAAGCTCTGGCCGGTGCCCTTCATGATGACCGGATCTTCAGCCTCGGAGGGAAGCTGCGCGCGGATCTGCTGCACCTTGGAGGTGACCTCGGTGAGCGCCGCATTCGGATCCGTGTTCAGTCGCATGCGCACGGATACCGTGCTGACGCCGAGGCGGCTCTGCGTCGTCACGTAGTCGACGCCTTCCGCGCTCGACACGGACTTGGCGATGGGCGTGCTGATGAAGCCCTGGATCAGGTCGGCGCTGGCGCCCGTATAGACCGTCGTGATCGTGATGGTGGTTTCCTCGACCTCGGGATACTGGCGCACCTGGAGGTTCATCAGACCCTGCGCACCCAGCAGCAGGATCAGGAGGCTCACCACCATCGACAGGACGGGGCGACGGATGAAAAGTTCTGTAAAACTCATGGCTGATGCCTATTGCCCGCTCGCGAGCTTCGTCGTGTCGAGCTTGGTCACATCGATGGTGTTGTCGATCTTGACGGTCGAACCGGCCTGCAGCTTGTTCTGCCCCGAGGCAACCACCTGCTGACCGGCGTTGAGGCCGGTCAGAACCTCAAGAGCCCCGCCGCGGCGGCGGCCGGTCTTCACGAATACCTGCTTGACGACCTGAACCTGCTGGCCCGCCCGCTCTTCCTGCTCGATCGTGTAGACGTAGTCCCCGTAGAGGCTGGTGATAACCGCCGTCTGTGGCAGGGTCATGACGTTCGGCTGCTCCGGCAGGAGCACTTCCACATGAAGGAACTGGCCCGGGAGAATGGCACCATCCTTGTTGTCCTCGATCAGCGCCTGAATGGACACGAGCCGGGTCGCCGGATCGACGCGGGGATCCTTGCCGATGACGCGCCCCTTGAAAGGCAGGTCCGTCTCCGTCACGCCCACGCGGATTTCCTGGCCGAGCTTGATCTCGCCGGCCCGCTGCTCCGGAACAGTAAAGTCGACCTTCATAGACGACAGATCCTGGAAGCTCGCCACTACCGTGCCGGGCTGAAGGTATTGCCCCACATCGATCCTCGAGATGCCGGGAACGCCGCCGAAGGGAGCCTTGAGGGCCTTCTGGTCGATGACGGCGCGAACCTTTGCCTCCTGAGCGCGGGACGTCGCGAGCGAAGCCTCGTTCTGCTCGAAGGTCGCCTCGGCCGTGATGCCACGAGCGGACAGAGCCCGGGACCGGGCGAAACTCGCCTCGGCAAGTTTCACCTGCGCCTGCACATTGGCCAGATCGGCCCGGTCGACCGCATCGTCGAGCTGAACCAGCACCCTACCCTGAGGCACGCGCTCATTTGATTTGAAGTTGATGTCCTTCACCACGCCGCCGACCTGCACGGCCAGCTCGACGCCATTGGCCGCCTTGGCCGTGCCGATAGCGCTGATGCTCGGCTGCCACGTCTTCGCTTCGACCTTCGAGGCCGAGACCGTCTGCGCCGGCTGCTGCATGGTGGCAAAGAACTGGGTGATCATCTTGTCGCGGAAGAAGTTGAACCAGATCAGGCCGCCGCACAGGCCAACCGCGAGGATGAACACAAGACCGACTACAAGGCGCCGTTTCATAGGCTTCTTCCGAGATTGCGAACCCGGATGACTGGGCTCATCTAAGACTAAGGAGGTGCGGCAATAACGCGGCTTTCCCTTGACGCCAATGCCGTGGAACCATTTATATACCGTCTGGACGGTTTAGTCGCAAGTGCGGCAGCGCACAAAACAAGAGTTATAAATGCTGTTTCCCTGTACCAGAGGCCGGAAGAGTTCCCGAGAAAAAATTCTTGACGCGGCAGCGGAGCTTGTCGGCGAGATTGGGGCCGGACGGCTGACGCTCGAGTCCGTGGCCGAAAAGGCTGGGCTCAGCAAGGGCGGGCTTCTCTACAACTTCCCGACCAAGGATGCGCTGCTGCAGGCAATGATTCAGCGCATGATCGACCAGGTTGCCTCCGAGAAGGAAGCTTTGCGCGAAAAGGCCCGCCCTGGCCCTAACTTGGAAGCCCGGATCTTGACCAAGACCCTGCTGAACATATGCTGCGGCGGCAAGATGCAGGACATGGCCACCGGAATGATGGCGGCCACGGCCGAGAATCCCCAGCTTCTCGACCCAGTTCGGCAGGTGATCCGCACCACCCTGGATCAGATCAAGGCAACCTCGGACGACCTCGACGCCGCCCTGCTGGCCTGGCTGGCAACGGAAGGGCTGAGCAGTCTCGAGATGCACAAACTCAGCCCGTTCTCCGATGAGGACCGGGATCGGATCGTTGAAGCCATCGAGCGCCTCGTGACCAAGGGCATTGCGAAGTAGGCGCCAGCTCCGGGCTCAGGCCATCCAGGAGGGGTCGCTCAGCACCTCATCCGTGTGCTCGCCGAGACGCGGCGAAGGCCGCTCCGCCGCCATCGGCTCCCCGTTCATCACAATCGGCGAGCGGACGGACGGGATAGCCCCGCCCCGGGCTGAAGGCGAGGGCAGGTCGATTCTCATGCCGCGGGCGATGACCTGCGGGTCGGCGAAGACGTCCGCCACCGTGTTGATGGGACCGGCCGGAACACCCTGCCTTTCGAGGGCGGACAGGAGAGCATCCCGGGTGGTTTTCAGGGTGAGCTCGGTGAGGATCGGCACGAGTTCGGCCCGGTTGCCCACACGGCCCGCATTGGACCTGAAACGCTCATCCTGGGCGAGTTCAGGCGCGCCCAGAACCGCAACGAGCCGGGCGAACTGCCCGTCATTGCCGACAGCCACGATCACGTGGCCGTCCGCCACAGGGAATACCTGATACGGCACGATGTTGGGGTGGGCATTGCCCATGCGCCGGGGCGACTTGCCGGAGGCCAGATAGTTCATGGCCTGGTTCGCCAGCACGCTCGTCTGAACGTCGAGGAGCGCCATGTCGAGATGCGCCCCCTCCCCCGTCGCATCGCGCCGGCGAAGGGCGGCCAGAATGCCGACCACGGAATAGACGCCGGTGAAGATATCCACATAGGCTACGCCGATCTTCTGCGGATCGCCGTCCGGATCGCCGGTCAGGTCCATGATGCCGCCCATGCCCTGGATCATGAAGTCATAGCCGGCGCGGGAGGCATAGGGCCCGTCCTGGCCGAAGCCGGTGATCGAGCAATAGACGAGGCGCGGATTGACCTTCCTCAGGCTCTCGTAGTCGAGGCCGTATTTCTTCAGGCCCCCGACCTTGAAGTTCTCGATCACCACATCCGCGTGCATGCTGAGCCTGCGCACGAGTTCCTGCCCCTCGGGCGTCTCGAAATCCGCCGCGATGGAGCGCTTGCCGCGGTTGCAGGAATGGAAGTAGGCCGCCGAGAGATCACCGCCATCCTCCGCCTCTACGAAGGGAGGCCCCCAGCCGCGGGTGTCGTCGCCCGCACCCGGCCGCTCCACCTTCACCACATCGGCGCCGAGATCGGCGAGAAGCTGGCCGACCCAGGGGCCTGCCAAAATGCGCGCGAGTTCGAGGACCTTGAGGCCTGTGAGCGGTTTCATGCGGGTCAATCCATGATGGTGTCGAGGCCGCGATGCAGGCCGGTGAACGACCCTACGCGACGAGCTGCGAGCAGGGTGCCGGCCACATAGGGAGCCGCCGACGAGCCCGCATCGTGACGAATCACGAGCCGCTCGTTGTCGGCCCCGAACACGGCTTCGCAGGACAGGACGAAGGAGGGCATGCGCAGGGAATGGACCTGCACGGGCTCCTTGGCTCCCAAGGCACCGCCGCGGGTCTCGCGAGCCCCGGTCAGCTCATCCACGGGCTTCGACGTGGCAGGCTGGCGCGCCTCGCTCAGAAGCTCGGCCAGCTCGCGGGCGGTGCCCGACGGCGTATCCGGCTTCTTGGCAGAGGCGTAGTCGATGATCTCCACGTCCGGGACAAAGCGCGCAGCCTCGAGCGCGAAACGCCGCAGCAGGGTCGCCGTGATCGAGAAATTACCGGCCGCGAGCACGCCCCGCCCCGCGTTCTGCGCCTGCCCGTCGATCTCGGCGTAATCCTCTGCACTCAGCCCCGAGGTGCCGACGACCACGTGCCGACCCTGGGCGAGCGCCGTGAGGGCATGAGCCTTCACGGCACCGGGCTTGGTGTAGTCGATCACCACATCGGACGGCTCGCGCAGCGCCTCCTCGAGAGTTGCGCTGATCGGAACATCCAGGCGGGGAAGGCCTGCGGCTTCGCCCACATCCTGTCCTGCGGCGCTGCGGCTGACGGCGCCGGCCAGCACGAGGTCGTCGGAGGCGGCGATCGCCGCCACGAGAGCTTTGCCGACCCAGCCGGTCGATCCTGCCAGGGTGATCCGAAGAGCCATTGGCGCGCCCTTTCTCAGAAGAACGCCTGGAGGCCGGTCTGGGCACGGCCCAGGATCAGCGCGTGCACGTCGTGAGTGCCCTCATAGGTGTTCACGGTCTCCAGGTTCTGCGCGTGGCGCATCACATGGTATTCCTCCTGGATGCCGTTGCCGCCATGCATGTCGCGGGCGACGCGGGCGATATCCAGGGCCTTGCCGACATTGTTGCGCTTGACCAGCGAGATCATTTCCGGCGCCACGCGGCCCTCGTCGAAGAGGCGGCCGACCCGGAGCGAGGCATGGAGGCCCAGCGTGATCTCGGTCATCATGTCGGCGAGCTTCTTCTGCACGAGCTGTGTCGCGGCAAGCGGCCGATCGAACTGCTTGCGGTCGAGGGTGTACTGCCGCGCCCGGTGCCAGCAATCCTCCGCCGCACCCAGGGAACCCCACGAGATTCCGTAGCGCGCCCGGTTGAGGCAGCCGAAGGGACCCTTCAGGCCTGACACGTTCGGCAGCAGGGCATCCTCGCCCACCTCGACGTTGTCCATGACGATCTCGCCGGTGATGGAGGCGCGCAGCGAGAGCTTGCCGCCGATCTTCGGCGCCGACAGGCCCTTCATGCCCTTTTCCAGCACGAAGCCGCGGATCTGGTTGTCGTGGGCTTCCGATTTCGCCCACACCACGAAGACATCGGCGATAGGGGAGTTGGAGATCCACATCTTGGAGCCGGTGAGGCGATAGCCGCCATCGGTCTTCACGGCGCGGGTCTTCATGCCGGCGGGATCCGAGCCTGCATCGGGCTCGGTGAGGCCGAAGCAGCCCACATACTCGCCGGAGGCAAGCTTGGGCAGGTACTTGCGGCGCTGCTCCTCGGACCCGTAGGCATAGATCGGGTACATGACGAGGGAGGACTGCACGCTCATCATGGAGCGGTAGCCGGAATCGACCCGCTCCACCTCACGGGCCACGAGGCCGTAGGCCACGTAGGACGCACCGGCGCAGCCGTAATCCTCCGGCAGGGTCACGCCGAGGAGGCCGAGGTCTCCCATCTCGTTGAAGATGGAGCGATCAGTCTTCTCCTCGCGATAGGCCTCGATCACGCGGGGCAGGAGCTTGTCCTGGGCATAGGCACGCGCCGTGTCGCGGATCATGCGCTCGTCGTCGGTCAAAAGCTCGTCGAGGAGCAGCGGATCCTCCCACTTGAGCTTCGCGAGTTCCTGTTGAGCACCGGCCATGATGATCATCCTTCCCATGAAAGAGTGCGGGGACCGGCATCAGGCCAGCCAAACCCATTGAATTTGAGCGGCAAAATCGCGCTGGACAGCTTAAAAGTAAATCGACATCTTCGCAGCAGGTTATTCTCAATTGGAATAAACGTGTGTTCCGTCGCGGTTTCCTGCCCAATGTGGGCAATCTCCTCGCCTTCGAAGCCACGGCGCGCCATGGCAGCGTGTCACGAGCCGCCGAGGAATTGAACCTGACGCAGAGCGCCGTCTCGCGCCAGATCCAGCAGCTGGAAGAATCGCTGGGCGTCTCCCTGTTCAGCCGCTCGCGGCAGCGGGTGGTGCTCACCGATGTGGGGCGCATGTATGCGTCCCAGGTGCGCACCACCCTGTCCGACCTGTCCGACGCCACCCACCAGGCCATTGCGCTTTCCGGCACCACGGGCGTTCTGAACCTCGCGACCCTGCCGACCTTCGGCACCCGCTGGCTCATTCCCCGCATTCCCGACTTCTTCGCCCAGCATCCGGGCGCGACAGTCAATTTCGGCGTGCGCCTCGTGCCTTTCGACTTCGCCGCCGAGCCCTTCGATGCCGCAATTCATTTCGGCGAGCCGCACTGGCCGGGAGCCGTGTGCGAATTGCTGCGGACCGAGGAGGCGGTTCCCGTCTGCAGCCCGGCCTACCGGGAGCGCGAGAACCTGCGCTCGCCGCAGGACCTGACCCGCGCCACGCTGCTGCAGCAGAGCACGCGCCCCACGGCCTGGGCGGAATGGTTGGCGACCGTCGGAGTGGAGATGGGCAACCCCCTGCGCGGGCCGCGCTTCGAGCAATTCGCCATGGTGGCTCAGGCGGCCGCCGCGGGGCTCGGCGCCGCCCTCATCCCACATTTCCTGATCGCCGACGAGCTGGCCTCGGGTCGTCTGGAGATCCTGTTCCCCAACAGTCTCGTCAGCGGCGGCGCCTATTACCTCGTCTACCCGGAGCACAAGGCGGAAACGCCGCTGCTGCGGTCCTTCCGCGATTGGATCCTCGACCAGACCCGTCAGGGATAGATGCGCTTCGGCTTCATGGTCCGGAAGCTCAAGGTCAGCGCCACGAGCGCACAGACGAAGATGGCGCCGACCATCGATAGGGACGTGCCGTTGTAGAGGGCGCTGACCAGCACGATGATCACGGCGCCGGTGCTGAGTTGCAGGGTGCCCATGAGGGCAGAGGCCGTGCCGGCCACGGGGCCGTGCTCCTCGAGGGCAAGCACCGCCGTGGAGGGAATGACGAAGCCCAGGCAGCCGAAGGACACGAACAGGAGCCCCCACAGGACGAAGGCGTTGTCGACGCCGAGAACCGTCAGCACGAACAGCAGCGTCACCGGCACGGCAAAGCAGGAGATCGCGATCCGCACCACCCGCTCGGCGCCGAAGCGGCGCATGAACGTGCTGTTGAACTGAGCACTGCCGATGAAGGCGATGGCGTTCGACGCGAAGATCATGCTGTAGGCCGAGGGCGTCATTCCGAAATGCTCGATGAAGATGACGGAGGAGCCGGCGAGATATGCAAAGAAGCTCGCCTGGCTGAACCCGCCGATGAAGGCGAGCCCAAGAAAGCGCCGATCCTTCAGCAGGCGGCCATAGGTGGCGAAAGCCTGGGCGACGCCTCCCTTGGCCTGATCCGCCTTGTGGGTCTCGGGCAGGAGGAAGAGGACGACCGCAAGGCCGCCCACTCCGATAAGGGCGATGGCCCAGAAGATCACGCGCCAGCTGAAGAACGCCGTCAGGGCGCTCCCGGCCAGCGGCGCCAGGATCGGAGAGACGCTGAAGACGAGCATGCTGGTCGCCATCAGCCGGGCCGCCTCGTGCCCGGTATGCAGATCCCGTATGATTGCCCGGGGGATCACCATGGCCGCGCAGGAGCCGACGCCCTGCAGGAATCGGAAGGCGATCAGGGTCTCCACGTTGGGTGCGAAGCTGCAGCCGATGCCGGCCAGCACGAACAGCCCCAGCCCCGCATAGAGCGGCGGCTTGCGCCCGAACCGGTCGGAGAGCGGTCCATAGGCGATCTGGCAGATGGCAACCGCCAGGAAGAAGCTCATGAGGCTCATCTGCACCCCGCTCACATCGACCTGAAGCTCGCGGGCAATAGCCGGAAAGGCCGGCAGGTACATGTCGATGGCGAAAGGCCCAACGGCGGACAGCATGCCGAGGATGAGCGCGTTGCGCAGAAAGGCGGATTTCATCGGGAAGGCTTTCTTGAAACCCAGCCCTTCTGCCGGGGCCGGGACATCGGCCCATCCGCTTCAGCAGACAGGCCCGACAATGTCATCAGGCGATCCTGTGCCAATCGTTCCTGAGGGCGGTGTGCCGTTTGTATGCCGTCCGGCGAGGAGGTCAAGGCGAAGCACCTGTCAGGACCGGATCTTAGTCCGGAACCAGGATGCTGCTTACGGTTCATTAACCATGAATGGTCATAGCTGGTTAAGCATCCAGCTGAATGGGTCCATCCGCTCCAGGGTTCGTCCCTCCAGCGAGCCGGCCTGCCTCGGCTGGCCCGGCTGGCCACCAGAGTTTCCATGTTCCTCATGATCGCTTCGATACCCGGGAATCAGATGCACTTCGGCGCTGCGGCGTCTGAGGCCTGCAGCGCCTGTGACCATCGGCATTCGGGCCGTCCCGGCAGGTTGCTAAAGCTGCTCGCCGCAGCAGCCGCTCTGATGAGCGTCGCGGCGTGTGCGGGCCGCTCGGATCTCGGCTACGCAACCCTGACCTCCGAGGTCCCGGCAACCCGCGCGGTCATCGTCCCTCCTCCGGGAGGCCCCTCCGTGGTGGCTGTTCTGCAGCAGACCTATCAGAACGGGATCTCGCAGGAGATTGCCCTGTCGACGGCCTCGCTGACGAGCGGGCAGAATGCCTTCTTTGTCAGCATGCTCAACAACACCGCGGGCAACATGGAGATCCCGGAGACGCTCTCCCTCCCTCCGCTCACTCCGGATCGGATCGAGAGGGAGATGGAGGAGCGGATCCCCGGGGTCGAGATGCAGACGTCTCTCGTCTATGTCCAGAACAAGTTCGGGCCCTTCGGATTTGCCACGGGACGCTCCTCCCGAGGCGACCTTTGCCTTTATGCCTGGCAGCAGATCGAACCCGAAAAGCCTGCCGTTCTGGTGCCCGGGGGAGCGATCTCGGTCCGCTTGCGCCTGTGCGATGCCGATGCCGGGGTCGATCAGCTCCTGCGGGTCATGTACGGCTACACGATCGCGGCCTATTACCGCCAGGAGTCCTGGAATCCCTACGGGGATCCGCCATCACCGCCTGCGGGTTTCGGTCAAGTCGATGCTCCGATGTATCCGCTGGGTCTTGGCACGAGAGACAACGCCACGGTGATTCGCCGGCGCGTGCTGTCAACGGAGGGCCGTCGTGCGCCCGTTCCCGATGAGGAGTCCGGGCGCCTCGTCGACAAGGACACGGTCATACCGGCCGCCCCTGCGCCTGTTGTGCCTCAGAATACATTGCCGCTGGGCGGCTATCCGGTGGTCCCGCCCCCTCCAGGCGAGTAAAATCAAAGTCTATTTGCTTTTACGTGATAACATCACATGTGGATTTATTTACCTCTGTGACATTAAGCCGAAGCAACGATAGAGATATATTAATAGACCTACCCTCACTCTTGAATTAAGCGTGCGTTTTCCCACGCGAACACTCAAGCCGAGAATCCGGACAGATGCGAGCAGGTCTTATCGTGGCCCTTTGGGCAGTGGCGGCGATCCTGATTGTCTCGCTGGTCGTTCTTCCCATCAGTCTTCAGGCGCATCTCGTTGCGGGCCTCACCGTCGTGGCCTGCATGATCATCATCAAGTTCTTCCGGGCACAGGGCATCTGGCGCCAGATAGCCCTGGCGCTGGGCACCGCCATTGTCCTGCGCTACGTGTTCTGGCGGACCACCAGCACCATTCCTCCCATCACGGAGGTGGCGAACTTCATCCCTGGCTTCCTGCTCTACCTGGCCGAGATGTACAGCGTCATGATGCTGTTCCTGAGCCTTTTCGTGGTTTCAAGCCCGATGCCCTCGCGCAAGGCACCTCAGATCGACCCGCATAACCTGCCCACCGTCGACGTCTTCGTTCCCAGCTACAACGAAGGCGCCGATCTCCTGGCCACGACCCTCGCGGCCGCCAAGGCGATGACGTATCCGCAGGACAAGCTGACGGTCTGGCTTCTGGACGATGGCGGCACGGACGAGAAATGCAGCTCCCAGAACGCACTCGGCGCACAGCAGGCCCGCGAGCGCCGCGCGGAGCTGCAGGCCCTGTGCGCTGCGCTCGACGTCCGCTACCTGACCCGCGCCCGCAACCTGCACGCCAAGGCCGGCAATCTCAACAACGGCCTCGAGCACTCCACGGGCGATCTGGTTGCCGTCTTCGATGCCGACCATGCTCCGGCCCGAAACTTCCTCACCGAGACCGTCGGCTACTTCACGGCGGACAAGAACCTATTTCTGGTCCAGACGCCCCATTTCTTCATCAATCCCGATCCGCTCGAGCGGAACCTCGGCACGTTCCAGACCATGCCGTCGGAGAACGAGATGTTCTACGGCGTCATCCAGCGCGGGCTCGACAAGTGGGATGCGTCGTTCTTCTGCGGCTCGGCCGCCGTGCTCCGGCGCGAGGCATTGCAGGAGACCAACGGCTTCAGCGGCGTCAGCATCACGGAGGACTGCGAGACCGCTCTCGAACTCCATTCCCGCGGCTGGACGAGCGCCTATGTGGACAAGCCCCTGATCGCCGGCCTGCAGCCGGACAGCTTCGCCAGCTTCATCGGCCAGCGCTCGCGCTGGGCGCAGGGCATGATGCAGATCCTCCGCTACAAGTTCCCGCCCTTCAAGCGCGGGCTGAAGCTGTCGCAGCGTCTGTGCTACATGTCCAGCAGCATGTTCTGGCTGTTCCCCTTCTCGCGGTTCTGCTTTCTCATCTCGCCGCTCTGCTATCTCTTCTTCTCGCTGGAGATCTTCACCGCATCAGGAGGCGAGTTCTTCGCCTACACCTTCACCTACATGATGGTGAACTTCATGATGCAGAACTATCTCTATGGCCGCTATCGCTGGCCATGGATTTCGGATCTCTACGAATACGTCCAGACGATCTACCTGCTGCCGGCCGTGCTCTCGGTGATCGCCAATCCGAGCAAGCCCACCTTCAAGGTCACGTCGAAGAACGAGACCATGGACGAGAGCCGGGTCTCGGAATTGGGGACGCCCTACTTCATCATCTTCGGCATCCTGCTCCTCGGCGTCGTGGCGACCGGGGTGCGGGTCTGGGCGGAGCCCTACAAGGCCGATCTGACCCTCGTCACGGGAGCCTGGAACGTTCTCAACCTGATCATCGCAGGCTGCGCCCTCGGCGTCGTGTCAGAGCGGGCGACGCGCCGTCAGAGCCACCGGGTCCGCGTCGAACGCCCCTGCCGCTTCGTGATGGGCGACGAGGTCATCGATGCTGTCCTGAGGGACGTGTCGGTCGGCGGAGCAAGGCTTCATGTGCCCCCATCGGTCGAGCCGAGGCTGAAGAAGGGTGCTGCAGGCACCCTCGAGTTCCAGCCCTTCGCCAACCTGCCCATGCAGTATCTGCCGGTGGAGATCCGCAAGGTGGGCATGGATGACGAGGGGCTGCTGCTGGGATGCCGCTTCATGATCGAGAGGGCCGAGCACCGGAAGATGATTGCGGACCTCGTCTTCGCCAATGCGGATCAGTGGAGCGACTTCCAGAGGAACCGGCACTACGACATCGGCGTGCTGCGCGGAACACTCTGGTTCTTCATGGTTGCGTTCTATCAGACCGGACGGGGCCTCTCCTACTTCTTCGGCCTGCAGCGGATCGGCAGTTCCTCCCCTCAGGCTTCATCTGTCGCCACAGTCGTCAAGTAGAGGTGTGCCGTGCGCCGCGTTCTGACCCTCTTCCTGCTGGGACTGCAAGCGATCGGCGCACAGGGCGCCTTCGCCCAGGCGACGCCGTTCAACATGGCTCCCGGCGGCCCGAGCGCGCCACAGACGAACCCCGGTCCTGCGCCGGAACAGGCCGCGCCCGCCGTACCCTTCGACATGCGCCAGCCCGGCTCGCTTCCCGCCGCGGCACCGGCTCCACGCCCGGCGGCTCCGCAGCCTGTGCCGCCGGCCGGCACAGGCGCTCCTTTCAGCATGGGGCCGCGAAATGCGGCCCCCTCCGCAGGAGCGGCTGGAGACGCTCCGCCGCCCGTGCGCGCACCGGTTGCCACAAGTGCTCCGGCGGCACGCAGCGTTGCTCGCATCGAGCGGCCGATCCTTCCCTTCGAAACCATCCGGTTCGAAGGTGAAACGGACGCCAGATCCTGGACCTTCCATCTCACGCAGGACGAGGCCGCGAGCGGTACAACCCTTTCGATGGGCTACAAGAACGCGGTTGTGGTCATGCCCGAGGGCTCCCGCCTGAGGATCGCGATCAACGGGGAATCCGTGCTCGATACGCCGATCGCCTCGTCCAACGACATCAAGCGCGTGACGGCTTCCGTTCGTCCCGGCCTTCTCCGCCCGGGGCAGAACATCATCCGCATGGAAGCTCTTCAGCGTCATCGGACGGACTGCACCGTTGCGGCGACCTACGAGCTCTGGACCGATGTGGATTCGGCATCCACACGCCTCATCTTCGCCGAGGGAGCGACCAAGACCCTGCGCGGCCTGGACGATCTGCCGGCCGTGGGAGTCGACAATGCAGGCGTCACCACGATCCGGGTGGTTGCACCCAAGATTTACAGGCCCGAGATGCGGGACCGGCTTCTGCGTCTCGTGCAGACGGTTGCTCTGCGGGGGCGCTATGCCCACCCGGTGATCAAGGTGATGGAATCCGATCCGGGTCCCTCGCCTGTCGGGACGATCAAGGTCGCCATGGGCCTTGCCGGCGAACTGCGCGGTCTCGTGCCCGGCATTCCGGACGCCGCCACGGTGCAGCCGCTGACCATGATGATGCAGGAGCCGGGCTCCATCGGCTCGACCCTTGTGGTCGCCGGACCCACCTGGCAGGACCTCGACACGGCGATCGGCATCGTCAGGGCTCAGACCCTCAATCCTCTCAACACAGAGCGCGGGATGATCGACACGGCCTCCTGGCACTGGCCGGAGGTTCCCACGGCGTTCGGCGATCAGTCCTTCCGCTTCGCGGATCTGGGCGTACCGACGCAGGAGTTTTCCGGCCGGCGCCTGAAGGCGGATCTAGCCATCAATCTTCCATCGGATTTCTATGCCACCGAGTACGGCGAAGCCATTCTGCACCTCGATGCGGCCTATACGTCGGCGGTCCGGCCCGGCAGCCATGTGAACGTCTTCGTGAACGGCATGATCAGCACGCAGATGACGATCACCACGCAGGGTGACATCGTCCGGCGGCATACGGTTCGTGTGCCTCTGAAGAACTTCAAGTCCGGCTTCAACCGCATCACCCTCGAAGCGGCCCTGATGACCGACGCGGACGCCCGCTGCGCCCCAGGAGAGACCCTCTCCGAAACGAAACGCTTCGTTCTGTTCGACACCACCACGCTCGAATTTCCGAAATTTGGGCGGATCGGGCGCCTGCCCGATCTGGCGGTTCTCGGCGCCGGCCGCTTCTCGGACGAAGACCTTCCTACCACCGTCGTCCTCGCGCGCCCCGACGCGCTGAACATTTCCGCTGCTGGAACCCTCCTGTCCCGCATGGCCCGCAACGCCGGCCGGCCGGTGCAGGCGCAGTTCGCCAATGCGGCCTCCGCCGATGACGAATCCGTTCTGTTCATCGGCGCCGTCGACCAGATTCCGCCCGGCATGCTCAACCGGGTGAGGGTGACGGAGCACCTGCGCATGATATGGCCCTCGACGCCGGCTGACAAAGGAGCGCCACAGACGGCAAGCGCGGATTTCACCATGCCGCTGAGCCAAGCATCGCCCGACCGCTCGGCCACGGCCTCGACAGATGAGGTCCGCAGGCGCTGGTCCGATACGTTCCAGCGCCGCGGCATCGTTCAGCAGACGATCGGCGCCGTGCAGGACTGGCTGGAGAGGACCTTCAGCCTTTCCCTCTCGTCGTTGAGCCTGGAGGAGCGCACCGATGCGGCCTACGAGCCGCCGCAGCGGGCATCCCTGCTCATGGCGCAGAGCCGAACGGAAACCTCGGGCGTCTGGACCCTCGTGACGGCCCGCACGGATCGTGCTCTGGCGGACGAAATGGCCCGTCTGGCCAATCCCATGCTCTGGTCTCAGGTGTCGGGACGCGCCATCGCCCTGGAGCCGAGGGAGATGAAGCTGCAGGTCGAGCCCATCAACGATTATCGTTTCGTGCAGACGCAGCCGCCCTCGCTGACGAATCTTCGTCTCGTTGCGGCCAACTGGATGTCCGCGAACATACTTCAGTATGCTCTCGTCATGCTGGCATGCTGCATGTTTCTGGGTGTCGCCACCGCTCTGCTCCTGAGCCGACTGGGTCGACGCTCATGACGCCGCGGGTGCCCAGAGGATCAGGCCCAATAGCGGGCCGGCTATTGGGCCCGATGCTCCTTCTCTTGGCTGGTGCATCGCTCATCGAGGAACACCGGGCTCACCTTTCGCTGACGGGCCCTTCCGGGTCCGCACGATGCGCCAGGCGCGCACCGCTCCTGTTTTGGCTCGTCGCCATGATCTCCCTCGCCATGGCACCGCTGGCATCCTCTCAAAGCCTCTCCGTCCAGCCGCTGAAAATTGCGGGAACCGTCTCCTCGACCGACTGGGAAGCCTACCGATCCCGCTTCGTTGAGGACAACGGCCGGGTGGTCGACACCGCCAACGGCAACATCAGCCACAGCGAGGGACAGGGATACGGCCTCCTCCTCGCCCTGGCGGCCTCCGATCGGCGCTCCTTCGAGCAGATCTTGAGCTTCACCTTCACCGAACTTCTTATCCGGGACGACGGCCTGGCAGTGTGGAAGTGGGATCCCGGCGCAAAGCCTCGCGTGACGGACCGCAACAACGCCACCGACGGCGATCTTCTTATTGCCTATGCGTTGGCAAAGGCCGGGGAGTTCTGGCAGGAGCCCCGTTTCACCATGGCCGCGCAGAAACTCGCCAAGGCCATCGGCAAGAACACCTTCGGTCGCAGCGGCCGCACCCTCGTGCTTCTGCCCGGTGCCGATGGCTTCGGAGCCGGCGACCGTCCCGATGGCCCGGTGGTCAACCTCTCCTACTGGGTCTTCGAGACCTTTCCCGTGATGGCGGCGCTTGCGCCGGAGTACGAATGGAACCGCGTCTGGCGCGATGGGGTCCTGCTGCTTCAGCAGGCCACATCGGGTCGCGTGCGGCTTCCGGCAGACTGGCTCTCCCTTCAGAACGGTCTGCAGCCCAAGCCGGCAGACGGCTTCCCGCCCGAGTTCGGTTACAACTCCTTAAGGATACCGCTTTACCTGTTGAGAGCAGGGATGACTGACATGGAGTGGCTGAGAGCCCTCAAGCAGCGCTGGTCTGCGGAGAACGAAGGGGTTGCCGTGGTCAATGTTGTAACCGGACAGGTCCGGGAGCGGCTGACGGATCAAGGCTATGCCATCCTGCCCGCTGCTCTGGCCTGTGCGCTTGAAGGAACACCTGTTCCGGCAGCGATGAGGACGTTCGAGCCGAGTCTCTATTATCCGTCCACCCTGTATCTTTTGGCGAAATCCCTGCTGGGTGAGAAATATCCGCAATGCGTCTCGTCGGCAGCGCCATAACGACTGCGGTCCTGATCCTGGGCTTTGCGGCGATTGCGCAGCAGACCGGCCCCGGCGGCTCTCAGCCGCCCGCCGGATCGCCGCCGTCTGAAGCACCCGCGGCCAACGGCTCCCAGCCGCAGGTCGACGAATCCGCCCTTCGCTATTTCGCGTCCCAGGGCGACACCCGGCGGGTCAATGCGGAGATCGCCCGGCTGCGGGCGCTTTATCCCAACTGGACACCGCCCAGCGACCTCTCGCAGCTCTCGGCGGGCGGCGCGCCCACTCCGCCCGATCCGATCATCGAGCGCCTGTGGAACCTCTATCGCGAGGATCGGATCGCCGAGGTCCGCGCCGCCATCGCCGAACGCCAGGCCTCAGACACGAACTGGAAGCCGCCGGAGGAATTGGTCACGGCCCTGGAGACGGTGGAGGCGCGCCGCCGTCTGGTCAACGCCTCCGATACCGGCCAATGGCGAACGGTCCTGTCCGTAGCGACCGAATCGCCCGGCCTTCTCACCTGCACGAACGTGGACGTGCTCTGGCGCGTGGCGGAGGCGTTCGCCCGGACGGACCAGCCCACCCGGACCCGGGATGTCTACACCTACCTCCTGACGAACTGCTCCAACCCGGCCGAACGCCTGGCGACACTGCAGAAGGCCCTCACCCTCCTGCCCGAACAGCAGGTCGCCGACCTGCTCCAGTTCGAACGCAGGACCGGCGAGACCCCGGACGATTTCGGCTCCATCCGCGACGAGTTGGCCCGCCGCAGGGTCGAACGGGCCTCCCTCGACAGTAAGATGACCGCATCGGCCGAAGACCTCGCGGCAGTCGAGCGGCTGATCCGGAACTCGAGCGAGGCCGGCCCCGTGCTGATCCTGGGTTGGTACAACTACCACCATGGTAATCCCGCGCGGGCGCTCGAGCTGTTCAAGACGGCCCTTGACCGCAACGGCGGCACCAAGGCGGCGGAAGGCTATGCCATGTCCCTGCGGGCCCTCGAACGGCTCGCGGACGCTGAGGCCTTCGCCTATGAATGGCGCGAGCGCGCTCCCGAAAACATGAAGATCTACCTGGACATCGCCACGGCGCTCCTCGGTCAGGATCCGCCGCCACGGCTCGACACCCAGGTGGTCTCGCGAATCGTGCCGGTCGTGACCGCGCAACGCTTCCCCGACGGAGCCCAGGCCCTGGGCTGGTATTCCTACAACACGGAGCAGATCCGGACCGCGCGGGACTGGTTCCGGACGGCCCTCGGCTGGAAGTCCGATGACGAACCCTCGGCCTATGGCCTTGCCCTGTCGACGCAGCGCCTGAACGAGCGCGCGGCGTTCGCCGCCGTCGTCGCCCAATGGCGGGAGCGCTCCCAGCGGATCGCCGATCTAGCGGACGCTGCCGATCCTCGCTCCAGGCGGCGGTCCGCCCCGATCCAGCCTCGGGCCGAGATGGATGCCGCGCCTCGGCCTGCCGCGCCCCGACAGGTCACTGTGGAGCGTGTCGAGATGGAACAGCCTCTCGTCCGAACCGAGGAAGCCGTGCGGCGCCGGCAGTCCGAGGCTCGCTCCGTCCTGGGGCGCAGCTGCGCCATGACGCGCAATCCCGCCGGCCTCTCGGGCAACGCCGCTCTCACCCGGGGCTGGTGCCTCATGGAGATCAATCGTCCCCTGGAGGCGGCGGCGGCCTTCGACCAGGCGGTTGCCACCGGCAGCGGTCGGGCCCGCGAAGAGGCAGCCTACGGCAAGTCCCTGGCCTACCTGCGCAAGAACCTGACCTCCGAGGCTGCCATCGCGGCAGCCGAGGCGCCGCAGACCCGTTCGCGCCAGGTGGAGCTCGGAGCGTCGATCCTGACGCAGCGGGCCCTGGCGGCCTACCGCGACAAGCGCTACGTGGAAACGCTTCTCGCCCTGAGCGAGCGGGCGCGGCTCGTGCCGGAGCAGAACGATCTCCTGCTGATTCGCGGCTGGTCGTATTTCAATCTCGGCCGCTACAAGGATGCCGAGCAGGTCTTCCGTGCCGTCCAGCGGACCGGTCATTCGGAAGAGGCCAGCGTCGGCCTGAACGCCATCCAAGAGGCCACAGACCAGGTATCCCAGTAGCCTGACGGCGCGGTTGCCGCAGACGGTCCGGTGCCTATCTAATGCTCGTTGAGGCCATCAACCCCTTCCTCGGAACCAGCGTCCAGCGATCTGATCCATGGCGAGCCTGCAGATCATAATCTTCGATGTGTGCGGCACCGCTTGCGCCCTGCACCGGAGCGCCGTTCGCGAATTCCTGCCCCTGCCCCGCCTGTGGCGTCCGCCGGCCCTGCCCCGGCCGGTGGCTGGTTTCTTCAATCTCGGCGGAGATGCGGTTCCCGTCCTTCGGCTCGACGCGCTGTTCGGCCTGCAAAAGAGCGAGCATGACCCGGAGGCCGACCTCTACCGGCACCTGATTCTGGTGGGAGCCGGCGGCGCCTCCAGTCCCAGTGCGCTCCTCGTCGACCGCGTTCTGGATGTGGCGACGGTGAACGCCACGCAGGTCTCGGACGTGCGGCAGGCGGAGACCCTGAACGGCTGCGTGGAAGCGGAGGTCACCTGGGGTGGCCAGCTCGTTCATCTCCTCTCCGCCGAACGAATCCTGCTGGCCGAAGAACAGCAGGCGCTGGCGGAGCTCGGACGCCAGGCGCAGAGCCGCCTCGATGAATGGGCGGCTCCGGCCTGATGGCCGCACGCCCCGATCCTGTTCCGCTGCTCGACGCCGGCTTTCCTCATCTGAAAAGCCGTGTGATTGAGCGCACGGGACATTTCTACTACCAGGACAAGGACGACCTCCTGTGGGAGCGCGTGCGCAAGCGTCTGCGCGCCACGGGCCTGTCCAATTCCAGTGCCTACCTGACTCTTCTGGACGACCCCATCTCAGGCCCGGCGGAATGGGGAAGGCTCGAAGCCGAGATCACCATCGGCGAGACCTTCTTCTTCCGCTACGCGGAGCAGTTCGCGGCCCTGCGCGAGACCATCCTGCCGGAGATCATCGCCAGGAAGGCCGGCATGCGGCGGCTGCGGATCTGGAGCGCCGGATGCTCCACGGGAGCGGAGCCCTATTCCCTGGCCATTCTCACAAATGAGATCCTCGGCGAGAGCCTCGGGACATGGCGCGTCAGCATTCTGGGAACCGACATCAACGACAGCTTCCTGAAAGCGGCCCGGCAGGCCCGGTTCGGCAAATGGGCGCTACGCTCCATGCCGGACGAGCAGCGGCAGCGCTATTTCGTCGACGCAGGCAGGGAGCAGTGGGAGGTACGGCGGGAGTTCCGCTCGCTGGTGCGCTTCGAGCGGCACAACCTGCTGAGCCTCCTTGATGGGACATCCCCGCTTGAACTCACCGACTTCGACCTGATCCTGTGTAGGAACGTGCTGATCTATTTCCACCCCGACACCGTAACCCGGATCGTGGGAGCCCTGCGCGACCGCCTGGACCACGACGGCTGGATGCTGCTGGGCCATGCGGAGCCCAATCCCATTTTCTCATCCATGATGCAGACTCTGAACCTGCCGGGGACCGTGGCTTACCGGCATGGCGCCGGGGATGCGCCGCTGCCGGCGCCTGCTCCGCTGCAAACCAGGTCCATCCTGCAGGACTGGAGGCCGCTTCTGCCTGAGCCGAGACGCGCAGCGCCGGATCAAAGGCCAGCCCTCGCGCACCTCTCTACAACCCCGCAAAAGGAATCACCTCTTCCCCCCTCCCAGGGAGCGGGCGACCTCCTCGCCGATATCAGGACGCGCGCCGATGCGGGCGACTTTGCCGCCGCAGCGGACCTCTGCCGGGAGGCCCTCGCCGCCGAGCCGCTGAGGGCCGCGCTGCATTTTTACCAAGGCCTCATCCTGCGGGCGCTCGGGCGCCCTGTAGAGGCTGAGAAAAGCTTCCTTAAGTGTCTTTATCTCGATAGAAGCTTCGCCATGGCTCATTACCACCTCGGACTTCTGCTGCTCGCCGAGGGGCGACCGGCTCCCGGGCGGCGCTCCCTGACCCATGCGGCCCAGAGCGTGGCAGCGATGGCCGACGATGGACTGCTCGAGGAAGGGGACGGGGTCACCGCGGGGGAACTGCGTGACCTGGTCCGCATCCAGCTTGACGCCGCAACCCCGTCGAGGCCGAAGCCATGACCATGGCAAGATCGGCACGCCGCAAGCTGAGGCAGATCGAAAGAGGCAGGATCCGCTCGGCCGAGGAGCGGGTGCAGCATATCCTCGATGAGAGAACCGAGAATCTTGCTTCGCGACGCAAGGATGAAGCATCTCCGGCGCAGACGCTGCCGCGCGCCCTCGTCTGCGGTTCGGGCCGCGAGCGTTTCGGGATTCCGATTGAATCCGTCGCCGAAGTGCTGCCGCCTCAGAAATATATGCCCGTCCCGGATGGACCACCGGCACTGGTCGGCCTGTTCGGCCGCGGCGGCCGGTTGGTGAGCGTGATCGATCTTGCGCTGGCCCTCGGCATCGAACCCTCCCCCGTGGAGGATGGAAGCTATCACTTCGTGCTGCTCCGCGGGAATCAGCCTCAGGTGGCTCTCAGGGTCGAACGCGCCTATGCGGTCGCCGATGTCCGTCTCCTCACGGTTGAAGAGGCCACTGGCTTCCGGACCGATGCGGTGACCGGCTATGCCCGGGTGCAGGACGCCGCGGGCGATCCGGCCGACACCCTGTCTCTTCTCGATACCGAGCGCCTTCTGCGCCCCTTCCTGTCCTCTTCCCCTGTTCCTGGAGACTGACGTGACGATCTCGATCGCCAACCGTATTCTTCTCGGCTTCGCCGTCATTGTCGCCCTGATGGTCGGGCTTGGCCTCTATGCGATCAATCGCCTCGACGACGTTCGCCAGACAACCGAGCGGATTGTCTCGCGGGACATCTCATTGATGCGCCAGTTGGAGGTCATCGACGATGACCAGAACGTCATGCGCAACCTGCGGCAGCAGATCATGGCAGGCTACCTGCTTCGCGCTCTGGGGCAGCAGGTTTCCTTTGAAGACCGCATCCAGGAATGGAGCAGGGTGGCAGCGAAGGCAGAAACCGATATCGCCCAGGCGACGACGATGGCAAACGGCTTCGCCGCGCAGTCGATCTCCCAAGAGCGCGGAGCCGCTTGGCAGCGTGTCGCCAATCTGCTCAGGGAGGCCAATGAAGGTCTTCGCCAGCTGCGAAGTGCGAGCGAGCGGCAGTTTGCGGAACTCCAGAGTGGCGATCTCGCCACCATGCAGAGAACTCAGGCCGTCCTGGATGCGCGACGCAGCGAATGGGTCAGAACCCTCGACAATGCCAGAGCCGTACTGGCCGAGGCCAACGCGGTTGGACAGCGACAAGCCGGCGAGATTTATGAGAGAAGCCGAACCTCGATCATCGTCGCCGTGGCGGGCACCGCGCTGCTGAGCCTAATCATCAGCTATCTCCTGCGCTCCTCCATCATCACACCACTCGGAGCCTTCATGGGCTTCGTCGAGCGGATCGGACGCGGAGAGCTCGGCGGCAAGATGGCCGTGACCGGCAAGGACGAGATCGGACATCTCGGCGCTACGCTCAATTCCATGGTCGAAGGCTTGCGCCAACTCGCGCGCCAGAGCCGTGAGGCGACCGAGAACCTGAATGCGGCAGCAGCCGAAATCCGTGCCTCGACCCAGGAGCAGGCAGCCTCCGTCGAGGAGCAGCTGGCGGCCGTTCAGGAGACTGCAGCAACCGTCGACGAGATCACCCATTCGGGCGCCCAGATCGGCAAGCGCGCGCAGGAGGTCATCGCTTCCGCTCAAGCCGCGGCACAGACCAGCATGGCTGGATTGCAGGCGGTCGACGACACCGCACGGGCCATGGATGCGATCCGCGAGCAGGCCGAAGCGGTGGCGGAAAACATCGTCGCCTTGAGCGAAAAGACGCAGGCTGTCGGCGAGATCATCGCCTCCGTCAACGACATCTCCGAACGGACGCATCTTCTCGCCCTCAATGCGGCTATCGAAGCGGCTGCGGCCGGCGAGAGCGGCCGCAGCTTCGCGGTGGTAGCGTCCGAGATGAAGACGCTCGCCGATCAGGCAAAGGATGCAACCACGCAGGTGCGCTCGATCCTGGGCGACATCCAGCGCGGCATCAACTCATCCGTGATGCTGACCGAAGAGGCCGTCAAGCGCGTGACCGCCGGCAAGGAGCGCACCGACATCACGCAGCAGACGATCACCGGCATCTCGGGTCAGATCCAGGAGAGCGTACAGACCTTCCAGCAGATCGTCGCCTCCACGAACCAGCAGCAGCTCGGCATCGAGCAGGTGATGGGCGCACTTCAGAACATCCGCCAGGCGAGCCAGCAGACGGCCGCCGGCACCCGCCAGCTCGACACGGCGGCGGCCAATCTGTCCCAGCTCTCGCAGCAGCTCCTCGGCCTCGCCGAACGCTACCGCCTGTAACGAGCGGAGATGGAGATGCGCGCATCGTGACGGACATCCGCAAACAGCTGCTGGCGGCCTTCGAGGTGGAGCATCGGGAGCATCTCGATGTGATCCGGTCTGCGCTCGATCAGGCGGGCCGGGGCGAGATCGACCTGACGGATGTCTTTCGCCGGGCGCACAGCCTGAAAGGCGCTGCGCGTGCCGTCGACCTGCCTGCGGTGGAGGAAGTCGCGCACCAGCTCGAGGAGCTGTTCTCGCAGGTTCTGGAAGGGCAGCAATCCCTCGTGGAGCCAACGATCGCGACCGTGCGGCGCAATCTCGATCTGATTGAGGATCTCGTCGCCGGCGTTCTCAAGCCGTCCGCGCCTCCCGTCGGGATGCAGCCCGCGCCTGCGCTGGCGACGGCGCCTCGCGAACAAGAGCCCTCCTCTGCAAAAGCCGACGCTGTCACTCCCCCTGACGCCGGCGGCAGCTCATACCTGCGTGTGGAGGCCGAGCAGATCGAGGAGCTCTCCACCTCCATGCATCAGCTTCTGACGCAGCTGCAGGCGAACGAAAGCCTTGATGACGTCCTGCGGCAGATCGAGCTCGATATCCGCGGCTTGAGGCGGAGCTGGGATCAGCTGAATGAGCAGATGAATGCCTCGGGGGCTGCCGCACAAGGGTTCAATCCCACCCGGCGCAGCGCCGCATCCTTCGCGCCGCGCCTGCGCGATTTCGACCAAGGCTTGAAAGGTCTGTTCCGCAGGATCTCCGCGGTGACGCGCGACCGGCGGCAGTCGAGCTGGTCCATCGAGCAGGCCGCCCGGCAGGTCCGCGAGAACATCGACCGGGTGTCGCTCGTCTCGGCAGAGACGGTGTTCGGCGGCTTCGGGCAGATGGTGCGTGAGATTGCCCGCAAGGCCGGTCGGGATGTGGATGTGCGCAGCATCGGTCTCGACATCCAAGTCGACCGGCAGGTGCTTCAAACCCTCAAGGACTCCGTGATGCACCTTCTGCGCAATGCAGTGAGCCATGGGGCGGAACCTCCTGAGGAACGCATCGCCAAGAGCAAGCCCGAGCGGGCCGAAGTAACCCTGGAGCTGGCCTCACGCGGGGGGCGTCTCATCATCAGCATCCGCGACGACGGACGCGGTCCCGATCTCGCCCGGATCGAGCAGGTCGCCATCGAGCGCGGGTTGCTTCAGCCCCGGGACTCGGGCCACCCGCCGATGATGGATCAGCTCCTCGCCCTCGTCTTCACCCCGGGCTTCTCGACGGCCGGCGAAGTCGACAGGCTGTCGGGCCGCGGCATGGGGCTGTCCGTCGTGGCGGAAGCGGTCCGCAAGCTGCAAGGGTCAGTTCTGCTCCGGCCCCGCTACCCGCATGGCACGGAGGCTCTGCTGAACGTTCCGTTCACGGCCGCCCGTCAGCCGCTGCTGCTGCTCGAGGCGGAGGGCCGCATGTTCGGCCTGCCCGCCCACGCGGTGGAGCGTCTCCTGCGCCTCCGCACCGGATCGCTGGAAAGTGTGGAGGGCCGGCCGGCAGCCCGGATCGAGATCGGGGGGCAGGACGTTGTCGTTCCGGTCGTCGCCCTTGCCGCTCTGACAGGATCCCCCAATGCTCCCCTCCCCACCGAGGCCGGACACGTGAAAGCCGTTCTCGTGCGCCATGCCTCCCGAACCTGCGCCTTTGCCGTCAATGCCTTCCACGACGTGCGCACGATGCTCGTCAGCGATGTTCAGGCCATCGGATTGAGCGATCTGGTTTCGGGAACCGTGCTTCTGGACGACGAGATGCCGGCTCTCGTGCTCAGCCCGGACAGGCTGATCGAGCACTGGATCAGAAACGAAGGCCGTCTGGCGGCCGGCGGTCTGGGTCTCACAGGATGGGCTGAGGAAGAGGAACGCCAAGCCAGGACGATCCTCGTGGTCGACGATTCCATTACCACTCGCACCTTGGAGAAGAGCATCCTGGAGGCTCAGGGCTACGCGGTTTTCCTCAGCGTCGACGGCATCGACGCCCTCCATGTGCTGCGCTCAGGCGAGGCCATGATCGATCTCGTGATCGCCGACGTTGAAATGCCGCGCATGGACGGCTTCGGCCTGCTGCAGGCGATCAGGAACGACCCGAGGCTCTCCAGCCTTCCTGTGATCCTGATGACGTCCCGCGCCGACCCGGAAGACGTGCGCAAGGGTCTCGATCTGGGCGCGAGCGCCTATATTACCAAGCAGAAGTTCGATCAGCGCGAACTGCTGGCAACGATCGGACAGGTGTTGTGAGTTCCGCGTGATGAGTATGGCGCCGCAGTCTCCGGTTCGGGTGATGATCGTCGAGGATTCCCTCGTCGTCCGTCAACTGCTCGTCCATATCATCGCCAGCGACCCGCGCCTCGTGGTGGCCGCCGCCGTCGGTTCCGCCGAGGAGGCGCTACGGGAGATCGGCCGCATCCGGCCGGATGTCATCTCGATGGACATCCGGCTCCCCGGAATCGACGGGCTGGAGGCGACACGCAGAATCATGTCGGAGCACCCGACGCCCATCGTGGTCATCGCCGACAGCATCGAGGATTCATCGCTCAAGATTTCCATGAACGCCCTGCGGGCCGGCGCCCTCACGGTGGTGGAGAAGCCTGTGGGCCTCTCCAGCGACGGTTATGCCGCCATCGCCAGCACCATCTGCACCCAGCTCTACATCATGAGCCAGGTGCCCGTCGTCCGGCAGCGCTTGTTTGCTTCCTGGCGCGAGACCAGCGCATCCCGCCGCGAGCCGGAATGGAGCATGACGCGCCCGAGCATCATGGGGATTGCCGCGTCCACCGGCGGCCCCCCTGCGCTCGCGAAGGTCCTCGGCGCCTTGCCGCCTGAGTTCCCGCTTCCGATCCTCCTCGTCCAGCACATGGGCGCTCCCTTCATGGAAGGCTTCGCTTCCTGGCTGAACGGGCTGATCCCCCTCGAGGTGCGCCTCGCCCAGGACCAGGAGACCCCGGTACAGGGCCGGGTCTATGTCGCGCCCGGGGACCGGCACCTGATTCTCTCCCCCGCCGGCACCCTGAAGCTGAGCGCCGAGCCGCCGCTCGGTAGCCAGCGCCCCTCGGCGACCATGCTGTTCCAGTCGATGGCCCGCTCGGTCGGCCGCAGGAGCCTGGGGGTGGTCCTCACCGGCATGGGCGAGGATGGCGCTCAGGGCCTCGTCGATCTGCGCCAGGCCGGCGGCTATGCGGTGGCGGAGGATGAAAGCACCGCCGTCGTCTACGGCATGCCGGCGGCGGCGGCGCGCATGGGCGGCGTCAATGTCAGCCTGCCGCTCGATCTGATCGCACCCCGCATCCTGCGCTTGGCCCGGGGAGACGGCGAATGAGCGCGGAGTCCATGACGCAGGCTGCGGAAATCCTCCTTGTCGAGGATTCCGAGACCCAGGCGCTACAGTTGCGCCACATGCTGGAGACGAACGGCTTCCAGGTATCCTGGCGCTCGACCGCGGAGGCCGCCCTTGACGGGCTGAACGAGAGGCTTCCCGACCTCGTCATCGCCGATTACCACCTGCCCGGCATGAACGGGGATGAGCTGACCCGCCAGATGCGCCTTAACGTTCGCACCCGCGCCATTCCAGTCATCATGCTCACGGAGGCCCGGGAGCGCACCGTCGAACGGCAGGGGCTGGAGAGCGGTGCGGATGCCTACATCTCCAAATCTGCCGAACAGGAGCTGATCATCCTGCGGATCAAGGCGCTGCTGCGCCGGCGCTCATCGCCCGTCAGCGATGAACAGGAGGAGCGGCAGTCCCCCAGCTTCGGAACGTTCCGCCGGGCCTGCATCCTGATCGCGGACGACAGCCTCACGCGCCGCACCTACCTCCAGGACATGCTGGCCCATGAGGGCTATGCGGTCACGGCGGCTCCGGATCCTACCGAGGCCTTGCGGCTCGTCCGCTCGGTGAGTGCCACCTGGGACTGCATTCTGGTGAACCTGCTCAGTCCAGGCTTCGATGGCATCGAGCTGTGCCGCCAGTTGAACCTCTACCGGGGCCTGGCGCCCCTGCCGGGGGCGGACGCCCCGAGCTTCGCCATCGTGGGTCTTGGAAACGAGGACGGGGGACAGCTCCTCGCCCGGGCCTTTGCCGCAGGTGTGGACGACATCATTCCTACGAGCATCGAAGCCGATGGGATGCGGGTGCGCATCCGCGCGCTCGTCCGGCGCAAGCTCATGCAGGACGAGAATTGGCGCATCGAGGCCGAGCTTCGCGAGCGCGAGCTTGCCCTCGCCCGGGCCAGGGCCGAAGCCGCCTCGGCCGAGGCGCTGGCCAAGGCAAATCGTGAGCTGGAAGAGGCCAACGATCTCCTGAAGGGGACCCAGGCCCAGCTTGTCCAGGCCGCCAAGATGGCTTCCCTTGGTGAATTGGTGGCGGGCATCGCCCACGAGATCAACAACCCCCTGGCCTTCGTCCAGGCTCATCAGGGAACCGTCGAACGGCTCCTGACGGAGGTCGAGGGAAAGCTTCCCCCCGAGGCTGGCCTCGAGCGGCAGGTCCGGAAATGCCTCGACCGGATCGGCGCGATGAAGCTGGGGCTTGGTCGAATCCAGGAACTTGTCCTGAATCTCCGCCGCTTCTCGCGGCTGGACGAGGGCGATTTCCAGACCGTCAACGTGCCCGAATCGATCGAGACCGTGCTGGCCCTCCTGGGCCACAAGCTGGGGACCCGGATCGACGTGCGCCGTCGCTACAATGCGGTTCCGGACCTCTACTGCTCGCCCGCCCTGCTGAACCAGGTCGTCATGAACATCGTCGGCAATGCCGCTGACGCGATCAAGGGAACCGGGGGCATAGACATTGAAACCGAGAGCAGCGAGACAACCTATACGATCAGGATCAGTGATACGGGACCGGGAATCCCACCAGAATTGCGGGAGCGCATCTTCGAACCGTTCTTCACGACCAAACCCGTCGGGTCTGGAACTGGACTTGGCCTGGCCATCGCCTATAGCGTCGTCCAAGCCCACAAGGGGTCGATCACGGTGAGTGCGGGGCTGGCCGGCGGTGCCAGCTTCATCATCACGATCCCGAGGCAGATTGTTTCATGACCTTGCCGAGCGAGATGACTTCACCACATGGCACGATCCTGGTCGTCGACGATGAGCCGGACATTCTGGTCGCTCTCGAAGACCTGTTCGAGAACGATTACCGGGTGCTGACGGCCTCGTCTCCGACCAAAGCGCTCGACATCCTCCGCCATGAGCCGGAGGTCGCCATCATCATCTCGGACCAGCGCATGCCCGAGATGCAGGGCGATGAGTTTTTGGCCAAGGCCCGGGATGTGTCCGATGCCGAGGCGATCCTCCTCACGGGCTATGCGGATCTGAAGGCGGTCATCGGCGCGGTCAACAAAGGCCGCATCATGGCCTACGTGCCCAAGCCCTGGGATCCCACCGCTCTCTCCAACATGGTTGCGGCGGCCTATCAGCGGCGCCTGCTGGCACGGGAGCTCGATACCGAACGCGCGCTCCTGCACGGGCTGATGGAGAGCACGGGCGATCTGATCTCGTTCAAGGATCTGGAAGGCCGGTTCGTGCGCCTGAACGCCGGCAAGGCACGGAGCCTCGGGTGTACGGCCGGCGCCTGCCTGGGCCGCAAGGAAAGGGATTACGTCTCGCCTGAACGGGCCACGATGATCGAGGAGGCGGAGCGCCGCGCCATCGAAGCGCGCCAGCCCGATGAGGTGATCGAGGAGCGCACCCTGCCCGATGGCAGGACGCAGTGGTGTCTCATCAACCACATCCCGATTCTGGACGATCAGGGCGCCGTCACCAATCTTGCCACCATCGAACGCGACATCACGGAGCGCAAGCTGATGGAGATGCGCCTGCGTCAGGCCGACAAGATGCAGGCGCTCGGCACCCTCGCCGGTGGCGTGGCCCACGACTTCAACAACCTGCTGATGGCCGTGCTCGGCAGCCTGGACCTCGCCTCGCGCCGGGCTCCCGACGACCCGCGTCTGACGCGTCTGCTGCAGAACGCCACCTATGCGGCGGAGCGGGGCGCATCCCTGACCCAGAGGCTCCTGAGCTTCAGCCGCCAGCGGGACCTGCGGCTGCAGGCCGTGGACGTGAATCAGGTCATCTCCGGCATGAGCGATCTGCTGACCCGCACGCTCGGCGGCGTGATTCGGATCGAGCGCCATCTAGCGGATGAGCTCTGGCCCGCCATGGTCGACCCGGACCAGCTCGAACTCGCCATCCTGAACCTGTGCATCAATGCCCGCGATGCCATGCCCGAGAACGGAATTCTCACCCTCGCGACCCGCAACCAGGCGGTCGAGGAGGGCCGGATCAGCGACCTCACCGGGGGCAATTACGTGGTGATCTCGGTCGTGGATACGGGCAGCGGCATTCCGCCGGAAGTCCTGGCACGGGTGCTGGAGCCCTTCTTCACCACGAAGGAAGTGGGCAAGGGTACGGGCCTGGGTCTTCCCATGGTCTACGGCCTGGCGCAGCAGTCCGGCGGCACGGTGACGATCCACAGCACGGTGGGCATCGGCACAACGGTGGAACTCTACCTCTCACGCGCGGCCAAAGCACAGGACGGCAGACCTCACGAGGGGCATTCCATTGCCCCTGATGCTCCCAAGGTGCGCATCCTGCTCGTGGATGACGATGCGGAAGTGCGCACGGTCACGGCGGCCTACCTCAGCGAGATGGGGCACCGGGTCGTGGAGGCGGCGGACGGAGCCACTGCCCTGGACATCCTGAAGGCCGACGACCATCTCGACGTTCTGATCGCCGACTTTGCGATGCCGGGCATGACGGGAACCGAGCTCGCCGATAAGGCTCGCGACGTCCGGCCCGGCCTCGGCGTCCTGCTGGTGACGGGATACGCTGACCCCAAGCGCGTTCCCGACGGTTATCTGATGCTGCATAAACCCTTCAGCCGCGTCGATCTCGCCACCAAGGTCGGTGAGGCGGCCGGTCAGAAGCAGGGATGATGCTGACACCCGCGGGGCAGATCTCCCGCCCGATTGTGGACGAACCTGCCCTTCCCGCTGCGTGGCGAGAATCGAGAAGAATCGCGGAAAATTGACTCCGAAATCCTCGTTTTCAGGCTGCCGCTAGGACAGAAAAGGGTTAATTCTCTCTAAAAATTATCCATTGTTGCATGGACAGATTGACAATATCGGGGCTTCGCACCTTAACTCCGTCACAGAACGGCCATGAGTAGAGCCGTCTCAGAGGACCAAAGGTAATGAAAAAATCAGCCCTTTTCGCAGCCATCTGCGTTCCGGCTTTCCTGGCCGCCGCTCCCCTGGCCGCCAAGACCCTCGTCTACTGCTCCGAAGGCAGCCCGGAGAACTTCTACCCCGGCGTGAACACCACCGGCACGTCCTTCGACGCCAGCGAGCAGATCTACGACAACATCGTCGATTTCGAGCGCGGCGGCACGCAGGTGACCCCCGGCCTGGCCGAGAAGTGGGACGTCTCCGCTGACGGCACCGTCTACACCTTCCACATCCGCAAGAACGCCAAGTGGCATTCGAACAAGAACTTCAAGCCGACTCGTAATGCCAATGCTGACGACGTCGTGTTCATGTTCGAGCGCCAGTGGAAAGAAGATAACGCTTTCTTCAAGGTGACCAGCCCGAACCACTCCTACTTCAATGACATGGGCATGCCCAAGCTGCTGAAGTCGGTGGAGAAGGTCGACGACTACACCGTGCGCATCACCCTCAATCAGCCTGAGGCTCCCTTCCTGGCCAACCTCGCCATGCAGTGGGCGAGCGTTCAGTCGAAGGAATATGCCGATGCCATGCTGAAGGCCGGCACCCCGGAGAAGATCGACCAAGAGCCGATCGGCACGGGTCCGTTCTCGCTGGTTCAGTACCAGAAGGACGCGATCATCCGCTACAAGGCCTTCCCTGAGTACTGGGGCGGCAAGGCCAAGATCGACGACCTCGTCTTCTCGATCACCCCTGATGCCTCCGTGCGTTGGGCGAAGCTCCAGAAGGGCGAATGCCACGTCATGCCGTATCCGAACCCGGCTGACCTCGAGGCCATGAAGAAGGATCCGAACGTCACGATCCTTGAGCAGGCCGGCCTGAACGTGGGCTACCTCGCCTATCAGACCACGAAGAAGCCCTTCGACGACGTGCGCGTCCGCAAGGCCTTCAACATGGCCATGAACAAGAAGGCGATCGTCGACGCGGTGTTCCTCGGCTCGGGCGTTCCCGCCACGAACCCGATCCCGCCGTCCATGTGGTCGTTCAACAAGTCCATCAAGGACGACGAGTTCAACCCGGAAGCCGCCAAGAAGCTGCTCGCCGAGGCTGGCTACCCGAACGGTCTGGAGACGGACCTGTGGGCCATGCCGGTTCAGCGTCCCTACAACCCGAATGCGCGCCGCATCGCGGAGCTCATGCAGGCCGACCTCGCCAAGATCGGCGTGAAGGCCGAGATCAAGAGCTTCGAGTGGGGTGAGTACCGCAAGCGGGCCCAGGCCGGCGAGCACCAGATGGCTCAGCTCGGCTGGACCGGCGACAACGGCGACCCGGACAACTTCCTGCACACCCTGCTGGGCTGCGCCTCGGCGCAGAGCGCTTCCGGCTCGAACATCGCCAAGTGGTGCCACAAGCCCTTCGACGATCTCGTGACGAAGGCGAAGGTCACCACGAACCAGGCCGAGCGCACCAAGCTCTATGAAGAAGCTCAGAAGATCTTCAAGGAGCAGGCTCCCTGGTTCACGGTGGCTCACGCCGTGCAGCTGAAGCCGGTCCGCAAGGAAGTCGTGGACTTCAAGCTCTCGCCGTTCGGTCGCCACACCTTCTACGGCGTGGACATCAACAGCAAGTAAGCTCATTTCCCTTCAACCTACGGCGGAGCGGCTTCCCAAGGCCGCTCCGCCTTTTTACATCCAGCCGATGCTCCGCTTCATCCTCACTCGTGTCAGCCTGATCATCCCGACCTTCATCGGGATCACATTGCTGGCCTTTTTCCTGATCCGCCTCGTGCCAGGCGATCCCATCGAAACCCTTGCCGGCGAACGCGGGATCGATCCTGCGCGCCATGAGCAGCTCCGCAAGGAATACGGCTTCGACAAGCCGATCCTCGTCCAGTACGGGATTTATCTGGCCCGCGTCCTGCAGGGAGATCTCGGCAAGTCCATGATCACGCAGGAGCCGGTGCTGAGCGAATTCTCGGCGCTGTTCCCGGCCACCATCGAGCTCGCCACCTGCGCGATCCTCTTCGCGCTTCTGCTCGGTCTTCCGGCCGGCATCATCGCCGCGATTAAGCGAAACTCGATCTTCGACCATGGGGTCATGGGCATCTCGCTTGCCGGTTATTCCATGCCGATCTTCTGGTGGGGCCTCATCCTCATCCTGTTATTTTCGGTGCAGTTCGACCTGACGCCCGTCTCAGGCCGCATCGACGTGCTGTACTATATCGAGCCGACCACCGGCTTCCTGCTGATCGACACGCTCCTGTCCGACGAGCCGGAGGCCTTCTGGTCGGCGGTCAGGCACCTGATCCTGCCCACCATCGTGCTCGGCACGGTGCCGCTCGCGGTGATCGCCCGCATGACCCGCTCGGCGATGCTTGAGGTTCTGGGCGAAGATTACATACGCACCGCCAAGGCCAAGGGCCTCTCCCGGTTCCGGATCGTCGCCCTGCATGCCCTGCGCAATGCGCTCATTCCTGTCGTGACCGTCATCGGCCTGCAGATCGGCGTGCTGTTCACCGGCGCGATCCTCACCGAGACGATCTTCTCCTGGCCGGGCGTCGGCAAGTGGCTCATCGATGCCATCTTCCGCCGCGACTATCCCGTCCTGCAGGGCGGTGCGCTTCTGCTCGGCGTGGTCGTCATGAGCGTGAACCTTCTTGTCGACCTCGCCTACGGCCTCATTAATCCTCGCATCAGGCATACGCGATGACCACTGAAACCATGGAAGCTCCGGCCGTCGCAGTGCCGACGGCCACCCCTCCTCATCCCTTGCGCGAGTTCTGGGGCTACTTCAGCGCCAACCATGGCGCCGTCGCCGGGCTCGTGATCATTGTCGCGGTCGTGCTCGTCGCGCTGCTGGCCGATGTGATCGCACCCCACGATCCGAATCTCACCAACACCACAATCGCCCTGAAGCCGCCGTTCTGGCAGGAGGGCGGCTCGATCGCCTACCCGCTCGGCACGGATCCCATCGGCCGCGATATCTTGTCCCGCCTGATCTACGGGGCGCAGCTGTCGCTGCTCATCGGCATCGTGGTGGTGGCGATCTCCATTGCCATCGGCACCGTTCTCGGCCTCGTGGCAGGCTTCTTCCGCGGCCTGACCGAGATCTTCATCATGCGCCTGATGGACATCATCCTCACGCTGCCGAGCCTTCTGCTCGCCATCGTGATCGTGGCGGTGCTGGGTCCAGGCCTGATGAACGCCATGCTGGCGGTGGCTCTGGTGATTCTGCCGCATTATGTGCGCCTCGCCCGCGCAGCGGTGATTACTGAAACCTCGAAGGACTACGTGACGGCCGCCCGCGTCAGCGGTGCCGGCACGACGCGTTTGATGTTCAGGGAGGTGCTGCCGAACTGCACCGCCCCCCTGATCGTGCAGGCTTCGCTGGGCATCTCGACTGCAATCCTGGACGCGGCGGCCCTGGGCTTCCTGGGCCTTGGTGCGCAGCCCCCTTCTCCCGAATGGGGCACCATGCTGGCCGATGCCCGCGAGTTCGTGCTCCGCGCCTGGTGGGTCGTGACTTTCCCTGGTCTCGCCATCCTCATCACGGTGCTCGCCTTCAATCTTCTGGGCGACGGTCTTCGTGACGCCCTCGATCCAAAACTGAAGCGCTGATCATGGCTCTTGTTGAAATTGAAAACCTGTCGGTCGAATTCCCGACCCAAGGCGGCATCATGCGCGCCGTCGACGGCGTGAGCCTCAAGCTCGAAGAGGGCGAGGTTCTCGGCGTCGTGGGCGAGTCAGGCTCCGGCAAAAGCGTCACGATGCTGGCCCTCATGGGCCTCATCCCCTTCCCTGGCCGCGTGAGGGCTGACAAGCTCGCCTTCAATGGTCGCGACCTCCTGACGATCTCGGACAAGGACCGGCGCAAGCTCACCGGCAAAGATGTCGCGATGATCTTCCAGGAGCCGACGACCAGCCTGAACCCGTCCTTCACGGTCGGCTTCCAGCTCACGGAGACCCTGCGCCTGCACGAGGGCATGGATCGCAAGGCCGCCGAGCGCCGGGCCATCGAACTTCTTGGCCAGGTCGGCATTCCCTCGCCGGAAAGCCGGCTGTCCGCTTATCCGCACCAGATGTCGGGCGGCATGAACCAGCGCGTGATGATCGCCATGGCTATCGCCTGCAATCCGAAGCTGCTCATCGCCGACGAGCCGACCACCGCCCTCGACGTGACGATTCAGGCGCAGATCCTGGATCTGCTCATATCGCTCCAGAAGGAGCGCAACATGGGCCTCGTCATGATCACCCACAACATGGGCGTCGTGGCCGACACCGCCAAGCGCGTGATGGTGATGTATGCTGGGCAGATCATGGAGGAGCGCTCCGCCGACGACCTCTTCGCGTCTCCGCAGCACCCCTACACGGCGGCCTTGCTGGCGGCGCTGCCTGAGCGCAGCGAGGGTGGACGGCTGGCGACAATCCCCGGAGTGGTCCCGGGCCTCTATGACCGCCCGAAAGGCTGCCTGTTCAGCCCGCGCTGCGCCTATGCCACGGAGCATTCGCGCAATGTGCGCCCTGACCTGCGCTCCTGGGCCGGCGGCCATATCCGCTGCCATTATCCTCTCGGCGACCCGAACCGGAACGCCGACATTCAGCATGATCATCCCGTTGGAACGGAGGCTGCGTCGTGAAGGCTCCCGTTGTTGAAGCCAAGGGCCTGAAGCAGGTCTATAAAATCAAGCGTGGTATGTTCAAGGAGCCGGCCAACCTGCAGGCCGTCGGCGGCATTTCCTTTGCCATCGAGCCTGGCAAGACCCTTGCGGTCGTGGGCGAGTCGGGCTGCGGCAAGTCCACGCTCGCCCGCATGGTGACGCTCATCGAGAAGCCCACCGAGGGGCAGCTCACCCTCGATGGCATTGATGCGGTCAATCCGCCGGCCAACTACGCCAAGGATCTGCGCCGCATGGTGCAGTTCGTGTTCCAGAATCCCTATGGTTCGCTCAACCCGCGCAAGAAGGTGGGCACGATCCTGGAGGAGCCGCTGGCCATCAACACCAAGCTTTCAAGCTCGGAGCGCACCGAGCGTGCCCGGGCCATGATGGCGAAGGTGGGCCTGAGGCCCGAGCACTACGCCCGCTATCCCCACATGTTCTCCGGCGGCCAGCGCCAGCGCATCGCGATCGCCCGTGCGCTCATGCTCTCACCCAAGCTCGTGGTGGCGGACGAGCCGGTCTCGGCCCTCGACGTGTCGATTCAGGCCCAGGTGCTCAATCTTCTCGCCGACCTGCAGGAAGAGATGGGACTTGCCTATCTCTTCATCTCGCACGACCTCGGCGTCGTCCGGCATATCGCCCATGACGTGCTTGTCATGTACCTGGGCCATGCGGTCGAGCATGGGCCGAAGGAGAAGATCTACGCGCGTCCGCTGCATCCCTACACGCAGGCACTTCTCTCCTCCACGCCCGGCATCACCGGGGTGAAGCGCAAGCGCATCGTGCTGAAAGGCGAGCTTCCCTCGCCGCTCAACCCACCGAAGGGCTGCGTGTTCTCAACCCGCTGCCCTTATGTAACCGAGCGCTGCAAGGTCGAACGTCCCGCCCTGCGCGAACTCGACGGGCGGCAGGTCGCCTGCCATTACGCGGAGAACTTCCTGAAGGAAGCGGCAGCCTAAAGAACCATCAAGCAGGCAACGGCAGTCGCTTGGCTGCCGTTGCTTCATTCACGCTCGATGCATTGGCCGGCTCCGGCAGCTTCTCCTCGCCGGTTGCCACCTTCAGGCACTGCACCACCGCATCGCGCAGGGATGAGACGTAGTAATTGGCGCCGAGCTGGGTGCGCATCGTCTCGCTCTTCAGCACCGCATCCTCCGCAGGCCAGAGGCCGACAAGGGTCGGAGCCTTGGCTTTCTGCTTCAGTCGCCGCAACAGGTAGCGCAGATGCGCCGGCGTGCCGCTGATCTCCAGATAGCTGATGCACACCATCTGCACGCCAGTCATATCCAGGTTGAAGATCTGTCGGCGCGACACGGCCTCGTGCGGCACCACGCGGATGCCGAGCCCATGCTTGCTCAGGAGTTGCGCGAGCATCTCCGATGCTGCCTCGTCGAGAGGTCCGCGGCCTGCGATGCACAAGACCGCACCCTCCGCCCTCCAAGCCTCCGGAATCCGGCTCTGCTCCGGCAAGGCCTCGGGCACCGCCGGCTCCTTGTTTGCAGGCTTGTCGCTCGCAGGAGCCGCAACCGGCTCATCCTTGGTATCGTCCGGCTCGGGCTCCACATCGTCATGTCCGCCCAGATCCTGCACCAGGGCCCGGATCACGTCCCTGACCTGATCGAGCTGACGATGGGTGAGGACACCGCGTGTCGCGTCGTTGGCGGCAAGCTGAAGCCCCCTGAGAGCGACCTCATCGTAATAGGACGTCAGGGAACGTTCCTTCAGGAGGAGCTCGGCGGATTCCAAGGCTTCGTCCGGATCACCCGCCAGCATGCGCTGGTAGAGGTTCTCGGCCGGCGTCAGGGCTGGCCTGTCGCCGAGCAGCACGTCGAGAAACTCGAGCCGCTCCACGTGGCGGCCCAGCACCACAAGGCAAAGGGTCAACGGGGTTGCGATCAGCAGGCCGACCGGTCCCCAGATCCAGGTCCAGAAGATGGCCGAGATGACGACCGCAAAGGGTGAAAGCCCGGTGCTCTGCCCATAGACGATGGGCTCGACCACATGGCCCATCAGGGGCTCGCCGATCGCGTAGAGGGCCAGGGTCATGAGGGCCATGGACCAACCGGGATCGACGGCAGCTGCGAGCAGGATCGGCGGCACGGCGGCGAGAAACGAGCCGATATAGGGCACAAAGCGCATGAGGGCCGCAAAGACGCCCCACAGGATCGGGCTCGGCACCCCGATCAGCCAGAGACCGATGGCTGCCACGACGCCGAAGGATGCATTCAGCGCAAGCTGGGTCAGGAAGTATCGGCTGAGGCGCCGCGCGGCATCGTCCATGGCGGCGGTGGCGCGATGCAGGTCGCTGGCTCCGAACAGGCGGATCATGCGGTCACGCAGATCCTCCCGCTGCATGAGGATGAAGACCAGGACCACGAAGACGATGCCCATGGTGGCCAGGGGTTCGAGCAACGGCAGGAGCACGTTCCGGGCGACCTGGGCCGGGGTCGGATCCGGCTCGTGCACCTCCACCGGGAGAGGCTTCGGCTCCTCGGGCGGCGGGGGGGTGGCCGCATTGGGAGACGCGGGCGCCTGCTGTTCCGGCGGCTCGGCGACAGCCTGGTCGAAGCGACGTCCGAAATCCTTCAGGAGCGCCGGCAGCTTGCCGAGGGACCCCTCACGCAGGTGGCCGATCTTGTTCTCGATGGTGCTCTGATAGCGCGGCAGATCGGATGCCAGCCCCGCCACCTGGAAGCCGATGACGGTGGCCAGGGACACGATGATCCCCAAGGCGACCAGCACGGCAATGATGACGGCCGGCACCCGGCTAAGACGCCCGCGGCGCAGCAGCTCGACGAAGGGAGCGAGAACGAAGGCCAGCAGGATGGCGAGCACGACGGGCAGGAACACCTCTCGCCCGACATAGAGTGCGGCCAGCACGACCACACCCACGGCCAGGGTCAGCAGGCCGGAAAGCCCCGGGACGCCAGGCGGCTCGATTTCCGTCTCCGGAGGAGGCACGGGGGTAGGTGCGGGGCGCATTCGATCGATCTCTGCAAGCCGCGAGACGATCTCGCTGGCCTGCAAACAACGTGCTCAAGCCTGAAACGATCCTTAACCTTGGCCGAAAGCTTGGCCGCTCAGAACGCTGGGACCTTTTGCCATCTGCAAGCCTTGAGGATGCAAACCCATCTCATGGGGACGAAATCCCCGCCCAGCGGCCCTGATTCCTCATGTCGATCACCAGACGCAACCTTCTGATCGGGGCAGCCCTTGCTGCCTCCTCCACCGCCCAGGCTCAACAGGATAAGTCCATCTCGATGCCCGTGACCGCACAGCGCAATGCGTTCAAGAGCGGCGGCAAGGCCATTGCCGTCGAAACCTTCCAGGGATCCGGCCCCTCGCCCCGCCCGGGGCTTCTCATGCTGCATGGCGCCGACGGCTTGGGCTATAATGGCCGGTACCGCGAGGCCGCCCGCGGCTTGGCGGCGGCCGGCTATCAGGTTCACCTGGTTCACTACCTCGACCGTACCGGTGAGAAGCGAGCTTCGTTCAGCACCCTGTTCCAGAACTTCATGCCTTGGATGAATACCGTCCAGGATGCTCTCACCTTTGCGGAGAAGCATCCGGGCGCCGATTCGAGCCGGCTCGGCATCGTGGGAATTTCCCTAGGAGCGGCCTTGGGATTGGCCGTGTCGAGCACCGATTCTCGCGTGAGGGCGCTGGTGAACTATTTCGGACCGCTCCCGCAGGGCGCGGTCGCCACCACCTCGCGCCTGCCGCCGACCCTGGTGCTGCACGGTTCGGCCGATCCCATCGTGCCGGTGGCGAACGCCTATGCGGTCGAGGCCCTGTTGCGACAGCAGAACGTGCCGCACGAGATCAAGGTCTATCCCGGCCAGGGCCACGGCTTCAGGGGGGCGGCGGAAGAGGATGCGACCCGCAGGTCCCTCGCATTCCTGCAGCGCCATCTCGCCGGCAGCCGGGCCTCGACGAATTCAGACCCTCTTTCCGTGGATGGATGAGGCGTCTAAGACTTCTCATCCAGATCAACAGGCAGGAGCGATCATGACGGCTTCAGACGCGGCTTTCGCGGGCAATCCCCTCCTTTCGGAATGGTCGACGCCGTTCGGTCTTCCGCCCTTCGAGAGCATCGCGCCGGAGTATTACAGGCCGGCCTTCGACAACGCGCTCGCCGAACAGCAGACGCAGATCGCCGCCATTGCGCAGAGCCCGGAAGCTCCCACCTTCGCCAACACCATCGAGGCCCTGGAGCGCAGCGGCCGGACGCTCAAGAAGGTGGGCGGCGTCTTCTTCAACCTCGCGGGCTCGCACACCAACGACGCGCTTCAGGCCATCGAGCGCGAGATGGCGCCGGTCCTCGCCAAGCACCGCAACAGCATCTTCATGAACGAGGCGCTCTACAGGCGCGTGGCGGCGCTCCACGAGCAGCGCGAGACCCTCGGCCTTACCCCTGAACAGATGCGCGTCCTTGACCGCTATCACACCATCTTCGTCAGGGCCGGCGCGAAGCTCGGGCCGGATGAGAAGAAGCAGCTGGCAGCGATCACCGAGCGGCTGGCGAGCCTCGGCACGCAATTCTCGCAGAACGTGCTGGCGGACGAGAAATCCTATCAGCTCGTCCTCGACGGCGAAGCGGATCTCGAAGGCCTGCCCTCCTTCCTGCGCGAGGCCGCCGCGCAGGCTGCCGAAGAGCGCGGGCTCAAGGGCAAGTACGTCATCACGCTCTCCCGCTCCAGCATCGAGCCGTTCCTGCAGTTTTCCAAGCGGCGCGACCTGCGCGAGCAGGCCTTCAAGGCCTGGGCCGCGCGCGGCGACAATGGCAATGCCACCGACAACAAGGCCATCATCGCGGAAACCGCCGCTCTGCGCGCCGAGCGGGCGAAGCTTTTAGGATATGAGACCTTCGCCGACTTCAAGCTCGTCGACACGATGGCGAAGACGCCGGACAACGTCATGAAACTCCTCAACGACGTCTGGGCGCCGGCCCGCACCCGCGCTGAGGAGGAGCGTGACGACCTGCAGGCGCAGGCGCAGTCGATCGGCGACAACATCACCATCGAGCCATGGGACTGGCGCTATTATGCGGATCAGGTCCGCATGGCCCGGCACAACCTCGATGAGGCGACGATCAAACCGTATTTCCAGCTCGACCGGATCATCGAGGCATCTTTCGAGACCGCGCACCGGCTGTTCGGTTTGAGCTTCCAGGAGCTGAAGGACTTTCCGCGCTACCATCCCGACATTCGCGCCTGGCAGGTGGTGGATGCGGGCGGCCACCCCGTCGGCACCTTCATCGGCGATTACTTCGCGCGTTCCTCGAAGCGCAGCGGCGCCTGGATGAGCGCCTTCCGGTCCCAGGAAAGGCTCAACAGCGACATTCGTCCTGTCATCGTCAACGTGATGAACTTCGCGAAGGGCGGCGCAGGCGAGCCGTCGCTCCTCAGCTTCGACGATGCACGCACCCTGTTCCACGAGTTCGGCCATGGCCTGCACGGCCTTCTCTCGAACGTGACCTATCCGTTGCTTGCGGGAACGGCCGTGTCGACGGATTTCGTGGAGTTGCCCTCGCAGCTCTACGAGCACTGGCTCTCGCAGCCGGATATCCTGCGGCGCTACGCGACCCACTACCGGACGGGCGAGCCGATTCCGGAGGAACTGCTCGAGCGCCTGATGGCGGCACGCAACTTCAACCAGGGTTTCGCGACAGTCGAATATCTCGCCTCGGCCTTCGTCGATCTCGAGCTGCACCGCCGCAAGGACCTGAGCAGCCTCGACGCATCTGCCTTCGAGGCTGAGACGCTGCAGAAGATCGGCATGCCGCACGAAATCATCATGCGCCACCGCACGCCGCATTTCACGCATGTGTTCTCCGGCGACGGCTATTCGTCGGGCTATTACAGCTATCTATGGTCGGAGGTGCTGGACGCGGATGCCTTTACGGCCTTCGAGGAGACGGGCGATGCCTTCAACAGGGACATGGCCGACAAGCTGAAGCGCTTCATCTACTCCGCCGGCAACCTGCGTGATCCGGCCGAGGCCTACACAGCTTTCAGGGGACGCCTGCCCACGGCAGACGCTCTCCTGGCCAAGCGCGGGCTGGTCATTGCGGGTGCGGACGCCTGATGGAGAAGATGGCGGGCTCGAGAGGGGTCCGTCACGCCGTTCCGGTTACGGCTTCGCGCGTCCGTCTCGGCATGTGAAGCCGGATCCGGCCGATGCGGGAATCATCCTTCGGGGTTACCTCGGAAGAGGCGAGCGGGCGCAGGATGCTCTTCAGGAAAGTCGTTCCCTTGGGATCAATCTCCAGAGCTTTGGCATCGAGCACCGGCATGGGCGCCTTCCCCTACTGTTTGTGTTTATCTGGAAACGCAACGCCTACAAAGAAGAACCCGCACACATGAGCAAAGTTCCTTCCGTCAGCGAGAGAACCTCAATTCGCTGACCTGGCGGGATACCTGATTGGTCGTAAGAAGAGACGACGGAAAATGGGCTTTATTGGGGCTGTCGGGGAAGCGCTGCGGCTCCAGGCAGAGCCCTCCGTGCCGGCCGTATCTGGCCCCTCCCAGGCCCGCGACGGGCATATTGAGCAGGTGCCCGTCATAGAACTGGACGCCGGGCTCCGTGGTCCAGAGCTCCATGGATACCCCACTCTTGAGAGACGCGAGGGTCGCTGCATGGCGCAGCTCCCCGTAGGGTCCATGGAGCACGTAGTTGATGTCGTAGAGGATGCGCTCCTGCATGAATTCGGCCGCGCCTATGGGCCTGAGGGTGGTGAAGTCGTAGCCGGTATTCGTCACGCGCCGGATCTCTCCCGTCGGGATGAGATCGGGGCGGGTCGGCGTGGTGTAGTCGGCCGCGATCATCAGGTGGTGGGCGAGGATGTCCGCGCTGCCATCGAGGTTGAAATAGCCGTGGGTGGTGAGGTTGACCGGAGTCGGCCTGTCGCAGGTGGCCTCCAGCACGATCCGCAAACCGCATGACGGCAGGAGCGTGTAGGTGCAGGTGGCGACGAGCCGGCCCGGGTAGCCCATGTCGCCATCCTCCGAGACGAGGCTCAAGGTGACGCTGGTGGCCGTGTGATCGATGAGGCTCCACAGCCGCGTACCAAAGCCCATGGTGCCGCCATGCAGCTGGTTCCGGCCCTCGTTGGCATCGAGACGACAGGTTTCTCCGTTCAGGGTGAAGCACGCCCCCCCGATGCGGTTGGCGTGTCGTCCAACAATGGCACCGAAATAGGGAGAATGGGCGACGTAATCCTCGATGGAGTTGAGCCCGAGCACCACGCGCTGCGAGCCTGCTGCGGCGGGCACGACGAGATCGCGCACCACAGCGCCCCATGTCAGGACCTTCATCTCAATGCCGTCAGGACCTGTGAGAGAGATCTGCAGGACATCCTGCCCGTTGAGGGAGCCGAAGCGCTCGATGCTCATGGTGCCTATCCCTCGAAGATGTTGGACTTCAGCCCGCGGATGCCCCCGGTCTCCACCTTGAAGAGGTGGCCCGCCATCACGTCGATGTGCGGATCCCGGCCGATGGCCGCGGTGGTGATGTAGAGCGTGGTGAGATCAGGCCCGCCGAAGGCGCATTTCGTCACCTGGGCGGTCGGAACCGACACGGTGCGCTCCACCGAACCGTCGGGAGCAAAACGCGTGATGCGCGAGGCGCCCCAGTGGCAGACCCACACATGGCCTTCCGCATCGACCGCCATGCCGTCGGGATGGCCCCAGCTCTGCTCGAAGCGGGTGAAGGGGCGTGGCTCGCCGATGGAGCCCTCGCCCACGTCGAGGGCATAGATCGTCTGTCCCGTCGTGTCGGTGGCGTAGATCCTCTGCCCGTCATGGCTGAAGGCCGGACCGTTGGTGACCACGATGCCGGAATGGAACTGGGTCAGCTCCCTGCCGTCCCAGCGCCAGAAGGCCCCGGAGGCATTCTCCTCCTCGTCGTCCATGGTGCCGAAATAGATTGCCCCGTCCGGGCCCACATGCCCGTCGTTGATCCGATTGCCCGGCTTGTCCCTGTCCGGCGACACGAGAGGCTCGACCGCGCCGGTCCTGAGGTTGAACCGGGCCAAGCCCGACTTGAACCCGGCGACCACCACATCCTCGTCAGGTGTCAGGGCGATGAAGCCGATCCGCTCGGGCGCATCGACGCGGAAATGCTCCTTCGTCTCCGGCCGGTAGCGCCACACCCCCGGATTCTTGATGTCGACCCAGAACAGGGTGTTCGAGCGGTGGTCCCACACGGGACCCTCTCCCAGCACGCAGGCGCTGGCCACGGCTACATGAGGTGTCTCCGGGTGAACGGCTGGATGCGTCATGGCTCCCCTCGTGAGGCTTGTGATGTGCTTCTCGCTGTGCCGGTAACTCCGGCGGCGTCCGATGGGTCCCGTTGGCCAGAGCATCGGGCCCAAAAGGGGATTTGCACCTTTGGGATCCGCACGATGCTCAATCCATGGCTGGCGCATGGTGTGGAAAACCGGATCCACTTGTCCGCACGATGCGCTACGCGCACTCGGCGATGCGGCGCGCCAGCCGTACGAGACCGAGGTCCGATCCGGCCGGCCCCATGAGGGACAGCCCCAGCGGAGCGCCCGACCGGGAGGCGAGCGGGATCGACACCTGCGGCAGGCCGGACAGCACCGACAGGCAGAGCAGGTTCAGGGCATTGTTGCGGTAGTCGTTCAGCGATTCGTCGCTCTCGGTGAGAAGCGGCGCGATGTCCGGCATGGTCGGCAGGATCAGCACTGCATCAGTGCCGAACAGGGCATTGAACCGCTTGCGGAAGGCGGCGCGAATCACCTGGGCCTCCGTGAACTGGCTGTCCGTCACCGCCCTGGAGAACGCGAAGCGGTCGGCGACCCCTGGGCCGAGGGGCGGATTGTAGCGCTCGATCATCGGTCCATCGACCGTCCAGGCCTCCCGGCTCTGGATATAGCGCATGGCCCAGTAGAGCGCCGTGAAGCCCTCCGTGGCCACATCGACCTCCTGAGGCTCGCCGAGCACCGCCTCGCTCCGGCGCAGGGCCGGGGCGAGCGCCTCCCGCACTTGCCCCTGGAGCAGGCCGAAGGCGTCCCGTGCCAGGAGCACCCGGGGATTCTGAGGCAGGGGCGTACCGTCCTCGCCCAGCAGCACCTCGCCCACCCCGACGAAAGTGGCACCATCGCGGGTGAAGTAGCCGCAGGTGTCGTAGGACGGAGCCAGATCGTGGCAGAGCTCGAGGCTGACGCGGCCGTGGGTCGGCCGGATCCCGAAGAGGCCGCAATGATTCGCCGGTGCCCGCACGGAGCCGCCCGTGTCGGTGCCCAGAGCGAAATCGCACAACCCGTTCGAGACCGCCGCCGCCGAGCCCGAGGACGAGCCTCCGGGAATCCGGTCGGGAGCGCCGCCGTTCACCGGCGTGCCGAAATGGGCGTTCTTGCCGCTCATGGAAAAGGCGAGTTCGTCCGTGATCGTCTTGCCCACCAGACGCGCACCGGCATCGAGCAGCTTCTGGACGGTCGGCGCCGTGCGCGTCTTGATGCCCGACATGGCGAGCATGTGGGGCGATCCCGCGCTCGTCGGATAGCCCGCCACATCGAACAGATCCTTGGCGGCAAAGGTCAGGCCCGCCAACGGCCCTGTCGGCGCATGGGGAACCGGAACGGCCGGATAGGGCATGAAGGCACGGGCGGGATCTTGGTCGAGAAGCATGGGTCAACTGCGCTGAAGGAACGGACGGGAACCGAATGTGTCATCCTCTTGCAGGCGGGGGCAAGGCAGGATTCAGTGAACCTTGGCGGTTTGTGTCTTTCTTCTCGACCCGGTTGGCCCTAAATCCTCGCACATTCTCGATTGAAGGGATGCCGTCATGGCGACAACATCGACGATCCGCTGGCTGGCTCCGGCCTGGCTTGCTCTTGGAGCGGCGCTCGCCCTCGGGGCCCCGGCGGCCCAGGCGCAGCAGCCCCCGATCAAGATCGGCGAGCTGAACTCCTACGCCCAGTGGGCGGCCTTCACCGTGCCCTACCGCAACGGCTGGCAGATGGCCCTCGAGGAGATCAACGCCAAAGGCGGGGTGCTCGGCCGCAAGATCGAGATCGTCTCCCGCGATGACGGCGCGACCACGGGCAGCGCCACCCGCGTGGCGGACGAGCTCGTGAGCCGCGAGGGCGTCTCGCTGCTCTTCGGCTCCTTCCTGTCCAATGTCGGCGTCGCCATGGCCGACTATGCCAACCAGAAGAAGATCGTCTACATCGCCGCCGAGCCGCTCACCGACGCCGTGACGATGGCGCAAGGGAATCGCTACACCTTCCGCGTCCGGCCCAACAACTTCATGCAGGTCGGCATGCTGGTGGATCAGGCGAAGGCCTCCGGGGCCAAGCGCTGGGCCATCGTGGCGCCCAATTACGAGTACGGCCAGTCCGCAGCGGCCGTCTTCAAGCGCCTGATTCAGGAGCGTGTGCCCGGAGCCCAGATCGTCGCCGAGCAGTATCCGGCGCTGGGCAAGATCGAGGCCGGCGCCACCGCGTCCGCCATCGAGCAGGCCAAGCCCGACGGCATCTTCAACGTGCTCTTCGGCCCCGACCTCACCCAGTTCGTCCGCGAGGGCAACACCCGCGGCCTGTTCGAGGGCGCGACCGTCCTCTCGCTCCTGACCGGCGAGCCCGAATGGCTCCTGCCCCTCAAGGACGAGGTGCCCGAGGGCTGGACCGTGACCGGCTACCCCTGGGACGAGATCAAGGAGCCGAAGCACAAGGCCTTCATCGATGCCTATCGCGCCAAGTACAACGACACGCCGCGCCTCGGCTCGCTCTTGGGCTACATGGTCGTGACCATGATCCGCGATGCCATCGAGCGCGCCGGCTCCACGGAGACGGAAGCTGTCATCAAGGCGCTGGAGGATGCGAAGTTCGACACGGTCATTGGCCCCGTCACCATGCGCGGCATCGACAACCAGTCCACCATGGGAGCCTGGGTCGGCAAGCTCGTGCTGAAGGGTGCCGCCGGCGGCATGACCGACTGGACCTACAAGGATGGCGCCTCGTTCATGCCGACGGAGGCCGAGGTGAAGGCGGTTCGGAAGGACTAGCGAGTTGCTGGCGCTGGACCCCGCCTTCCTGGCCGTTCAGGCTCTCAGCGGCCTGTCCAGCGCCTCCTCGCTCTTCATCACCGCCTGCGGTCTGACGATCGTCTTCGGCGTCACGCGGATCGTGAACTTCGCCCACGGTTCGCTCTACATGATCGGCGCCTACACGGCCGCGACCCTGGTGCCGCGGCTGCTCGAACTCTCCTTCGGGCCCGTCACCTTCTGGGCCGGGATCCTGGCCTCGGCACTCATCGTCGGGCTCATCGGCGTGATCATCGAGGTTCTGCTCCTGCGGCGCATCTACGGCGCGCCGGAGCTTTTCCAGCTCCTTGCCACCTTCGGGATCGTGCTCGTAGTGCAGGATCTCGTGGTGCAGGTCTTCGGCCCGCAGGACATTCTGGGACCACGCGCACCGGGCCTGCGCGCGCCGGTCGAGATTCTCGGACGGCGCTTCCCGTCCTACGAGCTCGTGCTGATCGCGGCAGGCCCCATCGTGCTCGGCCTCGTGTGGCTCCTCCTGCGCAAGACGCGCTTCGGCGTGCTGGTGCGCGCGGCCACGCAGGATCGCGACATGGTGGCGTCGCTCGGCGTCAATCAGGCCCTGCTGTTCACCGGCACGCTGTTTCTGGGCGCGTTCCTCGCGGGCCTCGGCGGCGCGCTGCAGATCCCGCGTGTTTCGGCGAATACCGGCATGGACCTGTCGATCATCGCCGAGGCCTTCGTGGTCACGGTGGTCGGCGGCATGGGCAGTGTGCCGGGCGCCTTTCTGGCGGCGCTCATCATCGGCCAGCTCCAGGCCTTCGGCATTCTGATCTTTCCCAAAAGTACGCTCGTCGTCGTCTTCCTGCTCATGGCGGTGGTGCTGGCGATCCGGCCCCATGGCTTCTTCGGCAGGGCCGAAACCGTCGGCGGAACCCATGCGGTGGGCATTGCCAGCCGCAGCCCCCTGCCCGGCCGCCATTTCATCCTGCTGGTCGCGATTGCCGTTCTCGCCATCGTCCCGCTGGTGGCGGATGCGTATCTTCTGAAGGTCGCCACCGAGATCCTGATCTTCGCCCTCTTCGCCTTCAGCCTGCAGCTCCTGATCGGCGTCGGCGGGGTCGTGAGCTTCGGCCATGCGGCCTTCTTCGGACTCGGCGCCTATGGGGCGGCGCTCGCGGTCAAATGGTATGGGGTCTCGATGGAAGCAGCCCTCCCGCTCGGGCTGGTGTTGGCGGCCCTCGGCGCAGGCTTGGTTGGCGCCTTCGTGGTGCGCCTGTCCGGCATCTATCTCGCCATGATGACCCTGGCCGCGGCCCAGATCCTCTATGCGGTTGCGTTCCAATGGGTGGAGGTGACCGGCGGCGACAACGGCATCGTCGGGGTCTGGCCCTCGCCCTGGGCGGGCGGACCGGCCCCTTATTACCTGCTGACCGCCGGGCTGACGGTGGTGACGGTGCTGCTTCTGAAGCGCATCATCGATGCCCCGTTCGGCTATTCCTTAAGGGCGGCCCGCGATTCGGAGCCCCGTGCCGAGGCGATCGGCTTGAACGTTCGTCAGCATCGCTGGCTTGCCTTCATGATCGCCGGCGCCGCGGCCGGCCTCGCCGGTGGCATCTATGCGTTTTCCCGTGGCTCCGTGGATCCGAGCCTGCTCGGCATCTCCACCTCCGTGGATGCTCTCACTATGCTGCTGCTCGGCGGCATCCAGACCATAATGGGCCCCCTTGTCGGGGCTGCGGCCCTGCATGCCCTGCGTGACTGGATCATGCCGCTCACGCCGCTCTGGCGGCTGCTTCTGGGCCTGAGCATCATCGCCATGGTGCTGATTTTCCCGCGCGGCCTTGTCGGCTCTGTCCGCCACTGGTGGGAGGCGCGGGCATGACGCTTCTTGCGGTACAAGGCCTGCACAAATCCTTCGGCGGCGTGGTGGCGGCCCGCGACGTGACCTTCACGGTCGAGCGGGGCGACATGCTCGCGATCATCGGGCCGAACGGGGCCGGCAAGTCCACCGTGTTCAACATGGTCGGCGGCCAGCTCAAGCCGGATCGGGGCCAGGTTCTTCTCGACGGGCAGGACATCACCCACGCCTCGCCGCAGAAGCGCTTCCGCCGCGGCGTGGGGCGTACCTTCCAGGTGGCGCAGACGTTCCTCTCCATGACCGCTGCCGAGAACGTCCAGATGGCGCTGATCAGCTGCAACCGGCAGAGCAATCGCCTCTGGACCCCGGCTCGGGAGCGCCATCGCGACAAGGCCGCCGAGCTGCTCTCGCGGGTCGGCATGGCGGAGGCGGCGGATGTGCCCTGCTCGGCGCTGGCCTACGGCGACGTGAAGCGGGTGGAGCTCGCCATTGCGCTCGCCGGCCAGCCCAGGCTGCTCCTCATGGACGAGCCCACCGCCGGCATGGCCCCGCGCGAGCGGGCGGCGCTGATGGATCTGACCGCCTCCATCGCCGCGTCCCAGGGAATCGGCGTTCTCTTCACAGAGCACGACATGGATGTGGTCTTCGGCCATGCGGGCCGCGTGCTGGTGCTCCTGCGCGGCCAGATCATCGCCGCAGGCACCCCGGACGAGGTCCGGCAGGACGAGCAGGTCAAGCGCGCCTATCTGGGCGACGAGCGCGCCCTGGAGCCACTGAGAGGGATGAGCCCCGCATGAATGCGCCCCTTCTCGAGGTCTGGGATCTCTGTGCCTTCTATGGCCGCGCCCAGGTGCTGTTCAACCTCACCTTCCGGCTCCAGGCCGGCGAGGTCATGGCCCTGGTCGGCCGCAACGGGGCCGGCAAGACCACCACCCTGAAGGCGATCATGGGGCTGGTCTCGGCCTCGGCCAAGCAGGCCACCTTCAAGGGTCAGTCCCTGGCCAGGCTGCCCACCTACAAGATCGCCCGGCTGGGCCTGGGCTACGTGCCTGAGGACCGACGCATCTTCACCGATCTCACCGTCGAGGAGAACCTGGAGACCGGTCGCCGGCCGGCAGCCGCAGACCGCTCGCCCTGGACGCCCGAGCGCCTTTTCCGGCTCTTTCCCAACCTCGCCGAAATGCGGGGGCGGCGCGGCAACCAGATGTCCGGCGGCGAGCAGCAGATGCTGGCCATCGCCCGCACCCTCATGGGCAACCCGGACGCGATCCTGCTCGACGAGCCCTCCGAGGGCATCGCCCCGGTGATCGTCCAGATGTTGGCCGAGGCGATCCGGGCCATGAAGGCGGAAGGCGTGGCGGTGCTCCTCTCCGAGCAGAACTGGGCTTTCGCGGCCGGCATCAGCGACAGAGCTTGCGTGGTCGAGCGCGGCGAAATCCGCTTCCAGGGCTCCATGGCCGAGCTCATGGCGGACGAGGCCCTGAGAGCGGAGACGCTGGGGGTCTAGAACGGCCGGGCCTCGAGAAACAAACGGGGCCTTAAACCATTGACGGAGCGGACCGAAAGTCCGATATGCAGCCCATCCGGCGCACCGCTTCCGCGCCCCATCCCAGAATCCGCGCAAAGGAAATCCCGCTTCATGGGCGTCATCCATGTGACCGACCGGGCCGGCCAGCGCCACACCCTTGAGGCCATCGAGGGCTGGCGGGTCATGGAGATCATCAGGGATTGGGGCCTGCCCATCGAGGGCCTGTGCGGCGGAGCCTGCGAATGCGCCACCTGCCATGTCTTCGTATCCGAGGAGTGGCTGGACAAGCTCTTTCCTCCCACGGAGGAGGAAGAGGACCAGCTCGACACGGTGGTGACGAAGCCCAGTTCCCGCCTGTCCTGCCAGATCCTGTGGACCCCCGAACTCGACGGCCTGGAGGTCACGCTAGCGCCTACGGGCGCCTGACCGACACCCTGCCACATTGCCATGACGGAGAGGCCGTGCTTTCGAAAAGGCCTCTCGAAGGAGCCTGTCTATGACCGACCATATCGAAACGGACGTCGTCATCATTGGTGCCGGGCCCGTGGGCCTGTTCGCCGTGTTCGAGCTGGGCCTCCTCGATATCAAATGCCACCTCATCGACATCCTGCCGAAAGTGGGGGGCCAATGCGCCGAGCTCTACCCTGAGAAGCCGATCTACGACATCCCGGGTTTCCCGATGGTGACGGGCCAGGGGCTCGTCGACAATCTCTTGGCCCAGATCGAGCCGTTCAACCCCACCTTCCACCTCAACGAGATGGTGGAGAGCCTGGAATCCATCGGCACGCCCGAGGCGCCCCTGTTCCGGGTCAAGACCTCCGAGAACGGCACCACCTTCGTCTGCAAGTCGGTGATCATCGCGGCCGGCGGCGGCTCGTTCCAGCCCAAGAAGCCCCCGATCGACAACATCGAAGCCTATGAGGGCACGAGCGTGTTCTATGCCGTGCGCAAGATGGAGATGTTCCGCAACAAGAAGGTGCTGATCGTCGGCGGCGGCGATTCCGCCCTCGACTGGACCGTGAACCTGCAGCCCATCGCCAAGCGCCTCACCCTGCTCCACCGCCGCGACGCCTTCCGCGCCGCGCCCCATACAGTGGAGAAGATGCGCTCCCTGGTCGCCTCCGGCGACATGGACCTGCATCTCGGGCAGGTGAGCGCGCTCAAGGGCAACAATCACGTGCTGGAAGGCGCCGTAATCCGCAAGGACGACGGCTCCGAACACCTTGTGGATTGCGACGTGATGCTGCCCTTCTTCGGGCTCACCATGAAGCTTGGGCCCATCGCCGAATGGGGCCTGAACCTGCACGAGAACCTGGTCCCCGTCGATACGGAGAAGTTCGAGACCAACGTGCCCGGCATCTTCGCCGTCGGCGACATCAACACCTATCCAGGCAAGCTGAAGCTCATCCTCTCGGGCTTCCACGAGGGCGCGCTGGCGGCGCAGAGGGTGCACCGCTACGTGTACCCGGAGAAGAAGCTCCTGTTCCAATACACGACCTCGTCCACGAGCCTGCAGAAGAAGCTCGGCGTCGCGGCTTAAGAGGTTTCGTTGCAGGGCTCTGTAAACATCTTCTTCGTCATGGCCGGGCCCGTCCCGGCCATCCCGATTCTGTGAAGCGCGTCGCATCAAGTCATCGAGATCACCGGCACAAGGCCGGTGATGACATGGGCGGCTTCAGAGCGCTCTGAATCCTCTTTCGAGAAGACACCCGCCCGCCTCTTGCGAAGCGTCCCGGTTCCTGAAACTCTCGCGCCCATGACAAACGCGACAGATCTCACCCTCGGCCGCCGCGTGATGGCGATGATCGAGGACCTTGCCCAGCATACGGACGAGCCCGGCCGCATCACGCGACTATATCTTTCCACCGCTCATCGCAGGGCCGCCGAAGCGACGCTTGGCCTGATGCAGGCGGCGGGCCTTGATGCGCATATCGATGCGCTCGGCTCGGTCATCGGCCGCATCGAAGGGGCGGATCCCGATGCGCCTGCCCTTGTCATCGGCTCCCACATCGATTCCGTCGTCGATGCCGGCCGCTATGACGGCAATCTCGGCGTCGTGCTCGGCATCGCCGTGGTCGAGGCTCTGCGGCGGCAGGGGATCACGCCTGCCTGTCCCATCGAGATCGTGGCCTTCGGGGATGAGGAGAACGTGCGCTTTCCGACCAATCTCTCCACCTCATACGCGCTTGCCGGCCGCTTCAACCCGGCGTGGCTCGACGGTCGCGATCAGGACGGCATCAGCTTGCGCGATGCACTGATCGCCTTCGGGGGCGATCCGGAGGGCGCAGCGGCGCTCGCCCGCGATCCGGCGCGCTATCGGGGCTATCTCGAGGTTCATATCGAGCAGGGCCCGCAGCTCGAGGCAAGGGACCTGCCCGTCGGCATCGTGTCCGCCATCAACGGCATCACCCGGGCCCGCGCTCACGTGATCGGCGAGGCGGGACATGCCGGCACCGTGCCGATGACCATGCGCCGCGATGCGCTGGCGGCCGTGGCCGAGATGATCGGCATCGTGGAACGGGCAGGCTCCACGCGCACCGACACGGTGGCGACCGTGGGCGTCGCTCAAGTGCAGCCCGGCGCCATCAACGTAATTCCCGCGCGCGTCGACTTCACTCTCGATGCCCGCGCACCGGACGATGCGGTCCGCGAGGCCATGGTGCAGGACATCCTCGCCGAGTGCCGGGCGGCAGCCCAGAGGCGCGGGGTCGAGCTCGTCATCGAACCGTTTATGGACTCGCCCGCCACGCCCATGGATAAAGCCCTGATCGAGCAGCTCGAAACCGCCGTGCGCAGCCTGGAGATCGAGCCGCTTCATCTCTCCTCCGGCGCGGGTCACGATGCGGTGGCGATGGCGACCCTGTGCCCCTCCGCCATGCTCTTCGTGCGCTGCAAGGGCGGTATCAGCCACAACCCGGCGGAGTCGATCACCGTCGAGGATGCCGATGCGGCTGCGCGCGTGCTGCTCGCGGCGGTCAAGCAGATGACCGCGTAAGGTTTACGAATGACTCAGGTACCCACAATCGCGTTCGTCGAGGACGATTCCGCGCTCCACGAGGTCATCCTGGAAGGCGTGCGGGGTTTCAACAAAACGCTCTTTCCCGATCATCCGCCGGGCCGGGATCTCGCCATCGCGATCAGCGACCCGGACAGCAATGAGCCCGTGGGAGGCCTCTGCGGCCGCACGGCCGGCGGCTGGCTGGCCATCGAGCTGATCTTCGTGCCCGAGTCCTTCAGAGGCATGGGCCTTGCCAAACGACTGATTGCCATGGCCGAGGAGGAAGCGAAGCGGCGCGACTGCCATTCGGCCTGGCTCGATACGATGAACCCGCAGGCGCTCACGCTCTACCGGCGCCTGGGCTACGAGATTTTCGGCGAGCTCAAGGATTATCCCGTCGGCAGCAACCGCTTCTTCCTGCAGAAGAAGCTCGGTCCTGCCGCCTGAATCCCGTCAATCCTTCCACTCGTCGGCCAGCACCGCCCAGCGCTCGTGATCGCGCCACTCGCCGTTGATTTTCAGGTAGCGGGGCGAGAAGCCCTCCTGGCGAAAGCCGAGCCCCTGTACGAGGGTGCGGGAGGGCTGATTGGCGGGCTGGATGTTCGCCTCCACCCGATGCAGCCCGAGGTCGCGGAAGGCGTGCGTGACCACGAGGCTCACCGCCTCCCTCATCAGCCCGCGCCCGTTCATGCCGGCCATGCCGTAATAGCCCATATAGGCGCTCTGGAAGTAGCCGCGCACGATCTCGCTCAGGTTCACCACGCCGACGATCCGCCCGCTCTCCCGTTCGCGGGCGATGAAACCCACAGAGCGGTCTCCGTCGCAGCGGGTGAGGTAACCGAGAAAGCTCGCATGATCGCGGCAGGGCGACACCCAGGGCTCGTGCAGGGCGATGCTGGCAAGATTGGCCGTCACCAGCTCGGCACCATCCGAGGCCTGAACGGGGCGAATCGTAACGCGTGACAACATGAGGTTCATTCCGGCTTCAGGAACCATGGCATAGACCTGCCGTTGTCGTCAGCCCCTCCTCGAATCATAAGGAATGGACCATGCGCGCCATCATTCTCCCCGCATTCGCCCTCGCGCTCGGCGCCGGCTTCTTCGCCGCTCCGCAGGAGGCTCATGCGCGTTTCAGCCCCGAGCAGATTCAGGCGCCTTCGCTCGTGGACGATGTGGCCTGCGTGACCCGCCGCATCCGCACCGTGCGCCCGAACGGCCGCGTGGTCTATCGCACCGTGCGCCAGTGCGGCGTCCCTGCCTGGCAGCGCCGGGTGGATCGCTGCCGCACCATCCGCGAGCGCATCGTGCGCCCGAACGGCAATGTGGTCTACCGCACCGTGCGCCGCTGCCGCTGAACCGGCACCGCACTCGAGACTTCGGGGCCCGGAATCACCGGGCCCTTTTCGTTTACTCCAGCTCGCCGATAGCGCTCTCGACTGCCTCGACAACAGCGCCGGAGCGCACAAGGTCGAGGGCCTGGCGCATCTCGGTGGCATACCAGCGGTCGCCTTCGAGGGCCGGCGGAATGACGGCGCGGATCGCCTCAATGGCGGCGCGCGAGCCCTTGCCCAGCGGATAATCCCCTGCCAGCGGCTCCACGAGGGACAGCGCCTGGGCTGCCATCAGGAGTTCGCCCGCCACGATCTGCTCCACGTTCTCCACGATGATGCGCGCCTTGCGCCCGCACCAGGTGGAGTTGGAGATGTGATCCTCCGCGTTGGACTTGCCGGGAATTGAATCCACCGAGCCCGGTGTCGCAAGCCCGCGGTTCTCCATGACCAGCGCCGACATGGAGCACTGCACGGTGGCAAAGCCCGTGTTGAGCCCGCGCTTGCCGGCGAGCAGGTTGCGCGGCAGGCCGTAGGACATGGTGGGATCGACGAGGCGCGCGAGGCGCCGCTCGGAGATGGTGCCGAGATCCGCCATGGCAATGGCGAGGAAGTCCATGGCCTGCGCCATGTACTGCCCGTGGAAGTGTCCGCCCGAGATCGACACGTAGCCGCCCTGTCCATCATCGAAGATGAGCGGATTGTCGGTGGCGGAGTTCATCTCCGTGCCGATGATGCGCTCCACATATTCGATCGCCTCCACGGCGGGCCCGTGGACCTGCGGCGTGCAGCGCAGGGAGTAGACATCCTGCACGCGCGGCGATGCGGGCTGGCCGGGCTGACGCGGCTCGTCGGGGAAGACGATGTCGCGCGCCTGTTGCGAGCACCGCTTCGTGCCGTCGAGAATGCGCAGGAGGTTTCGCGCCACGCGCGCCTGACCGGGATGCGGCCGCGCCTTGTGCACGCGCGGATCGAAGGCCGCGAGCTCGCCGCGCATGGCTTCGAGCGACAGGCACATGGCGATGTCGGCATGCTTGAGCAGGCGGCGCGCGTCGTGAGTGGCCAGAGCGCCGAGCGCGAGCGACGTGGTGGAACCGTTGATGAGCGCCGAGGCATCCTTCGCGCCGAGCTCGAAATCGGGCTCGAAGCCCGCCAGGCGAATGGCGTCACGGGCCGGCATGACGCGGCCCTGATAGATCATGTCGGCTTCGTCGAACCCGCAGACGGCGCCGGCCATGTGGGCCAGCGGCGCGAGATCACCCGAGGCGCCGACAGACCCCTTCTGCGGGATCACCGGATGCAGGCCCGCATTGAGGAAGGCGACGAGCCGCTCGACGAGCTCGACCCGCGGGCCGGAATAGTTGGACGCGAAGGCATTGGCGCGCAGGAGCATCATGGCGCGCGTCACGTCCTCGGCGAAGGGCTCGCCGACGCCGGTGGCATGGGCGTAGACCGTCTTGCGCTGATAGGCCGCCATGTCGCTGATGAGGACGCGCTGGTCCTTGAACAGGCCGACGCCGGTGTTGAAGGCATACATGAGCGGGGCGTCGTCATGCATCCAGGTGCGGTCGATGTAGTCCCGCGTCGCGGCGATCCACTCGCGCGCCTCCGGCGCCAGGGCTGCCTGCGCGAAGGCTCCTTGAGCATCGCGGCGCGCCACGCGCACCACGTCCTGAATGCCGAGAGTGGCCCCGTCGAGCTTGACCGTCATTGCTGTTCCTCACGTTGAAGCAAAAGGGATACCGAGGGTTCGGATGCGAGGCAACCGCTGCTTCGCGGCGGTGTTTCTCGCCCAAGACGGCGGAAGCCGATCCGGGATCGGATCAGGGTGTGGCGCTGGACCCCACCGCTGTCATCCCCGCGCAGGCGGGGATCCATAGTCACGACCTTGCTTCAGTCCGGCACCGTCGGCGGTGATGGATCCCGGGCCCGGCTATGCCGCCCCGGAATGACAGGGCCGGCTGGTTTGTACGATCCCGGATCGCCGCTGACGCTTCGTCCGGGATGACGCTGTTGGCTTGTCAAAGAACCGGCGCCTTCGGGCCCGCAGCGTGTGAGCTGCGAGCCTGAAGGTCGATCGAGGGTGGCGTGTCGCGCAGACCGGCTCGATGTGTGATGGTGAAAGTGAGAGCCAGACTGCTCATCACGCGCGGTTCTTTTCAGGTGGACCTGACGAAGCCAGAATCGACCTCCCGCGACCACAGGTGTGCGAGACCTGCGGCGGGACCGCTCCTTGCCCCACTGCTGCGACGCCTCGCGAGCGCGCCCCTCGTCGGGCGAGGATGACCACACATATAGCCGAGCTTGGAGCCCCTGTCAAGAACAAAGTGAGAACACGTACTCACGCCCACCCGGTCATGGCCGCACTTGTTGCGGCCAACCACGCCTTGGAACCGTAGCGGTGCAAAGACGTGGATCCCCGGAACAAGCCCGGGGATGACGCGGAGGATGTCAGGACTGGCGAGTGTCATTCCCGGCCGGAGCGAAGCTGAGGGGAAGGGAATCCACATCGCCGAGCATGATCATGGATCCCCTTCCCGGTCCTGCGGACCGCCAGGGATGACACCCTCCGCTTCCCGAAACGTTCAACCCTCATCCTGAGGAGTAGCCGCCAGGCTGCGTCTCGAAGGAGGATCCAGAGACCTCTGAAGCCCTCCTTCGAGACGGATTGCTCCCGCAATCCTCCTCAGGATGAGGGCTGTGAAAAGGAGCGCGAAGGAAGACGGGGATCCCCGGAACTGATCCCGGGATCAAGTCCGGGGACGGGATGACGTGGAGGGGTTCATGTCGGCAGGGAGCAACAAAAAGGCCCTGGAGTGATCCAAGGCCCTGAGACGCTTCGATACCGGACTTCGTGCCGGTCAGGATCACACCCGTCCCAAACGCTTCGTGGTTTGCGGGTCGAAGAGGTGGACGTTGGCCGGATCGACCGCGAGCGTGAGCTTGCGCGTGTCCGCCGGGAGCTGGCCGGTCGAGGCCTGGACGATGAATTCGGCGCCGGCCACCTTGCCGTGGAAGAGCTGGGTGGCGCCAAGTTCCTCGACGAAGTCCACGTCCATGGAGAGCGAGCTCGCACCGGTGCCGCCCGCCTGCACGTCCTCGGGCCGCAGGCCCACCTCGATGGCGGAGCCCGGGGCGAGACCCTCGCGCATGTCCGTCACGGCGATCGACTGCCCGCCGACGGAGACGCGGCCGGGGCCTTCCACGGTTCCGGGCAGGATGTTCATGGGCGGGGAGCCGATGAAGGTGGCGACGAACCGGGTCTCAGGACGGCGATACACCTCTGAGGGCGTGCCGACCTGCTCGATCTGGCCACCCGACATCACCACGAGCTTGTCGGAGAGCGTCATCGCCTCGACCTGATCGTGGGTGACGTAGATCGACGTGACGCCGAGTGCCCGCTGCAGGCGCTTGATCTCCACGCGCATCTGCACGCGCAGCTTGGCGTCGAGGTTGGAGAGCGGCTCGTCGAAGAGGAAGACCTGGGGCTTGCGCACGATGGCACGGCCCATGGCGACGCGCTGGCGCTGACCGCCCGAGAGCTGGCGCGGCTTGCGGGCGAGGAACGACTCGATGGCGAGAATGCGGGCGGCTTCATTCACGCGCTTCTCGATCTCGTCCTTGGGCGTGCCGCGGTTCTTCAGGCCATAGGCCATGTTGTCGTAGACGCTCATATGCGGATAGAGCGCGTAGTTCTGGAACACCATGGCGATGTCGCGGTCGGCGGGCTCGACCTGGTTCACGACCCGGTCGCCGATCTTCACCTCGCCACCGGAGATCGTCTCGAGGCCGGCGATCATGCGCAGCAGCGTGGACTTGCCGCAACCCGACGGGCCGACCAGCACGCAGAAGGACCCATCCTCGATGCCGAGCGACACGCCCTTCACGGCCTCCACATTGCCCGCGTAGATCTTCCTGACAGTATCCAGCGTCACCCCTGCCATCGTACTCTTCCTTTTAACCGTGGCCCGGTCGGCTCAAAGCGTCGGGCAAAATTCGTTGAAGCTTTTCGAGAAGGAGCCCTCACGGCTTCTCGCCGCAAGGGCCATGCGCCGGTCGGCGCGTCACTTCTCCGTTTCCACGAGACCCTTCACGAAGAGCCTCTGCATGAAGATCACCACGAACACCGGGGGCAGCATAGCGAGCACCGCGGTGGTCATGGCGACGTTCCATTCAGTCAAGGCATCCGTGGTGGTGATCATCATCTTGATGCCGATGACGATGGTCTGCATCGAGCTCTTGGTCGTGATCAGCAGCGGCCAGAGGTACTGGTTCCAGCCGTAGATGAACTGGATCACGAACAGCGCCGCGATCGTCGTGATGGAGAGCGGGAGCAGCGTGTCCTTGAAGAAGCGGAACGCGCCCGCGCCGTCGATCTTGGAGGCCTCGAGCAGCTCGTCCGGGATGGTCATGAAGAACTGCCGGAAGAGCAGCGTGCCGGTGGCCGACGCGACGAGCGGCATGACGAGGCCCGTATAGGTGTCGAGCAGCCCGAGATCCGCGACGATCTTGTAGGTCGGATAGATGCGCACTTCGACCGGGAGCATCAGGGTGATGAAGATGATCCAGAAGGCGGTCTTGCGGAACGGGAACTTGAAATACACCACCGCGAACGCCGAGAGGATCGAAATCAGGATCTTTCCGATCGCGATCCCGAGCGCCATGATCATCGAGTTGAACATCATGCCGCCCACGGGCTGGCGGGCATGCATGCCGCCGTAGAACAGCGTCCGGGCGTAGTTTTCGTCCGCCTGGTCGCCAGGCACCAGCGGCATGTTGCCGTTGATGATGGTGGCGGCGTCGAAGGTCGAGGCCATGATCGCCAGGTAGACCGGGAAGGCCACGATGACGACGCCGAGGGCGAGCGTCAGGTAGGCTATGAATTGTGCGAAGGGACGATTCTCGACCATCAGTACTGCACCTTGCGCTCGACATAACGGAACTGGACGGCGGTGAGAGCGATCACGATGATCATCAGGATCACCGACTGGGCGGCCGAGCCGCCGAGATCGCCGCCGAGACGGCCGTCCGCGTAGACCTTGTAGACGAGGGTCGTGGTCTGCCCGGCTGGGCCGCCGCCCGTCACGGCATCGATGATGCCGAAGGTGTCGAAGAACACGTAGACGATGTTGACCACGAGCAGGAAGAACGTGGTCGGCGACAGGAGCGGGAAGATGACCGTCCAGAAGCGGCGCAGGGGACCGGCGCCGTCGATGGCGGCCGCCTCGATCACGCTCTTCGGAATCGACTGGAGCCCGGCCAGGAAGAACAGGAAGTTGTAGCTGATCTGCTTCCAGGTGGCCGAGAGCACCAGGAGCGTCATGGCATGGGTGCCGTTGAGCATGGGATTCCAGTTGATGCCCAGGGCATTGATCGGGCGCGACAGGGTGCCGAGCGTCGGGTGGAACATGAAGAGCCACAGCACGCCCGCGATGGCGGGAGCCACCGCGTAAGGCCAGATCAGAAGGGTCTTGAAGGCGTGCCCGCCGCGGATGTTCTTGTCGGCCTGGCTGGCCAGCAGCAGCGCGCAGGCGAGCGAGAAGAAGGCGACGAGCGACGAGAAGATCGCAGTCGTGACCATGGCCCGGTAATATTCGGGCTGCTCGAACAGCGACACGTAATTCTCGAAGCCGACGAATTCGGACGCGAGGCCGAAGGCGTCTTCCCGCAGGAACGACTGCCAGATGGCCTGGGAGGCCGGCCAGTAGAAGAAGACGAGGGTGATGGCCATCTGCGGAAGGATCAGCAGAAGCGGCAGCGTCCAACCTGAAATGTGAGCTCGTTTTTCCATCGCTATTACGGCTGCTCGAGGATGGGGCAGATGACGGCGGCAACCGGTCTGCGAGGATGATCTATAAGATCATCCCGGGGAGCTTCTCGAGCTCCCCGGGATGGGTTTCTGCCAGTCTCCGATCAGCTTAGCGTACGGTACGCTCGAACTGGCGCAGGATCTGGTTGGAGCGGGTCACGGCCGCGTCGAGAGCGTCCTTCGCGGGCTTCTGGCCGGCGAGAGCCGACTCGATCTCCTCCGAGATCACGTCGCGGATCTGGACCATGTTGCCGAAGCGCAGACCGCGGGAATTTTCGGTCGGCTCCTTGTTGGTCAGCTCCATCAGCGGAGTCTGGAGGACCGGGTTCTTCTCGTAGAAGCCCGATGCCTTGGTCTTCTCGTAGGCTGCCTTGGTAATCGGGAGATAGCCCGATTCCTGGTGCAGACGAGCCTGGCGGTCCGTGTCGGACAGGAAGGCGAAGAACTTCGCCACGCCCTTGTACTCCTCAGCCTTCTTGCCGCCCATGACCCACAGCGAAGCGCCGCCGATGATGGAGTTCTGCGGAGCGCCCTGGACGTCCGGGTAGTACGGCATCGGCACGGACGTGAAGTCGAACTTCGCGTTGGCCTTCACGTTGCCGTAGAAGCCGGAGGAGGTGAGGAAGATCGCGCATTCGCCGGAGGTGAAGCGGCCCTCAGACTTCGAGTCGCGGCCCGAATAGTCGTAGGTCTTGTCCTTCTGCAGGTCGATGAGGTTCTGCAGGTGCTTCACGTGCGTCGGAGAGTTGAACTTCATCTCCGTGTCGAAGCCGTCGAGACCGTTGGCCTTGGTGGCCATCGGCACGTTGTGCCAGGCCGAGAACTGCTCGATGTGAGCCCAGGAAGCCCAGGCGTTCGAGAAGCCGCAGGTGTCATGACCGGCAGCCTTCAGCTTCTTGGCGGCATCGAACACCTGAGGCCAGGTCTTCGGGATCTCGGCGACGCCGGCCTTCTTCAGCTCGTCCCGGTTGATCCACATGACCATGGAGGAGGAGTTGAACGGGAAGGAGAGCATCTCGCCCTTCGCCGTGGAGTAGTAGCCGGTGATGGCCGGGAGGTAGGCCTGCGGATCGAACGTCTCGCCCGCTTCCTTCATCATCTCGTGCACCGGCTTGATGGCGCCGCGGGCGCCCATCATGGTCGCCGTGCCGACTTCGAACACCTGGATGATGTGGGGGGCGCCGCCCGCACGGAACGCGGCGATGCCGGCGTTCAGGGTATCGGCGTACTGGCCCTTGTAGGTCGGGACGACCTTGTATTCGGTCTGGGACTTGTTGAACTCGTCAGCCAGGCGGTTCACGACGTCGTTGTTGGCGCCCGTCATGGCGTGCCACCACTGAAGCTCCGTCTGGGCGAAGGCGGAGGTGCTCGTCGCAAGGCCCAGGGCCAGAGCGCCGAGGAGGGACTTCTTCATCATTCTCATCTCTCCCATATCATCCCGTCCGGGACGTTCTTGTCGTTCATCATCCCTGCGTTAAGCCCGGATGACGGTTCTATGACGAAACCATGACAATCATAGCCGGCTTCAAAATGGAAGCCCTTTCATACAAAAGGCTTAATGGCGGATCTCGGGAACAGGCCGAAGCGCCTCTTCGTTGAGGAAGTAACCCAACGGAAGAGTCCCATGCCCCAGATGATCACAGCCCTGTTCAGGGACCCCGCCCAAGCCCGCCAGGCTCTCCAGTCCCTGCTCGAGATGGGGATAGCCCAGAACAGGATCGTCGCCGTCGGCAACCAGGACGCCCGCGAGGTCTCCTCGATCTCGGGCTTTCGCACCCTCTCCGCCCGCGACGACGCCATGGAGGCCCTCCACGACCTGAACCTGCCGGAATCCGACAAGCGGATCTTCGAGCAGGGCCTGCACAGGGGCCATACCCTGATCGCCGCCCAGGTCGACCGGGACAATGCCGAGAGGGCGGTGCAGGCGTTAGAGATGTTCGACCCGGTCGACCTCGACGGCAGCAGCCGGGAATGGCTCTCCTCGAACGGTTCCGATCAGGCGGGCGCCGATGTGGGCGCGCCGCTCGGCGCCGGGATCACCGGCGGCGCCAGTGGCGGCATGACCACCACGAGCGCCCTGCCCGGCATGGGGCTCATGGCGGAAGGCGCGGACGATCTGGGCACCACGGACCTGAGGACGGACGAGTTCGCCCAGACCAACCAGGGGTCGGGCACGACGGTGGGCACCGGCGCCCGCCGCAGCGACGAGCGCGCAGACCGGGAAGGCGTCAACGAGTTGGCTGTGGACACCCAGCCCGCGCCGGATCAGCCGGGCCTGATGCAGCGCCACATGAACCGCGGCGGCCGGATCTGGGCCTATCGCACGTCCGGCGAAGGCGGCTTTTAAGGCTTTCTAACAAAACACCCCTCATCCTGAGGAGCAGCCGTGAGGCTGCGTCTCGAAGGAGGTTCCAGAGAGCACTGGAGACGCCTCGTCCTTCGAGACGCTACGCTCCTCAGGATGAGGCTTATGATGTGCTTGTCAGGCGCTCTAAATCACATTCCGCTCGAGCAGCGGCCGGTTGGCGAGCACGCGCTCGTAGCCGAGCTCCGACAGATCGAGGGTGCGGTAGCCGCCGTGAACGATCAGCTCGGCGAGCCCGCGCCCGACGGCCGGGGCCTGCTGCAGGCCGTGGCCCGAGAAGCCGTTGCAGAGATAGAAATTCCCCAGCTCACCCGCCTGGCCGATGATGGCGTTGTGGTCGAGCAGGCACATGTCGTAGGGGCCGGACCAGGCCCGGCCCGGCCTGATCGCCTCGAAGGCCGGCACGCGATGGGCGAGCGACGGCCAGATGAACTCCTCGAAGAACGCGTGATCGATCTCCTGGCTTGCAGGATCCTCGTCTAACCAATCGGGATCCATCTCGGCCTCCGGCGAGGCGCCGCAGATGAAGTGCCCCTCGCCTTCCGGCCGCACATAGGCGCCCGATGTGTCGATGAGCAGCGGGCAGTTCTCCACCGGCTCCTTGCAGGCGAAGGTGAAGACGTAGCGGCGCTTGGCCCGGACCGGAATGTCGAGGCCCGCCATGGCGGCGATCGCCCGCCCGCCGGAGCCCGCGCAATTGACGAGCGTGCCGCAGGCAATCCGCGTCCCGTCCCGGAAGTGCACCGCCGTGACGGCGGTGCCGTCGCGCTCGATCCCGGCCACTTCGCCCTTCACATATTCCGCCCCGAGCGAACGGGCCTTCTTGCGGAAAGCCTGGAGCAGGCCCCAGCCGTCGAACCAGCCCTCGCCCGAGCGGCCCCAGGTGCCGGCCGAGAGATCCTCGACGTTGAGCCAGGGGAAGCGGGTCTTCAGCTCGTTGGGCTGCAGGAAAAGGATGTCCGCGCCCTCTGCGGCCTGCAGCGCCTGGTTCTCGCGCAGAACCTGCTCGCCCGCGTCCGATGCGCAATAGAGATAACCGGCCTCCCTCAGACCGATCTCCGGCCGGTCGCCATCGACGGCCAGATGGTCGCCGATGCCGCGCAGGAACCGGATGCCGTACAGCGAGATGCGGATGTTCACCGCGCTGGAATATTGCTGCCGGATCGAGGCGGCCGAGAGCGCCGAGGCCGAGAGCTGGTAGGTGGGGTCCTTCTCGACGACGATGACGCGCCCCTTGAAGCCGGAATCGGCGAGCAGGTGATAGGCCGCGGAGGAGCCCATGACGGCGCCGCCGACGATCACCACATCGGCTGAGAGGGAGGTGGCTAGGGTCATCGTTCGAACTTCGTTGAGAGAATGATGGAGGATTGGGTGCGCTCGACTCCCTCGACTGCGCCGATCCTGTCGATGGCGGCGTCGAGGGAGGGAACGTCCTGAGCCTCTACCACCGCCAGGAGATCGAAGACACCCGCGACCGAATGAAGCGCGCGCAACTCAGGCATGCGCTGAAGCGCCGACACGACCCCGCCGGACGCCTTGGGCGCGACCACGATGGTCACATGCGCCCGCACCATGCGGCTGGTGACCTCCTCGGCGAGGCGCAAGGTGTAGCCGGTGATCACGCCGCGTCGTTCCAGGCTCTCGACCCGAGCCTGCACCGTCGTGCGGGAGAGCTTGAGACGACGGGCGGCCTCCGCATGGCCGATGCGGGCATTCTCCCTCAGGAGAGCAATCAAGGCGCGGTCGGTAGCATCAAGCATCACTATGACCAGTCAAGTCGTCACTCTGCCGAAACCTACTTGGCTTTCCGTCAGCTTGTCTATGGCGCTCTGCAGCGTTCTGCCTTTTTCTGCTCCCATCACAGGGAGGTTTGAATGCACTCGATTCTCGTCATCGGCGCCGGAAAGATCGGCTCCACCATTGTCGACATGCTCCATGACACCGGCGCCTACCGCGTCACCGTCGCGGATTCTTCGCCTGAGGCGCTGGAGGCGGTTGCCAAGGATGGCGTGGAGACGATCCAGCTCGACTTCAGTGACGCGGTCGCCCTGCAGAATGCTCTCAAAGGGCATTATGCGGTTCTGAGCGCAGCGCCCTACCACCTGACGAGCCACGTGGCCAAGGCAGCGCGCCTTGCGGACGTCAACTATTTCGACCTGACCGAGGACGTGGCCACCACCCGGATGGTGAAGGAGCTGGCCGAGGGCGCCGCGACCGCCTTCATTCCCCAGTGCGGCCTCGCCCCCGGCTTCATCTCCATCGTGGCCCATGACATCGCAAGCCGCTTCGACAAGCTCGACACGGTGCGCCTGCGCGTGGGCGCCCTGCCGCAATATCCGTCGAACGCCCTGTCCTACAACCTCACCTGGAGCACGGACGGGGTCATCAACGAATACATCGAGCGCTGCGAAGCCGTGGTCGACGGCAAGCTGCGCGAGGTTCCGGCCATGGAGGAGCTCGAGGAGTTCTCCCTCGACGGCACCCGCTACGAGGCCTTCAACACCTCCGGCGGCCTGGGCACCCTGTGCGAGACCCTGGACGGCAAGGTGCGCAACCTGAACTACAAGACGATCCGCTATCCCGGCCACTGCGCGCTGATGCGCGTGCTCCTCAACGACCTTGGCTTACGCAACCGCCGCGAGGTCCTGAAGGACATCCTGGAGAACGCGGTGCCGGCCACCATGCAGGACATGGTCATCGTGTTCGTGACCGTCACCGGCGAGCGCGGCGGCCGCTACGTGCAGGAGACCTACGCCCGCAGCATCTACGGCCAGAAGGTCGCCGGAACCCAGCGCACCGCCATCCAGGTGACGACTGCTGCCGGCATCTGCGCCATGCTCGACCTGCTCGTCGAGGGCAAGCTGCCGAAGCAGGGCTTCGTCCGTCAGGAGGAGATCGGCCTCGACGCCTTCCTGGCCAACCGTTTCGGCCGCGTTTATGCGGGCGAGCGCCTGGACGAGAGCCACGAGCCGGCGGTGAAGAACATCCGTCTCGACGCGGTGGCGTGACGATAAGGACTGGCTCCCGCCGCTTTTCGCGCGAGCCGCCCAGGTTCTTGACCAAACCGCATGACCCTATTCGGGAAAAGCAGTTCCCTGCTTGTCCCGAAATGCTTTAAGACGGTGGCCTGACAGCCGCCGTCGTTTCGTTCCAAGACCAAGCGATGGCCAGGGCCTTATGCTGAGCCCGAGCCCGCATCGAGGGAGATTACCATGACAGCGAGCCTGAAACCCGTATCCTCCGCGCCTGCCTCCGTTGCAGACGAGGCCCGCGCCATTCTCGCGCGGCTCGGCGTGCCGGACAGCGCCTTCGCGGCCGGCGGCCGCCCGGCCCGCTCCCCGATCACCGGCGAGGTGATCGCCCATGTGCGCGAAACCACGCCGGACGAGGCCAAGGCCGCCATCGGCCGGGCGGACGCCGCCTTCAAGGCCTGGCGCCGGATCCCGGCGCCCCGGCGCGGCGAGTTCATCCGCCTGCTCGGCGAGGAGCTGCGCGCTTCGAAGGACGACCTCGGCCGCCTCGTGACCCTGGAAGCCGGCAAGATCGTCTCCGAGGGCCTCGGCGAGGTGCAGGAGATGATCGATATCTGCGACTTCGCCGTCGGCCTCTCGCGCCAGCTCTACGGCCTGACCATCGCGACCGAGCGCGCCGACCACCGCATGATGGAGACCTGGCATCCGCTCGGCGTCTGCGGCGTGATCTCAGCCTTCAACTTCCCCGTGGCCGTGTGGTCCTGGAACGCGGCGCTCGCGCTGGTGTGCGGCGACAGCGTGGTATGGAAGCCGTCCGAGAAGACCCTGCTCACGGCGCTCGCCACGCAGGCCATTGTGGAGCGCGCGGCCAAGCGCTTCGGCGGCGTGCCGGAGGGCCTGTGCGAGGTGCTGCTGGGCGGCCGCGAGGTCGGCGAGATCCTCGTGGAAGACCACCGCGTGCCGATCCTCTCCGCCACCGGCTCCACGGCCATGGGCCGCCAGGTCGGCCCGAAGCTCGCCGAGCGCTTCGCCCGCGCGATCCTGGAGCTCGGCGGCAACAACGCCGCCATCGTGGCTCCTTCCGCCGATCTCGATCTGGCGCTGCGCGGCATCGCATTCGCCGCCATGGGCACGGCGGGACAGCGCTGCACGACCCTGCGCCGCCTCTTCGTGCATGAGAGCGTCTACGACCAGCTCGTGCCGCGCCTCGCCAAGGTCTATGGCAGCGTGAAGATCGGCGATCCGCGCGAGCCCGGCACGCTGGTCGGCCCGCTGATCGACCAGGCCGCTTTCGACGGCATGGAGCGCGCGCTGGATGAAGCCCGCGCGGCCGGCGGCACGGTGCATGGCGGCGGACGCTACACGGATGTGGCGGGCGAGGGAATCTATGCCCGTCCCGCCCTCGTGGAGATGCCGAGCCAGACCGGCCCGGTGACCCGCGAGACCTTCGCGCCGATCCTCTACGTGATGCGCTATTCGAGCTTCGACGAGGTCATCGAACTGCACAATGCGGTCGGCGCCGGCCTCTCCTCCTCGATCTTCACGCTCAACATGCGCGAGGCCGAGGCCTTCATCTCGGCGACGGGCTCCGATTGCGGCATCGCCAACGTGAATATCGGCCCCTCGGGCGCCGAGATCGGCGGAGCCTTCGGCGGCGAGAAGGAGACGGGCGGCGGCCGCGAGTCCGGCTCGGATTCCTGGAAGGCGTACATGCGCCGCGCCACCAACACTGTCAATTACGGCAACACGCTTCCGCTCGCCCAGGGCGTGAAGTTCGACGTGGACGCCTGATCGTTCTCGAACCATACGGCGGAGGGCAGAGATGCCCTCCGTTTTGGCTATCTACCCTCTTACACTGTGAGCCTTCCATGACAGCGCCCTCCCGCACCGGTGGCCAGATTCTTGTCGATCAACTGACCTTGCACGGAGTCGATCACATCTTCTGCGTTCCGGGCGAGAGCTACCTCGCGGCTCTCGACGCGCTGCATGATGCCAACATCACGATCACGGTCTGCCGCCAGGAAGGCGGCGCGGCCATGATGGCGGAGGCCTACGGCAAGCTCACGGGCCGCCCGGGCATCTGCTTCGTGACGCGGGGCCCCGGCGCCACCAATGCCTCGCCCGGCATCCATATCGCCAAGCAGGATTCGACGCCGATGATCCTGTTCGTCGGCCAGATCGAGCGCGGCATGCGCGAGCGCGAGGCGTTCCAGGAGCTCGACTACCGCGCCGCCTTCGGGCCGCTCGCTAAATGGGCCACGGAAGTGGATGATCCGGCGCGCTTCCCCGAGATCGTCTCCCGCGCCTTCCACGTCGCAACCTCGGGCCGTCCCGGCCCCGTGGTGATCGCGCTGCCGGAAGACGTGCTCACCGAGATGGCCGCGGTCGCCGACGCGCCGCGCTATCAGGTGATCGAGACCCATCCAGGCCCGGCCCAGATGGCGGAGCTGCAGAAGCTTCTGCACGGCGCGAAGAACCCGATCGCGCTGCTCGGCGGCAGCCGCTGGTCGGAAGCGGCGGTGCAGCGCATCAAACGTTTTGCCGAGCGCTTCGAGCTGCCGGTCGCCTGCACGTTCCGCCGCCAGATGCTGTTTCCCGCCGACCACGCCTCCTACATCGGCGATCTCGGGCTCGGGGTGAACCCGAAGCTTTTAGCGCGCATCAAGGACGCCGACCTCGTCCTGCTCGTCGGCGGGCGACTCTCTGAGATCCCAAGCCAGGCCTATACGCTCCTCGACATTCCGGCCCCGAAGCAGACCCTGGTTCACATTCATCCCGATTCGAGCGAGCTCGGCCGGGTCTACGCGCCACATCTTGCCATCAACGCCTCACCCGTTGCCTTCACGGCGGCCTTGGAGGGCGTGCATCCGCCGGCTTCGCTGCCCTGGAGCGAGGGCACGAAGGCGGCGCATGAGAGCTACCTGGCCTGGAGCGATCCTGGCGAGATCCGTCATCCCGGTGCCCTGCAGATGGGCCAGGTGATGCGGCACCTGCGCGAGGTGATGCCCACCGACACGATCTTCTGCAACGGGGCCGGCAACTTCGCCACCTGGGTGCATCGCTTCTGGCCGTTCCGGGAGTACGGCACGCAGCTCGCGCCCACCTCCGGCTCCATGGGCTACGGGGTTCCGGCAGCCGTGGGCGCCAAGCGCCTGCGGCCCGATAGCCCGGTGGTGGTGTTCGCCGGCGACGGCGACTTCCTCATGAACGGGCAGGAATTCGCCACCGCCGTGCAATACGACCTTCCGATCCTGGTGGTCCTGCTCGACAACGGCATGTACGGCACGATCCGCATGCACCAGGAGCGCGAATATCCCGGCCGCGTCTCGGCCACCATGCTGCAGAACCCGGACTTCGCGGCTTACGCCCGCGCCTTCGGCGGCTACGGCGAGCGCGTTGAGATGACGGAGGACTTCGCCCCCGCCCTCCAGCGGGCGCTCACCTCCAGCAAGCCTGCCATCCTGCACTGCATCCTCGATCCGGAAGCGATCACGCCCAGCATGTCGCTCTCGGCCATCCGCGAGAAGGCGCTGGCCAGCGGGAAATAGTTTTCCACTGTCATTCCGGGGCGGCCAAGGGCCGAGCCCGGAATCCATACACACAACGCTTCAAAAAGAGTTATCAGCGTCGCGCTTCATTCTACAACGTTAGCGGTTATGGATTCTGGGCTCCGCTGCGCGGCCCCGGAATGACAGTGGTGAGCAACCTGCGCAGCATTGACGACCCTGTACGGCGGCGCTTATAACGCCGCCGTTTCCTTTTGGAGCTTTTATGCGCGGAGAGACCGAGACCCGGTAAGGCCCGCTGGCAGTACAGCGGGCAGCGGCTGACGATTCAGCCGAACGCGCACGTGCGCGCACTCTCCGACACCATCATCAAAGCTTCAGGTTATTCCCGTGAACGTTTCACGCAATGGGCAGCGCGTGCTCCACGTGCTCGCGCAGGGCGGGGTCATCCGTCATTACAAGGACGACACCGGCCGCATCTCCGACATCGAATGTCTCACCCGCGAGGGGTGGCTCCTGTCACTCTGCACCCTCGATCTGTCCAAGGCGCTGCGCCAGAAAGGGCTCATCGCCTCCACAAACGGCGGGCCCTACCGCATCACGCGGCAGGGCTTGCAGGCGGTGAGAAGCCGGCCCGACAACCGTTGAGCCGGCTCTGATATGCTAAAGCGGGAGGCGGTGTCAGGCCGCCTCCTTCTCCTCCAACCGCTGCGCCACGAGGCTGCGCAGCGACCGCAAATCCTTCACGAACGAACGGATGCCTTCCGAGAGCTTTTCGGATGCCATCGCATCCTCGTTCATGGCGAAGCGGAAGCTCTTCTCGTCCGTGCGCGGCAGCGGCGCGATCTTTTCGACACCCTCCGGTGACAGCTTGCGCGGCAACTCGCCCTGCGCGTTTGCCAGCTCGTCGAGAAGCGCGGGAGAGATGGTGAGGCGGTCGCAGCCCGCGAGCGCTTCGATCTCGCCGATGTTGCGGAAGGAGGCGCCCATCACCACGGTCCTGATGCCCTGCGCCTTGTACGACGCATAGATCTTGCGCACGGACAGCACGCCGGGATCCGTCTCGCCGGTATAGGGTCCGCCGCCCGCCTTCACGTGCCAGTCGAGGATGCGGCCGACGAAGGGCGAGATGAGAAACACGCCCGCTTCCGCGCAGGCCTGGGCCTGCACTTGGCTGAAGAGAAGCGTGAGATTGCAGTCGATGCCTTCCTTTTGGAGCACTTCCGCGGCGCGGATGCCCTCCCAGGTGGCGGCGATCTTGATGAGAATCTGCTCGCGCCCGATGCCGCGCTCCTCGTAGGCCTTGATGATGGCCCGTGCCTTGGCGACCGTCGCCTCCGTGTCGAAGGAGAGGTCCGCATCCACCTCCGTCGAGACGCGGCCCGGCACGATGCCGGCGAGTTCCGCCCCGAAAGCGACGGCGAGACGGTCGCAGATGGCAGCCACCACGCCCTCGCGGGAGCCGCCCTGGGAACGGCCCCAGGCGAGGGCCTCGTCGACGATGTGGCCATAGGCCGGGGTCTCGACCGCCTTCAGGAGCAGGGTCGGGTTGGTGGTGCAGTCCTGGGGCTTCAGGCGGCGCACCGCATCAAGGTCGCCGGTATCGGCAACGACGACCGTCATGGCGCGCAATTGGTCGAGCTTGGAGGGCATCGGGATCTCCGTGGGGTTCGTTTCGGTTTGACTTAGTGGGTTGAGGAGACTTCGTGAAGCCCTGGAGAGCGCAATACCCCTTTCCCTCCCCCTTGCGGGGAGGGTGGGCGCGGTAGCGCTCGGGTGGGGGTGGTGTGGCCGGGTGAGCGGCAGCCGGGTGAAGCGCGGGTCTCCCTCTCCCGGGTGGGAGAGGGAAGGCATTGTAGCGGCCCTCAAGCGCGCTGAATGAAGCAAGCACTCCAACACTACGACCCTCACCCTCGATCCCTCCCCGCAAGGGGGAGGGAGGCGGTTGGGGCCTCAGACAAACAGCCCTCGATTGGCCCTCACGCGGCTCAGGATGAAGGAATAGACCTCCTCGACTCGACGCAGGTTCCGGACATCCGCATGGGTCACGAGCCAGTAGGTGCGAAGATACGAGACCTCCGGCAGAACGACTTCGAGCTCCGGGAAGGACCGCACGGCGTAGTCGTGCAGGATGCCGATGCCGATTCCCGCCCGCACGGCCTCGGCCTGCGCCACCACGCTGGCGCACTCGAACCGGCGGGAGGTGAATTTCTCGATGGCCGAAAAATAGTCGAGCACCGGGCTGTAGAGCAGGTCGGCCACGTAGGTCACGAGGGTTTTGCCCGAGAGGTCTGCAAGCTCCGCAATCGGCCCGTGACGGGCGAGATAATCTTTCGAGGCATAGAGTCGAAGCCGGTAATCGGTGAGCTTGCGCGAGACGAGGCGCCCCTCGGTCGGCTGCTCCAGGGTGACGGCGATGTCGGCCTCGCGCTTGGAGAGCGAGAAGGTGCGCGGCAGCGCAACGAGCTGGAGGGTCAACCCCGGGTGCCGCTCGGCCAGCGCCCCCAGCTCGGGGGCAAGAAAATAGGTGCCGATCCCGTCCGGCGCGCCGATGCGCACGGTGCCGGAGAGCGCAAGGTCCGCGCCGCCGAGTTCGCTTGCCACCGCCAGCGCCTGGGTCTCCATGGTCTCGGCGTGCTTCAGCAACCGCTCGCCCTGTTCGGTCAGGGTGTATCCTTGCGGGCTGCGCTCGAAGAGCTTGGCCTTGAGCGACGATTCGAGGGCCGAGATGCGGCGGGACACGGTGGTGTGGTCCGCCTCCAGCTGGCGGGCAGCCGCCGTCAGCCGGCCGGCGCGGGCAACGGCCAGGAAGAAGCGGAGATCGTCCCAATCGAATGCGCTCATACAATCCCGAATATTGGCGTTTTCGCACAATGGTGCCTCGGTTTCACCCATAGTCGTGCGATTTCAACAATGATAGAAGAGGGGCACGAAAAACACCCATCAGGAGAGAAACGCCATGCGCGAGGTCGGACATTTCGTCGGCGGCAAGCAGGTTGCCGGCAAATCGGGACGCACCACCGAATTCTTCCAGCCCATGACCGGCGAGGTTCTGGGCCGTGTCGCGCTGGCCTCCAAGGACGAGCTGCGTCAGGCCGTGGAGAACGCCAAGGCCGCCCAGCCCGCCTGGGCCGCCACCAACCCGCAGCGCCGCGCCCGCGTGATGATGAAGTTCCTCGAGCTCATCGCCAAGGAGATGGATCCGCTGGCCGAGATGCTCGCTCGCGAGCACGGCAAGACCATCGTGGACGCCAAGGGCGACATCCAGCGCGGCGTCGAAGTGGCGGAGTTCTGCACCGGCATCCCGCATCTCCTGAAGGGCGAGTTCACGGAAGGCGCCGGCCCCGGCATCGACATGTATTCGATCCGCCAGCCGCTCGGCGTGGTCGCCGGCATCACGCCGTTCAACTTCCCGGCCATGATCCCCCTGTGGAAGCTCTCGCCGGCGATCGCCTGCGGCAACGCCTTCATCCTCAAGCCCTCCGAGCGCGATCCGGGCGTGCCCATGCGCCTCGCCGAACTCATGATGGAGGCGGGCCTGCCGGCCGGCATCCTCAATGTGGTCAACGGCGACAAGGAAGTGGTGGACGCGATTCTTGATGATCCGGACATCAAGGCCGTGGGCTTCGTCGGCTCCTCGCCGATCGCGCAATACGTCTATTCCCGCGCCACCGCCAACGGCAAGCGCGCCCAGTGCTTCGGCGGCGCCAAGAACCACATGATCATCATGCCCGACGCCGATCTCGATCAGGCGGCGGACGCGCTCATCGGCGCCGGCTACGGCTCGGCGGGCGAGCGCTGCATGGCGATCTCGGTGGCCGTCCCCGTCGGCCGCGCCACCGCCGACGCGCTCATGGACAAGCTGATCCCGCGCGTCGAGACCCTCAAGGTCGGTCCTTCCACCGACCCGTCCGCCGATTTCGGCCCGATGATCACGAAGGCGCACATGGAGAAGGTGCGCTCCTACGTGGATATCGGCGTGCAGGAAGGCGCCAAGCTCGTGGTCGACGGCCGCGACTTCAAGATGCAGGGCTATGAGAACGGCTTCTACATGGGCGGCTGCCTCTTCGACGAGGTCACCACCGACATGCGCATCTACAAGGAGGAGATCTTCGGGCCCGTGCTCTCCGTGGTCCGCGCCAAGGATTACGAGGATGCCCTGCGCCTCCCCTCCGACCACGAATACGGCAACGGCGTCGCGATCTACACCCGCGACGGTGACGCCGCCCGCGACTTCGCCTCCCGGGTGAACGTAGGCATGGTGGGCATCAACGTGCCGATCCCGGTGCCGCTCGCCTACTACACCTTCGGCGGCTGGAAGGCCTCCGGCTTCGGCGACCTCAACCAGCACGGCCCGGACGCGGTGCGCTTCTACACCAAGACCAAGACCGTCACCACGCGCTGGCCGTCCGGCATCAAGGAAGGCGCGGAATTCTCCATTCCGACGATGAAGTGAGGACGGCTTGAAGGCCGCTTCGCAATAAGCATTGCCGCCGCTCTTGCCTCAAGAGCGGCGGTTTTCGCTTGTGCCTGAGCTTGGTGGAGCCAAGCGCTACCAACTCACATCGAACTCCTCACCGAATCTGCGCCGGAGATGCCGAAGAGTCGCTTTCTCGAAGGTATTTGGCCAAGGAATGTCGAGCTTTGCCGCCATAACGCGGGCCCGCGGCATGAACGCGCGCGCCGTTTCGAAGTGAGCTTCGATGATCGACCTGCGCTCGGGCTTGGGGAATGGCAGGTCTGTGAGAACCCTCATCTGATCGGGTGAAATCAGTCGGCTCAGATGGAGCATGCCGCCCGGATCGGGGATGGTCGCCTCCTCCACCATAAGGCTCGCCAGATGATCACGGAGCATGCCTGCCCCGACGGTGCCCAGGAAGTACTCGCCCCGACCGATGCCGACGCTGAGAAGACCCATCATGCGAATGAACTCGCTGATGAGGAACGTCACCTTGGCCACATTGGGTCCGCCATAAGCGAGGTGCGGCGGCAGAGTGTCGTATAGGCCGCCCCGGTCGATGAGAACCCAGGTCCTGTCCTTCGTCTGGCCACGAAGCCCCGCTTCAGCCGGAATGGCGAGGTCGCACCGGGTCCAATCCTCCGTGATCGCATTGATGAGGGTGCCGCCGATCGGTCTCTGGTTCCAGAACACCACAGGGGTGATGCCTTCCAGGGTGGCGCGCCAGACCGCTGGAAATTCAACTCTTCCAGCTTCCTCGACGATCGCCAGAAGATCGATGTCGCTGAAGGCGTCCGCCGTTCCCTTGCCGAAGCTGCCCACCAGAAACAGCCCCCGCAACTGCGCCTGATCCGCAAGGGCGGCCGTGATGGCGCGAATGAGTTCATCCTGCGGCATGAGCTCCTCCTGAATCGACCTGCGCGAGGACGTTACAAAGTTCAGATAGGGTTGTTGGCGGTGCCGCCAAGGCTGCCGTCAGGCGTGAGCATCCACTTCTTCGAAAGATGCTCTAGATCCAAAGTCGGGGTGCACAACTGCCTCTGCCGTGACGATTTAGGACCATGACCCAGTTCTCCCTCACAGACGATCAAATCGCCGTCCGCGACATGGCGCTTGCTTTTGCTGCGGACAATCTTGCGCCCCATGCCCTCGAATGGGACGAGAAGAAGCACTTCCCCGTGGACGTCATGCGGGAGGCGGCCGCCCTCGGGATGGCAGCGATCTACACCCGCGACGACGTGGGCGGATCGGGCATGACTCGGCTCGATGCGGCGCTGATCTTCGAGGCGCTCGCCACCGGCTGCCCGGCCGTTTCGGCGTACCTTTCGATCCACAACATGGCCGCCTGGATGATCGACCGCTACGGCTCGGATGAGCAGCGCCAACGCTACATCCCGCGTTTGGCCACCATGGAGCTGATCGCGAGCTACTGCCTGACCGAGCCGGGCTCCGGCTCGGATGCCGCGGCGCTCAAGACCAAGGCGGTGCGCGACGGCGACCATTACATCGTCAACGGCGTGAAGCAGTTCATCTCGGGCGCAGGCACCTCGGACATCTACGTGACCATGGTGCGCACGGGCGAGGACGGCGCTTCCGGCATCTCGACGCTGGTGATCGAGAAGGACATGCCCGGCGTGTCCTTCGGCGCGCAGGAAAAGAAGATGGGCTGGAACGCGCAGCCCACCGCCGCGGTGATCTTCGAGGACGTGCGCGTGCCTGTGGCCAACCGGCTCTCGGACGAGGGGATGGGGTTCAAGATCGCCATGTCGGGTCTCGACGGCGGGCGCATCAATATCGGCGCCTGCTCCCTCGGCGGCGCGCAATCCGCCCTCGACAAGGCGCTGGCCTATACGGGCGAGCGCAAGGCCTTCGGCAAGCGCATCGCGGATTTCCAGGCGCTACAGTTCAAGCTCGCCGACATGGCCACCGAACTGGAAGCGGCACGGACCTTCCTCTGGCGCGCGGCCTCGGCGCTGGACGCCAAGGCGCTCGATGCCACCAAGCTCTGCGCCATGGCCAAGCGCATGGCCACCGACGTGGGCTTCCAGGTGGCCAACGATGCCCTGCAGCTCCATGGCGGCTATGGCTATCTCGCCGATTACGGCGTGGAGAAGATCGTGCGCGACCTGCGGGTGCACCAGATCCTGGAGGGCACCAACGAGATCATGCGCCTGATCGTGGCGCGCGATCTGGTGGGGCGCGGCAATCGATGACTGTGAAAGACCGCCCACTCATTAGAGCGCACCATGACTCTCCTCCCCCTTGTGGGGAGGAGTTGGAGGTGGGGGTGCCGGCGTCACACTGGTCCAGTTCAGCGCTCACACCCCCACCCTTGATCCCTCCCCACAAGGGGGAGGGAAATAGCGCTTCCTCAGGATGAGGTCGGAGCCTTATGAGCATCCCGCTTAAATCGCTCGGCCTAGGCCTCGGCATCGCTGCAGCGATCTTCGCGCTGTTTCACTTCGCAGGCCCTTGGTTCTTCCTTGATGGTCGCAGGCCCTTCCAGCTCAACTTCGCGGCAGGAGCCGCACTCGGCCTCGTTCTGGGATTGATGGTCCATCTCGTTCTGCGAGTTTCCAGAAAAGCCGCGATACAGGCCATGGCCCTGACCGCGGTTCCCGGCATGCTGATCATGGCTGCCGTGGGCTCGCATTTCGCGGTGTTCTTCCCGCGCCTCGACCCGGCTCTCGACAAAGTGTTCGGATCGCTGATGCTGTGGTTCTACGGCTTCTCGCTGGCAGGAGCCCTGTGGGTGGCGCGACGCGCATGACAAGGCGGAGCGAAAGGTCGGGACTGCCTTTGCATGAGCCCAGCACCTGGCTCGTGCTCGCCCTGTCGGGCGTCTTCGTGCTCCTCGGACTTTTGTTCGTCTTCGCGCCGCGCGCTGGCGCCGCCCTGTTCGGAATCGCTGCTCCCGACGGCTCAGGCCTGTCCTATGTCTCGGCCATCGGCCTGCGCGACCTTGCGTTCGGCGCCTATCTCGCCGCCCTGTCGCGCCTGTCGACCCGGCGCGCCGTGGGCACCGTGTTGGGACTGACGGTTCTCATTCCGGCGGGCGACGTCGTCCTGGTTTCTCTGGAGCGCGGCTTCGAGAGCCCGATGCATCTTCTGCTGCACGCCGGCAGCGGCCTCGTCATGGCGGCAGGCTCGCTCTGGCTGCTCGCTCAATCATCACACGACAACAAGGGAGGATTCTCATGACCAGCATCGCCTTTATCGGCCTCGGCAACATGGGCGGCCCCATGGCGGCCAATCTCGTCAAGGCGGGGCACAAAGTCACCGGCTTCGACCTGTCGCCTGCCTCCTGCGATCAGGCGAAGACCGACGGCGTGAGCGTTGCCGGCTCTACGGTCGATGCCGTGCGGGAGGCGGAGATCTTGGTCACCATGCTGCCCGCGGGCAGGCACGTGGTCTCGGTCTGGGCCGATATTCTGCCGTCCGTGAAGGAGGGCACGCTCCTCATCGACTGCTCGACCATCGACGTGGAGAGTGCCCGCAAGGTGCATGCGATGGCCGGCGAACAGAACCGCAATCTCACGAGCCTCGATGCCCCGGTCTCCGGCGGCGTGGGCGGCGCGAAGGGCGCGACGCTCACCTTCATGGCGGGCGGCGCCAAGCAAGCCTTCGACCGGGCCGAGCCGATCCTGTCCAAGATGGGCAAGAAGGTGGTTCATTGCGGTGAGCCCGGCGCCGGCCAAGCGGCGAAGATCTGCAACAACATGATCCTCGGCATCTCGATGATCGGCGTGGCGGAGGCCTTCGTCCTGGCGGAAAAGCTCGGGCTCTCGCATCAGGCACTGTTCGACGTCGCCTCCACCTCGTCGGGCCAGTGCTGGTCGCTCACCACCTATTGCCCCGTTCCCGGTCCGGTGCCGACCTCGCCGGCGAACAACGATTACAAGCCGGGCTTCGCGGCAGCCCTGATGCTGAAGGACCTCAAGCTCGCCCAGGAGGCGGCGCTCGCATCCGGCGCGTCCACGCCGCTCGGCGCTGAGGCCGCGCAGCTCTATGCGCTCTTCGCCAATGCGGGCCATGACGGCGACGATTTCTCCGGCATCATCAACTTCATCCGTGGGCAGAAGAAGTGATTGGCATCATCGCCCGTCATGGCTGGGCCTAACCTGGCCATCCCGATTGGAAGAGTGCTGCGCTTTTCATGATCGGGATCACCGGCACAAGGCCGGTGATGACGAAGGAGAGCAGCGATCTGCTCACCCGAACCGGCGCATGAAGCGCCGGTCGATAAGATCCTTCAGCCGCCAGGCGAGGCGGCCCTCAAAGGCAAGAAGCCGGCCGCGTCCGCCGATGGCGCGGCCGTCGCCCGTTGCGATCAGCAGCAGGTGATCGCGCTGCGGGACGTAATGTTCGAGGGCTTCGCCCCGGACGGCGCGTCTCAGATTGCGGGCCAGCACCGCCCCCTGCCGCACGGCGAAGACGCCGGCCTTGGGGCGAGGATGCGCGACCATCGTGGCGCAATCGCCAGCCGCGAAAGCGGTTTCATCGTTCAGGATCTGGAGCGTGGGACCGATGGCGAGAAAGCCACTCTCGTCCTTGGCCCAGTCCGTCGCGGCAAGCACCGGCGGCGGCGCGGCATGGGTCGAGACCAGAACCGCATCAGCCGGCACGAACTTGCCGCTCGCGAGCGTCACGCCATCCTGATCAATGCGCAAAGCCGAATCCTCGGCATGGACGGTGATTCCGTGCCGCTTGAGCGCCCGCGCGACGCGCCTGCGCATCCCTGCATTGAACCCCGGCGCCTCGGATGCGCCGATCAGCGAGACCTCGATGGGATCGCTCACCTGCGATGCGAAGAAGGCAGAGGCCGCAAAGGCAAGGCAGATCCCGGCGGCCCCTCCGCCGACGATGGCGAAACGGCGGGGTCCGTCCGACGCAAGGGCGCTGTCCACGAGCCGGTCCCATTTCTCCAGCAGGCTGCCGATGGGTTTGACCGCAAGCGCATGCTCGTCCGCCCCGGCGATCCCCGACAGGTCCGGCGTGATGCCGATATCGATGGAGAGGATATCGTAGGCCAATTCCCCGCCGCCTTTCAGCTGCACGCGCCGGGCAGCCCTGTCGAATCCGACAGCCTGGTCCAGAATCAGTCCCACGCCGCAGGCGCGGGCGAGGCGCTCTAGGTCGATGTGGATCTCGTCCCTCTTGTAGGTTCCGGCCAGGTGTCCCGGCAGCATGCCCGAATAGGGCGTCAGGCGGTCCTTGCTGACCAGGGTGATCGTCGCCCCAGGCGCGGGATCGCGGGCAAAGGCTTCCAGCGCCAGAACGTGAGCGTGCCCTCCGCCGACCAGGAGGAGGTGCTTGCGGGCGGGAATGGCGCTCGATGCCATGGAGGTCGTGCTCTCCCGGAGAGGGCGCAAAGGAACGGGATGTGTTGCACGACACCTACAGCATTTGGCGACTTCGTCCATTAGGCTCCCGGTCCCTGAACGTCCAAGGTCGATTGCCTGCCCGCATGGTCCGCCCCGTTTCCCAGACGGCCAACCCTTCCGCCGATGCCGCCGCCGTGCTGCGGCGCCTCGGCTTCGCGACCCTGTTCTTCGCCGTGCCCCTGGCGGCCCTGTTCACGCGGCGGGCCCTCGTGGTGATGGCGCCGCTCGCGGTCATCCTCCTCGTTCTCGCCTCGGTGCTGGACGGGAGCGCAAGACAGGCCCGGGAGAAGATGCTGGCGCTCGCCACCTCCACGGGCGGGATTGCCGGACTGGTCCTGCTGTTCTGGGCCGGGCTGTCCCTGGTCTGGACGCCCTTCCTGCCCGAGGCGTCAGAACGGCTGTTCAACATCGTGGGCATGATTCTCATGGGCCTCGGCGGCTATCTGGCCGTTCCGGAGCGGATGCGCGCGGCCAACCTCTATCTCCTGCCCGTCGGCGTGGGCCTGGCGGCGGTGATCAGCATTCCCCTGGCGCTCCAGGGCAGCAGCCGCTTCGACCCCGAAGGCCTGAGCCTCGAGCGCGGCATGCTCATGCTCGCCCTGCTGGTCTGGCCGGCGCTCGCCTGGCTCCATTCCCGCGGCAGGAATCTGGAAGCCGTCGCGCTGGCTCTTGCGGTCGCGGTTGCGGCCCTCCTCACGCGGGAGGGGCTGCCCCTCTACGGTCTCGCCGCCGGCGCCATCGTGTTCGTCCTGACAGCCGCAAGCCCCAACATCGGGCCGCGCCTGACCGGGCTGGTCATGGCGGGCCTCCTGCTGCTCGCCCCGCTCCTGCCCTTTCTCCTGAAGCCCCTCGCGGCGGGCCTGCTCGGCGCGAGGGCCCCGGTCACGGTGAGCCTCGACGTCTGGCGCCAGATCGTCCTCAACGAGCCGCTGCGGCTGCTGACAGGGCATGGAATGGAAACCGCCCTGCGCGGACGGCTCTTCGGCCTGGTTCCCCGGAATGCCCCCTCCACCCTGCTGTTCGAGATCTGGTACGAGCTCGGCCTCGTGGGGGCCGTCGCCGGGAGCCTGCTGATCTACCGCGCCGTGGTCGGGATCCGGAGCCATCGCGCCACCGTTGCGCCCGGCATCATGGCGGCTTTCACCTGTGCTTATGCCCTGGGCTGCCTCGGGATCGGCACCACGCAGGTCTGGTGGTTCACCGCGCTTGTGGTCCTGGTGCTGATCTTCGTCGCCATCGAGCGCGGGCAGTTCCGCACCACCCGCCCCAAGGCCGTCCTGCGCCGGAAGTTCTAAAGCCGAGCCCCGTGATGCCGTAACGGTTGACGGAAGGCCCCTGCCTCTGCTTGGCTGAGGGTTCCTGCTTCTCTGCTCGAGGATCCTTCATGCCGATCATCAACCGCGTCGCCGATCTCGCCGATGAAATCACCGGGTGGCGCCGCGACTTTCACGAAAACCCGGAACTCCTGTTCGACGTTCACCGCACCGCCGGGATCGTCGCCGAGAAGCTCAAGAGCTTCGGCTGCGACGAGGTCGTGACCGGCCTCGGCCGGACCGGGGTCGTGGGTGTGATCAGGGGCCGCTCGAACGACTCGGGACGGGTGATCGGCCTTCGCGCCGACATGGATGCACTTCCCATCGAGGAGGCGACGAACGTCCCGCACACGTCCAAGATCCCGGGCAAGATGCATGCCTGCGGCCATGACGGGCACACCGCCATGCTGCTGGGCGCCGCGAAGTACCTGGCCGAGACGCGCAACTTCGACGGCACGGCGGTGGTAATCTTCCAGCCGGCGGAGGAAGGCGGCGGCGGCGGCAACGAGATGGTGAAGGACGGCCTCATGGAACGCTTCGGCGTGCAGGAGGTCTACGGCATGCACAACATGCCGGGCATTCCCGTCGGCCAGTTCGCCATCCGTCCAGGCCCGATGATGGCGGCGGCCGACCGATTCACGATCACCATCGAAGGCAAGGGCGGCCATGCGGCCCGCCCGCATGACTGCATCGACCCGGTGGTGATCTCCGCCCAGGTGATCACGGCCCTGCAGACCATCGCCTCCCGCAATGCCGACCCGCTCGAATCCGTGGTGGTGTCCGTCTGCACCGTAAAGGCGGGCGAGGCCTTCAACGTGATCCCGCAGACGGCCATGCTGCTCGGCACCGTGCGCACCCTCTCGCCGGAGGTGCGCGACCTCGCCGAGACCCGCATCCGCGCTATCGTCGAGAACGTGTGCGCCGCCTTCGGGGCCAAGGCCGAGGTCGAATACGACCGCGGCTACCCGGTCACCATGAACGATCCCGACAAGACCGAGTTCATGGCCAGCGTCGCCCGTGCGGTGGCCGGCGAGAATGCGGTGGACACCACCGTCCCGCCTCTCATGGGCGCGGAGGACTTCTCCTACATGCTGGAGCAGCGGCCGGGCGCCTACATCTTCCTGGGCAACGGCGACACGGCGGGCGTCCATCATCCGGCCTACGACTTCAACGACGAGGCGAGCCCCTACGGCGTCTCCCTGTGGGCGAAGATCGTCGAAACCGGCATGCCGGCGCGCTAGAGTATCTTTCGGCGAAGTGGATCCAGTTCGCCGTCAGAAGATGCGGCAAAACAAAGAAGAGATGATGCCACGCAAGTGGAAACAGCTCTAAGCAAGAAGGCTGGCCTCTCGCGCAAGAGGCCAGCCTTTTCCATGTCCGAAACTGTGCGGCTCTGCCGCGCCTAATCCTCGCCGTGCGGCAGGGTGAAGGACAGGGTCGCGAAATAGCTCACCTGATCGATCTCCGTATTGTCAGGCGTCATTTTCGTATGGGAGACGCCAATCACGTTGAGGCCGTCGTTGCGGACGAACAGCGTCACCTTGCCATCCTGATCCGTCCTGTTGCTCTGGGCATGCCCGTCGTTCACGTAATCGACGTAGAGCGGAACGCCCGCAAGCGGCTTGCCATCCGCGAAGACCTGAACGGGAAGATCGTCACCCATCTTCAAGGTCATGGGATCGGCAAGCGCCACGATCTCGAGACCCTGCCCGGTCGGCTTCAGCGCGGCACCGCTTTTCAGGATCGTCGTGTTGATCTTGACGGAGTGGCTCGCCGACTGAGCCCCTGACACCTGACCCTTCGGCTTGTTGACCGACTTGCCATCGGGACCCTTCGTCCAGATGCCGTTGTCGAGGATCACGGTCAGGGCGACCGCATCCTGTGCGGGCTCGACCAGGGCGTTCTTGGCCTGATGCAGAACCTTGCTGTCCCGCTTCTCGCCCGAGGCGAGATACGAGACGGCGCCTTTCACCTTTTCCGACCTGTAGGCATCGTCGCCGGCGCCATGGCCATAGACGATGGCGAGATCGCCATGGCGTTGGGCCGTCCAGATTCCGTGGGCGTGGGCGGCACTCGTCAGGGCTCCGGCAATGGCCAGGGCAAGCGTTAGTTGACGCAGCATGCGTTGATGTCTCCTCATGTTCAGGCACTATGTATAGTATACTATACGGGGCCTGTAAGCGTAGCAAGCTCGGGAGATTTTGCAGAGGTAATATCAATGACTGCAATGATTTATGTGAGTTTCGTCGTGACGGAGCGCATGCGCGATCCACAGGAACCTCCCTTCCTGTGTGCGGTCAAACGGGCTTCCGACGGAAGAGGATTCAGTCCTTGCTCGAGCAGGCGAGCATGCCTTCGAGATCAATATAATGCCCTGCCCGATCCCGCTTGGCAGCGAGATAGCTTACATTTTCCGCCGTGGGGCGGCCCAGGACGCGGTGATCGGAGGTCACCTCGAGCCCTGCCTTGCTGAGGGCTGCGATCTTCTCGGGGTTGTTGGTCATCAGCCGGACCTTGCCGACGCCGAGTTCCTTGAGCATGACGGCTGCGAAATCGAACCGGCGCGGATCCGCCTCGAACCCCAGCACCTCGTCGGCGTCGTAAGTGTCGTAGCCTTGAGACTGGAGCTTGTAGGCCCGGATCTTGTTGGCGATGCCGTTCCCGCGCCCTTCCTGATCAAGGTAGAGCAGGATGCCGCCCTCGTTCTCGGCCATGAAGCGCACGGTGTTCCGCAGCTGGTCGCCGCAATCGCATTTGAGGCTGCCGAAGAGATCGCCCGTTAGACAGGCTGAGTGCAGGCGCACGGAAACGGGCTTGGAGAGGTCCGGCTTGCCGATGATGATCGCCACCTGATCGCGCAGGCCCTCGCCGCCGCGGAACACCACGAATTCGCTCGTGGGGGCGCCCTCCAGGGGCACGGGTGCGCGGCTGACGATGGTCAGATCGGCCACCTTGGCGCGCCGGTAGCCTCGGATCGCCTCCCCCGGGACGCGGATCACCGACGAATCGATGTCGATGCCTGTGGCCAGCGGCACCACGATCACGGCGGGCAGGACCAGCGACAGGCGAGCGAGCTCCAGCGCCTCCTCGTCAAGGCCGTCGGCGGCACGAACCGGCGCATCGATGCGGCTGTCCACCTTGAGGGCCAGGGTCTCCACCCGCGTGCGGTCGACCACAGGCAGGGCCACGCGCCCGGGCGCCTCCCGCTCGAGCCCGAGCCGGCGCAGCCTTGCCGCCGGGAGAACCAGATGGGCGTGGCCGCCGGCAACGGCCCCGGCTTCAGCGGCCCTGGCCTCGTCCAGATCCTCGACGCCGACCACGAGCGCGCTCCCCTTGGCCCCGTCGATCACGACCGGGCGGGCGCTGCGGAACTCCATGATGGCCCGCTCGACCAAGGTCAGGGCGGGATTGTCGGACAGGCTCAAGGTCAGGCGCATCATCGAAAACTCGGGCAAACAGCCTCATATTTGGCGGAAAATCGGGTGTCCCGGGACAGCCGCCCCTGAAGCCACGCTTCAGGTTCGACTGCACCCTAGCACAGGCACGTTCCGATCTCTAATGCCAGAGATGTGACGTCTGCCATGACGGATCAACGGGCCTCGGTGCAAAGGTTACCTGGCTCGCCGGCATAGTCGGTCGGGTGCCCCTTCCTCGACGGGCTACATCGTTCGGAGCGGATCCGATGGGCCGCGTCAGCGAAAACCGGGTCCACTTTTCCGCACGATGCGCTATCTGTCCGCCTCGACAGCCCCGCTTCCGCAGAACACCGGATGATCCTCATGCTTCCTACGCGGCTCTTCGCCCTCGGCTTCCTCGGCCTTGCCACCGCGGCCGGCGCCGCCACCCTCGACGGCTTGGCGGTCGAGGTGACGAACACCAGCGAGCCGGTGCTCTGCGCCGAGAAGGACAATGTTGCGATCAATTTCGCCTCGTCCGACGTGAAGCATTTCCAGATCGAGGCCGTGCATCCCGCCTATATGGGCACGCTGCGCCAGGATCGCTGGGAGCCGGACTGGACCGCCTGCGAGGATATCTCGGAGGAGACCTCCGCCAAGCCGCACCCGACCATGAGCACCCTCTACGAGGATGCAGATGTGCAGATCAAAGGCCTGTCCTTTACCGAATTCTGGCGCCCCAGCGACGTGACCGTGACCATCGGGGACAAGGTCGAGCGCAACATCCACCTTCTCCAACTCCTGAAGAAGCGCGGCGACAAGGCCATCGAAGTGCTCGTGATCTATCCGGGCGACGGTTATTGGCGCATCAAGCCGCTTCCGCCCGAGCACCTGGATTGGACCTCCTACGGCTCCTCCTTCCTGGTCGGCCCTGTGGAGTTCGACCAGCGGCCAGTGGTGAACCTGAAGGACGTCGCCTTCGATCCGAAGACCATGACCTTTACGCTCACCTTGGCCACAGGCAGCAAGGCGGCGGTGTCCATGAAGGCGCTAAACGAAGAGCGCATGACCCTCGACGTGACGTTCGATCAGGCGATCTCCGGCCTGCCCTTCGCAGGGCTGCGGTCCATGTACGTGACCGAGTTCAACGCGGACGTGGCCCGCGTCGCCGTGCGGGAGGAGGGCGCCCGTTCCTGGCGCGAGGAAATGATCATGAATTTTCAGGGCGGCAAGGCGACAGATGCCTGGATGGGCCGGCTCGTGCCGTCGCGCCACAACACCAGCGCGCCCGACATGATGTTCAACCGTTTCCGCGCATCACCGGCTCAGTAGCATCGGACCCAAAAGTGGAATGCACTTTTGGGGTCAATTCCGATGCTTCTTCTCTTGGCTGGCGCATCCTTCAGCGCGGAAAACCGGGACCACTTTTCGCTGGCGCGGCCCGCTGGGTCCGCAGGATGCGCTAGCGCTGACGAGCCCCTTCAAGCGCGAGACCAGCCGACCGTCGATCAGCACGAGGCCCGCCGCGATGAGGACCATGCCGGCGATGTGCCGCGGAGCAAGGGTCTCGCCGAGAACAAGCACGCCGAGAAGAATGGCGCTGACCGGGATGAGGAAGGTCACGAGACCCACATTCGTAGCTCCCGCCCGCGCCAGCAAGCGGAAGAAGATCAGATAAGCGAAGGCCGTCGAGACGAGGCCAAGGGCCAGCATGGACAGAACGGCGCCCGTGCTCGGCACGCTCAAGGTCCAGGGCTGGTCGACGATCAGCGCTACGGGCAGGAGAAGCGCGCTCGACACCGTCACCTGCCCGGCGGCGGTGGCGAGCGGTGGGATGCCCATGGTCTTGAAGCGTCGCCCGAACACGCCGGAAAAGCCGTAGGACAGGGCGGCCCCGAGAACGGCGAGCTGCGCCAGGATGCTTGCATCCCACGCGGTCATGGCCGCAGCACCGATCATCACGGCCACGCCGGCAAAGCCCACAAGGACGCCTGCAAATTTCTGAGCCGTCAGATGCTCGTCGTCCGTCAGGTAATGCGCGACGATCACGGTGAAGAGCGGCGTGGTTGCATTGAGGATGGAGGCGAGCCCGCTGGCGATATGGCTCTGCCCCCAGACGATCAACGTGAAGGGAATGACGTTGTTGAGAATGCTCATGCCCAGAAAAGCGCCCCAGGCCTGCCGGGTGCGGGGCAGGTGAAGTCCCAGGATGCGAAGCACGATCAGCAGGGCCGCCGCTCCCATCAGGACGCGGGACGCCACGATGGTCAGCGGAGGCAGCTCCTTGACGGCGATCCCGACGAACAGGAAGGATCCGCCCCACACAACGGATAATGCGACCAGAAGCGCCCAGTCGGACGCGGTCATGGTCTTCTGGACGGGTGCTTGTGTCATTCGGGTGCCCTGCGCAACTGGAACTAGGGAATGACACAAGTCCCGCCGGCGGGCGACCCGTTTCCTGTGACCGGACGAGAACGGATCACTGCCGGAACGGCATGCACGGAAAGCGCCCTTGCGCCGCGGCCCTGGACTTGTCCACCGGTAAGATCGACCGGCTTGTAAAGGTTTGGTTTACGACGCCGACAAGTGATGCTGCATCTTTACTCCGCGTTCATGGCTTCAGGGCGAGCGTCTGGTCACGATCTCTTCCTGTGTAGCGTCAAGCCATGACCCCGCCGATGTCTCGTGAGCCGTCCTACAGCGTTCAACCTCAGCCGGTGCGGTCCGTGGCCCGATCGAGCTTCTGCGTGATGCCCCATGATCCGCGGCCGGCGAGGAACGCCAGCTTCATCTTCGGCCGCTCGGATTCGCGCTACCGTCCCCTGCTCAATCAGGAGGAGCGGGACCGGCTGCACATCTGGGCCATGATCGTGGCTCTCTCGACCTCGGCGGCCGGCACGACCCTGCTGCTCGCCGCCTTCCTTCCTTAAATCAGTTCAGCGGCCAGACCAGCATGATCAGCGGGATGCCGACCACCACCACGATGATCGACAAGGGCAGCCCAAGCCGCCAGTAATCGCCGAACCGGTAGCCGCCCGGCCCCATGACGAGGGTGTTGCACTGGTGCCCGATGGGGGTGAGGAAGTCGCAAGCCGCGCCGATCGCCACCGCCATCAGGAAGGCGTCCGGCCTGAAGCCGAGCTGGGCGGCGAAGCTCGCCGCGATGGGCGCCATCACCAGCACGGTTGCGGCATTGTTGAGGAACGGCGTCACGGCCATGGCCGCCACCATGATGAGCACGAGGGCGCCCGTCGGCGGCAGCATGTTGGCGGCCGATGACAGCCAGCCGGCGATCAGGTCCGTTCCGCCGGTGGTGCGAATCGATTCGCTGACCGGGATCAGGGCGCCGAGCATGACGATGATCGGCCATTCGATGGTCTCGTAGGCCTCCCGCAGGGTGAGCGCGCCGAACAGCACGAGCAGGACGCCGGCCCCGAAGAACGCGATCGCCACCGGCAGGATGTTGAAGGCGACGATCACCATCGTCACGACCAGAATGCCGGCCGGGATCAGGCTGCGGCGCGCGCTGCCGAGCCGGATCTCCCGTTCCGCGAGCGGCAGGCAGCCGATGTCGCGCAGGGTGTCCGGCAGCCGCTTCAGATTCCCCTGGAGCACGATCACGTCGCCGGCCCGCAGGGTGATGGTGCGCAGCCGTTCCTTGAACCGCTCGCCGCTGCGGCTCACCGCGATCAGGTTAACGCCGAAGCGCTCGTAGAGGCCGATGCGTTCCGCCGACAGCCCGGTCAACACCGAACTCGGCCCGACGATCGCCTCGATGGCCCCGATCTCGTCCGTGGCCTCGTCCATTTCGGGTTGTCTGTGGTCGCGGCTGAGCTTCAGCCCGGCCCTGGCGACGGCGCTCTCCAGAGCATCCGACTCGCCCTCCAGCATGAGCACGTCGTTCTCGCGGATGGTTGCATCGGGCAGAGGGCTCGAGCTGCGGGTCTCGTTGCGGATGATCGCCGCCACCTTCACCTCGCCGTTGGCGAGCTTGTGAAGGTCCGCCACCGTCTGCCCGATCACATCGGATTCAGGGGTCACGCGGGCCTCGGTCACGTAGTCCTTGATGTCGAGGGCAGCATCTAGGGATGCGGCCCCTTTTCGGCCCTGCGGCAGCAGGCGGTAGCCGAAGGCGAGGAAAACGACGCCCGCGAGCGCGATGCCGATGCCCACGGGCGTGAAGTCGAACATGCCGAAGGGCTCGCCCATCAGCTCCTGCCTGACCCGCGACACGATGATGTTGGGAGAGGTGCCGACCAGGGTCACGATGCCGCCGAGAAGCGATCCGAACGCCATCGGCATGAGGAAGCTCGAAGGCGGCGTGTTGGTGCGCCGGGCGATCTGGAACGCCACGGGGATCATCATGGCCAGCGCGCCGATATTCTTCACGAAGGCGGAGAGCACCGTCACCACGCCCACCAGAACCACGATCTGGATCTGCGTCGTGCGAAGATAGGGTCCGACGCGGTTGAGCCCCGCTTCCAGGATGCCGGACTTGGCTACGGCCGCGCTGACCAGAAGCGCGCTCGCCACGATGATGACGATGTCGTCGCTGAAGCCCTCGAAGGCCTTGTCGGCCGGCACGATGCCGACCAGCACGGCCACCAGGAGCGAGAGAACCGCCACGAGATCGTAGCGGAAGCGACCCCAGACGAAGAGGGCCATCATCCCGGCGACGATGGCGAAGGAGAGTATTTGTGGCTGGGTCATGAAATCTGCAAGCGAGAGGAATCGGAGTCCTAACGCGGCATGACCTTGTTTGTGCCTTGAGGCCCTACTGTCCGAGCACGAGCGCCCAGTAGCGGCCGTAGCGGTTGTCGGCATCCGCGCGGGCCAGCCCGATCTTGCGGGCCTGGGGCATCAGGAGGTTGCTGTTATGGCCGGGCGAGGCCTTCCAGCGGCTGATAGCGCCATCGACAGAGTCCTGGCCCGCCGACAGGTTCTCGGCGGAATAGCCGCTGATCCCGTATTGATCCATGCGGCTCACGAAGCTGCCGTGGCTGAGCCGGCCCGCAGCGGCGACGACCCGCGCCTGATGCTCCGCCGCCTTGTTGAGGCGGGAATCCACCGTCACCGGACTCAGGCCCTTCGACACGCGATAGGCCGAGATGAGGGTCGCCGCCTGGGCAGCATCGCTGGTCGAGCTCGCCAGGATCGTGTCCTTGGGGATCAAGGCCGAGTCGCCCGCGCAGCCGGCCAGCCCCAGGGCGATCAAGCCGGAGATGAAAAGAGCACGCATCGCATTCCCCTTCGGGCGGCGTTGAGGCGCCGCTCCTCTTGAAAAAAGAACCTTTGGCGTTCATGTGCTTCGAGCCATGAACCCGATGCCGCTGCATGCCATGTTGCCGCGTGAGGGTCCAGATTCCTCTCACCTCCGCGTCAGCTGACCGCATGTTCCCGTCCCCCTCTCCTACCGAAGTCGCCGTCATCGGCGGCGGCCCCGCCGGCCTGATCGCCGCGGAGGCTCTGGCGCGCGCGGGCTTGTCGGTGACGGTCTACGACCGGATGCCGTCGGTCGGCCGCAAGCTGCTCATGGCGGGCCGGGGCGGGCTGAACCTGACCCATTCGGAGAAGTTCGAGCACTTCCTCGCCCGCTATGCCGAGGCGCAGCCGCGGCTCAGCCCCCTGATCGAAGCCTTCCGCCCGGAAGATCTGCGCGCCTGGTGCGAGGGCCTGGGGCAGGAGACCTTCGTAGGCACCAGCGGACGCGTTTTTCCCAAGGCGTTCAAGGCCTCTCCGCTGCTACGGGCCTGGCTGGCGCGGCTGGACGGGCTCGGGGTTCGCTTCGCCCTGCGCCACCGCTGGCAGGGCTGGGACGAGGAGGGCCGTCTGATCTTCACCGATGCGGCGGGCGAGCCCGTGCAGGCCAGGCCCGACGCCACGATCCTGGCGCTGGGCGGCGCGAGCTGGCCCCGGCTCGGCTCGGATGGGAGCTGGGTCGACCTCCTGGCCGGACGAGGCGTCGATATCCGGCCCCTGCGCCCGGCCAATATGGGCTTCACTCTGCCCTGGTCCGCCTTCATGCGCCGCCACGAGGGGGAGCCCCTGAAGCGCATTGCGCTCACCTTCGAGGGCACGACCGTTCGGGGCGAGGCCATCGTCACGCAGGATGGCCTTGAGGGCGGGGCGGTCTACGCCCTGTCGGCAAGGCTGCGCGACGCCATGGAGCGGGATGGCAGCGCCCTCCTGCACATCGACCTCAGGCCCGACCTCTCCCGCGAGACCCTGCTGAAGAAGCTCGGCACCCCGCGAAAAGGGCAATCCGCCTCGACCTTCCTGCGGAAAGCAGCGGGCTTAAGCCCGGTCGGGATCGCCCTGTTGCGGGAAGCATCCCCAGCCATGCCGGCCGAGCCCGAGGCTCTGGCCCGCCTGATCAAGGCCGTGCCGTTGAGGCTCACTAGCGCGAAATCCCTTGACCGGGCCATATCCAGCGCTGGCGGCGTGCCGTTCGGCGAACTCGACGGGCACCTGATGCTGCATCGGATGCCGGGCGTGTTCGCGGCCGGCGAGATGCTGGACTGGGAGGCGCCCACCGGCGGCTACCTGTTGCAGGCCACCTTCGCCACGGGAATCGCGGCCGCCCGTGGGGTGCTGGCCTCTTTCCGGATTCCCGATGCCGCATTGACCTCGAAGCCTTCATCGGCCACACGGCAGACGTGATCGATCCGGTTAAAATCCTCCACGACGTGTTCGGCTTCCCCTCCTTCCGCGAAGGACAGGAGGAGATCGTGCGCGCGGTGCTGGCCGGCGAGGACGTTCTGGCCGTCATGCCCACGGGCGCGGGGAAGTCCCTCTGCTTCCAGCTGCCCACATTGGCCAGGGAAGGGCTGACCCTCGTGGTGTCGCCGCTGATCGCCCTCATGCGCGACCAGGTGGCGGCCTTGCGCCATTTCGGCATCGAGGCGGGCAGCCTCAACTCCGCCAACGACCCTGAGGAGAACCGCCGCGTGGTCGACGCGGTGCGCGACCGCCGCATGCGCATCCTCTACGCCTCGCCGGAGCGGCTTGCGAATACGAGCACGACCGAGTGGCTCGGCCGCTCGGGCGTGAACCTGCTTGCCATCGACGAGGCCCACTGCGTCTCGCAATGGGGCCACGATTTCCGGCCCGAATACGCCATGCTCGGCGAGGTGCGCCAGCGGCTCGGGAACGTGCAGACCATCGCGCTCACCGCCACGGCCGATGTGGCGACGCGGGGCGACATCATGCACCGGCTGTTCGAGCAGGAGCCGCGCCTCTTCATCCACGGCTTCGACCGGCCGAACCTGCGGCTCGCCATGCAGGCAAAGGAGAATTCCAAGCGCCAGCTCTTCGGCTTCCTCGACAAGCACCGGCACGAGAGCGGCATCGTTTATTGCTCCTCCCGCGACGCCACGGAGCGACTGGCCGATTCCTTTAGCCAGGCCGGCTACCGCGCTCTGCCCTACCATGCGGGCATGCATCAGCAGGACCGCGCCAAGAATCAGGATATCTTCCTGCAGGAGGACGGCGTGGTGATGGTGGCGACCGTCGCCTTCGGCATGGGCATCGACAAGCCCGACGTGCGCTTCGTGGCGCACGCGGCCCTGCCGAAATCCATCGAGGCCTATTACCAGGAGATCGGCCGTGCGGGGCGCGACGGCGCGCCCGCCGACACGCTCACCCTCTACGGCCTCGACGACATGCGCCTGCGCCGCCTGCAGATCGAGGAGAGCGATGCGGCGGACGAGCAGAAGCGTGTGGAGCGTCAGCGGCTCAACGCGCTGGTGGCCCTGTGCGAGGCGCCGCGCTGCCGCCGCCAGACCCTGCTCGCCTATTTCGGCGAAACCACCGAGCCCTGCGGCAATTGCGACCTGTGCATCGACGGTGTCATGTCCTTCGACGGCACCATCGAGGCGCAGAAGATTCTCTCCGCCATCGTGCGCACGGGCGAGCGCTTCGGCACGGAGCACCTCATCAGCATTCTCGTCGGCGAGGACACGGATTCCATTCGGCGCTTCGGCCACAACAAGCTCAAGACCTTCGGGGTCGGCAACGACCGGTCGAAGCAGGAGTGGCGTTCGCTGCTGCGACAGATCTACGCCGCCGGCCTCATCGGCCTGGAACTCGCCGAATACGGGCGCTGGACCCTGACCGACAGGGGCGTCGCCGTGCTCAAAGGCCAAGAGCGGATCGAGCTACGCTCCGACGTACTTATGAAGCCCGCCGAGCGCCGCCGCCGGCGCGGACGGATGGAAGCGGAATCGATCGTGCCCTCCGACGACCCCCTGCTCCTCGACCTCAAGGCCCTGCGCACGCGCCTTGCCAAGGAAGAGGGTGTGCCGGCCTACGTGATCTTCTCGGACCGCAGCCTCATCGACATGGCGGTCAAGCGCCCGGTGACCGTGCGCGCCTTCGGCGAGATCCACGGCGTCGGGCAGGCCAAGCTCGATCGATACGCGGATGCATTTCTCGAGGTGGTGAAGGCGCACGCGGCTTAAGTTTTTCGGATCGTCATGGCCGGATGTGTTCCGGCCATCCACGTCTTGACCAGCAACCATTCTCACGGCTCATCCGAGGTATGGCCGTAAAGTTACCCCCCGTCATCACCGGTCTTGTGCCGGTGATCCCGATGAGGAAAAGCCCGGCGCTTCACATGATCGGGATGACCGGGACAAGCCCGGCCATGACGGAGTGGTTGTCATTCCCGGGAGGACGCGTCAGCGGAGGGGAAGGGAATCCATAGCCGTGGAGCGTGCGAGTGGATCCCCTTCCCGCACTTCGTGCGCCGGGGATGACACGCGGATCAACGTCGCACATCCTTCTATCTGCCTTCTATCTGCCTTCCACCTCCACCCAACGCCCCTCATGCGCACTCCTGGCAATCGCATCCACCGTGCGCTCGATGCGGATGCCGTCCTCGAACGTGATCAGATGCGCGCTCTCGCCATCGATGCGGTGGATGAGCTCCCGGCACTCGATGATCTTCAGGTCATTGAAGCCAAGCCCATGGCCGGGCGCCGGGATGAACTTGTCGTAAGGCGGATGCTGCGGCCCGGTGAGGATGGTGCGGAAGCCCTGGGTCTCCTTAGGCCCATCGACGGTGTAGAGCTGCACCTCGTTCATGCGCTCCTGGTCGTACACGATGGTGCCCTTCGAGCCGAAGAGCTGCACGGCGATGCGCCCCTTGCGGCCCCAGGCGGAGCGGTTCAGAGCGATCACCCCGGAGGCGCCGTTCTCCAGCTCGATCAGGGTGGTGGCGATGTCGTAGGTCTCGACCGCGCGGCGCCCGCCGCCCTGCACCGGACGATCCGCGTAGGGTTTCGTCATATGCCCGCAGACCCGTCGCACGCCGCCGAACCATGTCCAGATCAAGCTCAAGGCATGAACGCCGAAATCGTCGAGCGCCCCATGACCGGAACCCGCCTCGCTCTTCCAGTAGAAGAGCGCCTCCGGATCGGCCATGAAGTCCTCGTCCATTTCGAGGCGCATGTGGTTGATGTCCCCGATCTGCCCCTCGTCGAGCAAGCGGCGGATCAGGCGGATGATCGGGTTCTGGATGTAGTTGTAGCCGAGCGCCGCGACCTTGCCGGACGCACGGGCCGCGGCGAGCATCCGCTCCGCATCTGCCAGCTTCGTCGCCATGGGCTTTTCGCACCACACATGCTTGCCCGCCTCCAGCGCCGCAACCGCCATCTCGGGATGGAAGGCGTTGGGCGTGGTGATCGACACCACATCGACCGCCGGATCGGATACGAGCGAGCGCCAGTCGCCGGTGGCGCGCGCAAAGCCGAGCTCCTGCGCCTTGCGCTCAGCCAGATCCTGCGAGTGCTCGGCCAGCACCGCAAGGCGCGGCCGCGCAACATCCCCGAACACGGCCGCAACGGCGTTCCAGGCGAGCGCATGGCATTTGCCCATATAGCCGGTGCCGATGAGGCCGATGCCGAGTGCTGTCATGCTGCGTGCTCCTGAAACTAATTACTCGCTAGAACAAACTCCCACGTCATGGCCGGGCCTTGTCCCGGCCATTCTCGATCCGGTGAGGCTCAGCGTTTCAATCAGTCGGGATCGCCGGGACAAGGCCGGTGATGACGTTCAGGGGAATGGATGAGAACATCGCTTGAGACAATCACACCATCCCGCCGAGCTCTTGCGAAACCGCCTGCAATTCCTTGCCGCCGGCCATGAGGTTCTGAAGTTCCTCGATCTGGATCCCGGACTTTTCGTATGTGCCGAGCGTCTTGCCGCGGTTGAGCACCGTGAAGCGGTCGCCCACCGCATAGGCATGGCGCACGTTGTGGGTGATGAAGATCACGCCCAGCCCCTTCTGGCGCACTTGATGGATGTATTTCAGCACCATGGAGGTCTGCGCCACGCCGAGCGCCGAGGTGGGCTCGTCGAGGATCAGCACCTTGGCGCCGAAATAGACCGCGCGGGCAATCGCCACGCATTGGCGCTCGCCGCCCGACAGGGTGCCGACCGCCTGATGGGGATCGCGCACGTCGATGCCGATCCGGTGCATCTCCTCGCGGGTGACCTCATCGCAATGGTCGAAGTCGACGCGGCGGAACGGCCAGATGCCCTTCACCGGCTCGCGGCCCATGAAGAAGTTGCGTGTGACCGACATGAGCGGGATCATCGCGAGATCCTGGTACACCGTCGCGATCCCGGCATCGAGCGCGTCGCGCGGGCTGGCGAAGCTCACAGGCTGGCCTTCGACGAGGAAATCGCCGGATGTGGGTTTATGCACGCCGGCCAGCGTCTTGATCAGCGTGGATTTTCCCGCGCCGTTGTCGCCGAGCAGGCACATCACCTCGCCGCGATTGACCGTGAGCGACACGCCGGAGAGGGCGATCACCGAGCCGAAATGCTTGACGAGGTTTCGGATGTCGATGAGGGGGACTTGTCCGTCCATCAGCGCTCTCCCGTCACCTTGCGGCGGATGAAGTTGTTGAACAGAACGGCCAGCAGCAGCATGGCGCCCAAGAAAACCTGGAACCAGTCGGAGTCGAACCGGGTGTAGGTGAGGCCGATGGATACCATGCCGAAGATGATGGCGCCGAAGAACGCCCCGATGGCCGAGCCGTATCCGCCGGTGAGCAGGCAGCCGCCGATCACTGCCGCGATGATCGCCTCGAACTCCTTCTGGAATCCGCGCCGCGCATCGGTCGAGCCGGCATCGAGCACCGTGAGAACGGACACGAGCGCGGCCGCAAAGGCAGTGAGCATGAAGAGCGCCGTCTTCACCCGGTCCACCGGCACGCCGGAATTGCGCGCCGCGTTGGGATCGCCGCCGGCGGCAAAAATCCAGTTGCCGGCACGGGTGCGCAGGAGAATCCAGGTGGCGAGAAGCGCGAAGCCGGCGAACCACACGATGGAGACCGGCACACCCGTGACCGTCGGCGTGCCATTGGGAAACTTGCCGATGAGGTCGTTGGCGGCGAGCCAGGAGAAGACCCCCTCGAAGGCCACGCCCGAGAAGAGCTCGCGGATCAGGCCCTCGCCCGCCTGATCGCCGATGCCGCGCATCTGGGTCGATCCGCCGGTGGCCCATTTCAGGCCTACGAGAGAGAGGCCGCGCAGGATGAACAGAAAGGCGAGCGTCACGATGAAGGAGGGCAGTCGCGTACGGATGACGAGCTGGCCGTTCAGGCCGCCGAGCACGGCCGCGACACCTAAGGTAGCGGCAATCGCCGGCAGCAGCGGCCAACCGCTCAAGGTGATGAAGGCGCCGAAGATGAGCCCCGTGAAAGCCACCATGGAACCGATGGACAAATCGAACTCGCCGCCGATCATCAGCAGGGCCGCCGCAATGGCCAGGATCCCGAGCTGGGCTGCCGGCGAGAGGATGTTCATGATGCCCGCCAGCGTGAACATGGACGGATCGGCCGTGGAGGCGAAGAAGATCGCGACCAGGATGAGACCGGCAAGCGCCCCGAGCTCGGGACGCCGCATGATCTTGGTCACGAGGGAGACCTCCCGCAGCCGCTCGTCCTGGATCTTCTTGACGGTTGGAGCCGAGGACAGATCTGCGGTCGGCTGAGTGGTGTTCACCATGGGCGCCTCCCCGAATGACGACGCGAAATGAAAAGCCCGCAGTCCGTGGACTGCGGGCTTCAGACCGGCTTAGCGAATGCCCTTGGCGGACAGCTCAACCACCTGATTGGCCTTTTCCTTGGTGATCAGGTTGGGGCCCGAGGCCACATCGCCGCCCGGCATCAGGCCGTACTTGGCATAGTTGGCCAGGAACACCACCGGCAGATAGCCCTGGAGGTATTGCTGCTGGTCGATGGCGAAGACCGCCTCGCCGCCCGCCACGGACTTGAGGAAGCCCGCCGACATGTCGAAGGTGGCAACCCGAATGGCCCCCGTCTTGCCGGCCTCCTTCACGGCGGCAACCGACGGCTCGCCCGCCGTGCCGGCGCCCAGCGCCAGGATCGTATCGACGGATGCATCCGAGGCAACCGCCGCCTTCACCTTGGCGCGGATGTCCGCCGGATCGTTGGAAACCGGCAGGACCGTCACCTTGCCGCCGAAGCCTTCGGTGAAGCCCTTGCAGCGCAGATCGAGCGAGACGTTGCCGACCTCCTGGTTCACGCACAGGCCGACCTTGCCGCCCATCTCCTTGAGCTTGGCGCCTGCGATGCGCCCGGCCTCGACCTCGTCCTGTCCCACATGGAGCAGGGCGCCGAGCTTCTTCGACACGTCGGAGCCCGAATTCATGGAGATCACCGGAATGCCTGCGGCCACGGCCTTCTGGATCGACGGCCCAAGCGCCGAGGCGTCGGGGATCGACACGATCAGGCCTGCGGGCTTCTGGTTCACGGCCGCGTCGATGAGCTGGCCCATGGCGACCATGTCGAAGGTCTCGGGCGCGCGATAATCCACCTGGACCTTCATGTCCTGACCGGCTGCCGCGACACCGTTCTTCACCACCGACCAGAACGGGTCGTTCGCCTGTCCGTGGCTGACGACGATGATGCGGGAATTCTGCTGGGCTGAGGCGGGCGCTGCGGTGGCGAGCGTCAGAGCCGCTGCGGCCGCCAGTCCGGTAACAAATGCTTTCATAGGCTTCCTCCCAATTGTTTCCTCGTTCGATCATCGCAGCGAAAGAATCCGGCCGCGATGGTCAGAGCGGCTGTCCGGCCGCTTGCCTAGGGAGGCAGAGAGAAAACAAATGAGCCGAAAGGCGAATCACCGTTCGTACAGCGTTCCCTCTGCCGATCCGATCGTCCGCCAAAACGGAACGTCAGAACCTTTTTGTTTCAGTATTGGAATTTTTATTCCATTTTTGTAGGATCGGGTCAAGGGCCCGACCTGATGGGCGTTGACGGGCGCATGGAGCCAGAGGGCAGGATGAGCGGCGCAGAGGCAGACGCGAGTGAAGCGCCAGGCGACTATGAGGGGCTTAGGACCCTCCTGCTCGGCCGTCGCGACGCCATGCCCAAGCGTCTGAAGCAGCTTGCGGCCTTCGCCCTCGATCATCCGGAAGACGTGGCTTTCGGTACGGTCGCGGGAATCGCCGAGCATGCGGGCGTGCAGCCCTCCACCCTGGTGCGCTTTGCCAAAAGCCTCGGCTATGACGGCTTCTCCCACCTCCAGCAGATTTTTCGCGATCGCCTGCGGGAGCGCTTTCCGGATTATCGCGAGCGCCTGAAGGGTCTGCGCGAGGCGGAAGGACATCACGTTCACGCCGCATCCCTGCTCGAAGGCTTCACCCATGCCGCCTCCGTCTCCCTGGAGCGGATGCGCGAATCCGTGCGCCTGGAGGAACTCTCCCGCGCCATCGAGACGCTCGCCAAGGCCGACACGATCTACCTGCTCGGCGCGCGCCGGGTTTTTCCCGTGATCGCCTATTGCGCCTACGCGTTCGGCAAGCTCGGAGTGCGGGCGATCCTCATCGACCATGTGGGCCAGATCGGTCCCGAGCAGCTCGCCACCGCCACGAAGCGGGATGCGGTGCTCGCCATCAGCTTCACGCCCTATGCGCCTGTGACGGCAGACCTCGCGGCAGCGGCCGCGCAACGGGATGTACCGGTGGTGGCGATCACCGACTCGGCCTTCAGCCCGCTTGTGACGAGCGCCGATGTGTGGCTCGAAGTAGCGGAAGCCGATTTCGGCGCCTTCCGTTCGCTTTCCGCGTCGTTTGCGCTGGCCATGGCGCTGGCGGTCGGTACGGCTGAGAAGCGGGCGGAGGGCTAGCGCCCGTCATCCCGGGCGGCGAAGCCGACGCAGGATCGCATATAGGATGTAATGTTCGAACCACGACGTTTACGGGAGGAACGCAGCGGCATTCACCGCGCTTCAATCTGCATCGGTAGCGGTTATGGATTCCGGGTTCCGCTGCGCGGTCCCGGAATGACAATGCTCTGCTCTGAGGGCGATCTCGGATCTTCGCAGCGCTCCGTCCGGGATGACACATTGGATTAAAGCTTCACCGGCTTGCCTTCGTTCGCCGATTCCGTCGCCGCATCGGCAAGACGCTGGGCCATAAGCCCGTCATGGCCGGTGGGGTTGCACGGCTTGCCGTCGCGGATGGCGTTGAGGAACGTGGCGAGCTCATCCCGATAGGCGTCCGCATAGCGCTCCAGGAAGAAGTCCTGCACCGGATCTGCGGTGATGCCGGAAGCGTTCGCCAACTCCACCGTCGTGCGGTGGATGTTGCCGGCGCGGATCATGCCCTTCGAGCCGTGGACCTCGATGCGCTGGTCGTAGCCGTAAGTGGCGCGGCGGGAGTTGGAGATCTGGACGATCCGGCCCTTGGCGGTCTTGAGCATCACGGCAGCGGTGTCCACGTCGCCGGCCTGGCCGATGGCCGGGTCCACTAGGGAGGAGCCGACCGCATGCACCTCCACCGGCTCGTCGCCCAGCAGCAGGAAGCGGGCCATGTCGAGATCGTGGATCATCATGTCCCGGAACAGGCCGCCCGAGGTGGCGATGTAGCTTACCGGCGGCGGACCGGGATCGCGGGAGAGGATCGTCACGATCTCCACCTCGCCCACCTCGCCGTCGGCGAGACGGCGACGAAGGCTCGCGAAGTTCGGATCGAAGCGGCGGTTGAAGCCGATCATCAGTGGGGTGCCGGCCTTCTCGACGGTGGCGAGGCAGGCCTCGATGCGGGCGCTCGAGAGATCGACCGGCTTCTCGCAGAATACCGCCTTGCCGGCACGCGCGCCCCGCTCGATCAGGTCGGCATGGGTCGTGGTCGGCGTGCAGACGAGAATGGCGTCCACATCGGAGCGCTCGACGATCTCCTCCAGCGACGCGACCTCCGCGCCCGTCGCCGCCGCCAGCTCCTGCGCCGCGGGAGTATGCGGATCAGCGACCGCCACGAGCCGGGCGTCGGGATGGCTGGCGGCATTGCGCCCGTGAATGCGGCCGATGCGGCCTGCGCCCAGAACGGCGATCCTGATCATGTTTCTCCCCAGATCCTTTGCCGGCTACGGCAGTATTTGGAATTGATATTCCAGCATAAGCTGCTAATAGAATAAACGTTCTATATCTGCAAGGGCCGCGCGGGCTCTCACACGGTTCGCTAAAACCGGAAGCGGGAGGAATAACATGAAGCCAGCCCTTGATGTCATCACCATCGGCCGCTCCTCCGTCGATCTCTACGGTCAGCAGGTGGGCGGGCGGCTGGAAGACATGGCGTCCTTCTCCAAGGCGGTCGGCGGGTGCCCTGCGAACATCGCCATCGGAACGGCACGGCTCGGGCTCAAATCGGGCCTCGTCACCCGCGTCGGCGATGAGGCCATGGGCCGCTTCATCCGCGAGCAGATGGAGCGCGAAGGCGTCGCGACGCAGGGCATCGTCACCGACAGGCAGCGTCTCACGGCTCTCGTGATCCTCGGCGTGCGAGACGAGGATTCCTTTCCGCTGATCTTCTATCGCGACAATTGCGCCGACATGGCGCTGACGGAAGAGGACATCGACGAGAGCTTCATCGCCTCCGCCGCAGCCATCGTCGTCACGGGCACGCATTTTGCCCGGGAAACGACCGCCACCGCCCAGAAGAAGGCGATTCGCCTCGCGAAGGCGAACGGTCGCAAGGTGGTGTTCGACGTGGATTATCGCCCCAATCTCTGGGGTCTCCTCGGCCATGGCGCGGGCGAGTCGCGCTACGTGCGTTCTGACGCAGTGACGGAGCACCTGAAGCCCATCTTGGCCGATTGCGATCTCGTCGTAGGCACGGAGGAGGAGCTGCACATCGCCGGCGGCTCCGAGGATACGCTCGAGGCCATCCGGGCCATTCGGGCGATCTCGAAGGCCACCATCGTGTGCAAGCGCGGTCCCATGGGCTGCGTGGTCTTTCCCGATGCCATTCCGGCATCGCTCGACGATGGCATCAAGGGTCCCGGCTTCCCGGTCGAGGTCTACAACGTATTGGGCGCGGGCGATGCCTTCCTGTCCGGTTTCCTGCGCGGATGGCTGCGGGATGAGCCGCTCGAGACCTGCTGCGCCTATGCCAATGCAAGCGGCGCCTTTGCGGTCTCGCGCCTGCTCTGCTCGCCCGAGATCCCGACCTTCCCGGAGCTGCAGCACTTCCTGAAGACAGGCAGCCGGCACAAGGCCCTGCGCTTCGATGAGAACATCAACCACATCCACTGGGCAACGACGCGCCGGCCGCAATCCGACACCCTCATGGCGCTCGCCATCGACCATCGCATGCAGCTCGAGACAATGGCGAACGAGATCGGTGCGCCGGTCGAGCGCATTTCCAGTTTCAAGGTGCTTGCCGTCGAGGCCGCTGCGCGGGTCGCCGATGGCCGTCCCGGCTTCGGCATGCTGATCGACGGCACCTATGGCCGCGAGGCCCTGTTCCGCGCCGCCGACCATCCCTTCTGGATCGGCCGTCCGGTGGAGCTGCCGGGCTCGCGCCCGCTCGATTTCGAGGGGGGCGGTTCGCTCGGCGCGAAGCTGGTGGAATGGCCGGTCGGGCACACCATCAAGTGCCTGTGCTTCTACCATCCCGACGATCCGCCGGAGCTTAAGGAGCGCCAGGAGCGCGACTTGCTGCGCCTCCACGATGCCGCCCGCCGCATCGGCCGCGAGCTGCTGGTGGAGATCATCGCCGGCAAGCACGGGGCGCTGAAGACCGATACCGTCGCGGGCATCCTGCAGCGCCTGTACAATCTCGGCATCAAGCCCGATTGGTGGAAGCTCGAACCGCAGCGCGACGAAGCCTCCTGGCATGCCATCGGCGACGTGATCACGACGAACGACCCCTATTGCCGCGGCATCGTGCTGCTGGGCCTCGAAGCGCCTGAGGACGAGCTGGAAGCGGTCTTCGCGGCGGCCGCCAGGGAGCCGCAGGTGAAGGGCTTCGCGGTAGGCCGCACGATCTTCAACGACGCTGCGCGTCGCTGGCTGAAGGGCGAGATCACCGATGAGGCCGCCATCGACGACATGGCCTCCCGCTTCCAGCGCCTCGTTGATGCTTGGCAGCGGGCTTCCAGCCGCGCGAAGGCCGCGTGAGTTCAAGGAGGCGATCCCATGACACCAGCGCCCCTGTTATCCTGAAGACCAGCTTGAGAAGGCTGCGCCCCTCCGCCAAGGTCGGCGCCATTCGAGAGGAACACGCATGAGCACGATCCGCCTGACCATGGCGCAAGCCGTCGCCCGATTCCTGACGGCGCAGAAGACGGAGATCGACGGGCAGGTGATGCCGCTCTTCGGCGGCGTCTGGGCCATCTTCGGCCACGGCAACGTGGCCGGTATGGGCGAGGCGCTGCATGGGGTGCGCGACCGGCTGCCCACCTTCCGCGCCCACAACGAGCAGGGCATGGCCCATGCGGCCATCGCCTTCGCCAAGGCCTCGCGGCGGCGCCGCATGATGGCCTGCACCACCTCCATCGGCCCAGGCGCCACGAACATGGTGACGGCAGCCGCCGTGGCGCATGTGAACCGCCTGCCTGTGCTGCTCCTGCCTGGCGACGTCTTTGCCAACCGCAGGCCCGATCCGGTACTGCAGCAGATCGAGAGCTTTTCCGACGGCACGGTCTCGGCCAACGACTGCTTCAAGCCCGTCTCGCGCTACTTCGATCGCATCGCACGTCCCGAGCAGATTATTCCCGCGCTCCAGCGCGCCATGGCGGTGCTCACGGACCCAGCCGATTGCGGCCCGGTGACGCTGGCGCTGTGCCAGGACACGCAGGCCGAGGCGTACGATTATCCAGAAAGCTTTCTTGCGGAAAAGATCTGGACACCGCGCCGCATCCGTCCCGATGATGCGGAACTGGCTCAGGCCGCCGATCTCATCCGCAATGCCAAGAAGCCTTTCATCATCGCTGGCGGCGGCGTGCTCTATTCCGCCGCGGAAAAGGCGCTGGCCGATTTCGCCGAGAGGCATGGCCTCTCCGTCGGCGAGACGCAAGCCGGCAAGTCGAGCCTGCTGCACGATCATCAGGCCAATCTCGGCGCCGTGGGCGTCACCGGCACGGGCGCGGCCAATGCGCTCGCGGAGGAGGCCGACGTGGTGATCGCGGTGGGCACGCGCCTGCAGGATTTCACCACCGGCTCCTGGGCCCTGTTCAAGAACCCTAACAGGCGCATCGTTGGCCTCAACGTGCAGGCCTTCGATGCCACGAAGCACAACGCGCTGCCGCTCGTCGCCGACGCTCGCGTGGGTCTTGAAGAGCTGAGCCAAGCGCTCGGCAACTGGAAGGCGCCGGACACCTGGACCGGGAAAGCGCGCGAGGAGAAGACCCGCTGGTTCGACACCGCCGCGCGCTTTACAGACCCAACCAATGCGGAGCTGCCCTCAGACGCGCAGGTGATCGGCGCGGTGCAGCGCAATTCGCAGCCGACGGACGTGGTGGTCTGCGCGGCCGGCGGCCTGCCGGGCGAATTGCACAAGCACTGGAAGGCAAGCGCCGCGCTGGGCTATCATCTGGAATACGGCTATTCCTGCATGGGCTATGAGATCGCCGGCGGGCTCGGCGTGAAGATGGCCGATACCACCCGCGAGGTGATCGTGATGGTGGGCGACGGTTCCTATCTCATGATGAATTCAGAGCTCGCCACCTCGGTGATGCTGGGCCAGAAGCTCACGGTGGTGCTCCTCGACAACCGCGGCTATGGCTGCATCAACCGACTGCAGCGCGCCACCGGCGGCGAGAGCTTCAACAATCTCCTGCAGCATACGAACCACGTGACCCTGCCTGACATCGACTTCGCCGCGCATGCGGCGAGCCTCGGAGCGCAGGCCGTGAAGGTGAAGGGCATCGGCGAGCTCGAGGACGCGCTAAAGAAGGCGCGCAATGCGGAGCGCAGCACCGTGATCGTCATCGATACCGATCCCCTCGCCTCCACCGATGCGGGTGGCCATTGGTGGGATGTGGCGGTGCCGGAGGTTTCAGTGCGCGAGCAGGTTGAGACCGCCCGCAAGGATTATGAGACAGCCCTCGCCGCGCAGCGGGTGGGCGATTGATGAGAAGCATGATCCGGCGAAGTGGAAACCGGTTCGCCGAAAAAAATTATGCGACACCAAAAAGAACAGAAGGAAAAAGAACATGACGATCCGCATCGGGGCCAATCCCATCGGCTGGTCCAACGACGACATGCCGGAACTCGGCGGCGAGACGCAGCTGGAGGTGTGCCTGGCCGAAGCCAAGGAGGCCGGCTTCGAGGGCATGGAGCTCGGCAACAAGTTTCCGCGTGAGCCGGAGGCTCTGAAGAAGGCGCTCGCACCCTTCGACATGGCTTGCGTGTCCGGCTGGTATTCCGCCGAGCTTCTCACCCGCGATGCCGATGCGGAGATGAAGGCGCTGCGCCCGCATCTCGACCTGCTGAAAGCCATGGGTTCGAACGTGCTCGTCTTCGCCGAAACCTCCAATGCCATTCATGGTGATCGATCCAAGCCGCTCTCGCAGCGGCCCGTGATGAAGGGTGGCGACTGGGCCGAATTCGGCCGCCGCATCACGCAAGTGGCCGAGCGCACCCTGCAGGAAGGCGTGCGCGTGGTCTATCACCACCACATGGGCACCATTGTGGAATCGGAAGCCGATATCGACGCCTTCATGAACGCGACCGGCGAGGCTGTTCACCTCCTGCTCGATACCGGCCACGCCACCTGGGGCGGCGCGGATCCGGCGGCGCTTGCCCGCCGCTACCGGAGCCGCATCAGCCACGTGCACACCAAGGACGTGCGCAAAGCCGTGATGGAGAAGTCACGTGCGGAAGGCTGGAGCTTCCTCGATTCGGTCATTGAGGGCGTCTACACTGTGCCAGGCGACGGCATGGTGGACTTCGTCTCCGTGTTCAGGGAACTGCCGGGCTACAGCGGCTGGGTGGTGATCGAGGCGGAGCAGGACCCGAAGAAGGCGCATCCGCTCACCTATGCCAAGATGGGCTATGCCAATCTTACCCGGTCCCTCAAGGAAGCCGGCCTGCGATAAGGAAGACATGCGATGTCAAAGCTTCTCGTCAAACCGTCGACGCCCGATGGCAACGGGCGGATCCACGCGATCACGCCGGAATCAGCCGGCTGGACCTATGTGGGGTTCGAGGTCTACCGGCTCACAAGCGGTCAGACCTTGAAGCAAGCGACAGGTGACCGGGAAGCCTGCATCGTCATGCTTTCCGGCAAGGCGCATGTTGGCGCCGCCGGCCAGGACTTCGGCATGATCGGCGGGCGCAACTCGCCGTTCGAGGCCGATCCGTGGTCGCTCTATGCGCCCGCCCGATCGGAGTGGTCGCTGCAGGCGCAGACCGATTGCGAGATCGCCGTCTGCACCGCGCCGGCGGAAGGCAAGCTGCCGGCTCGCGTGATCGGTCCCGATCAGGTGGGTCAGGAGACCCGCGGCAAGGGCACCAATACGCGGCATGTGCGCAACATCCTGCCCGAAACGGAGACGGCGGAGAGCCTGCTCGTGGTCGAGGTCATCACGCCCTCGGGCCATTGGTCGAGCTACCCGCCCCACAAGCACGACCGGGACATGCTGCCGCAGGAATCGCTGCTCGAGGAGACCTACTACCACCGCCTCAACCCCCCTTCGGGCTTTGCCCTCCAGCGGGTCTATACGGACGACCGCTCCCTCGACGAGACCCTTGCGGCGGCAAGCGGCGACGTGGTGCTGGTGCCGAAGGGCTATCATCCGGTCGGCGCGCCGCACGGCTACGAGCTCTATTACCTCAACGTGATGGCCGGCCCGAAGCGGGTCTGGAAGTTCCACAACGACCCGGACCACGAGTGGATGCTGAAGTCTTGATTTGGCGCATCGTCAGGAGCGGACAGCCGGAACCACTTCTCGCTGACGCGGCCCTATGGGTCTGCACGAGGCGCTAAGCCTGAGACCGTCTGTCTCTTGATCTGCCTAAGCCTTTCAGGCATGAGGCGAACACCGTTTCCCTGAGAGGCCCTATGACCTGGTCGGATCTTGCCTCGCGCGCCTTCAAGACCGTGATCGCGCTCGTCAGCGCCATCGTGATGGACTACGCGTTCCTGAACGGGCGCATGACGCGCCAGGCCGTAGCCGGGATCGAGCGCATGGCCGCCGACGCGCCGGTTCTCGTCGACCGGCTCGTGACGAGCGCGCTCAACATCAAGTGAGATCGCTGAAGGATCAGCGCGCTCCAACGACCTCCAGCGCCATGATGGCCATCATCGGCACGGCCTCGCCCATCCGGCGGGCACGCTCCGGATTGGAGGCGTTGCCGTCCAGGGAGCGCTTGTAGACGCCCTGGAGAATGGCAGCGAGGCGGAAGAAGCTGAAGGCGAGATAGAAGGGCCAGTTGCCGATCACCTCGGTTCCTGTCCGCTGGCAATAGAGCTCGACATACTCGGCTTCCGTGGGAATGCCATGGGCCTTCCTATCGATGCCGCCTAAGCCCCGGAACGCGCCCTCCGAGGGCAGCCTCCACTGCATGCATTGATAGGCAAGATCGGCCAAGGGGTGGCCCAGGGTGGACAATTCCCAGTCGAGCACCGCCAGGATGCGCGTTCCCAAGGGCTCGAAGATCATGTTGTCGAGCCGGTAATCGCCATGGACGAGGCTCACCCGCCCGTCATCTTCCGGCGTGTGGCGTTCGAGCCAATCGATGAGATCGTCCATCGCTGGAACAGGATGCGTTTCGGAAGAGCGGTACTGGCCCGTCCAACGGGCGATCTGGCGCTCGAAATAGCTGCCCGGCCTGCCATAATCGGAGAGGCCGACCGCTGCAGGATCGACCCTGTGCAGGGCGGCAAGCGCCGCGTTCATGGAATCGTAGATCGCGCTTCGCTCCTCAGGACGAAGATCCGGCAGCCTGCCGTCCCAGAAGATGCGGCCCTCCACGTAATCCATCACATAGAACATGGAGCCGATGATCGTCTCGTCCTCGCACAGATGCAGGACGTGGGGCACCGGCACGTCGGCGCGAGAAAGCGCCGCCATGACCCGGTACTCGCGGTCGACCGCATGGGCCGACTTCAGCAGCGTTCCGGGCGGCTTGCGCCTCAGGACGAAGCGGCTTTGCGTCGATGTGATCAGAAAGGTCGGGTTCGATTGGCCGCCGGCAAATTTTTCCGCCCCAATCAGGTGGCCGAAACCCGGAACATGCGCCGCGAGATAGGGGGCGAGGCGTTCCGTGTCGAGATGGGCTGCTGCTTGCGCCGTCATAAGCGTCACCCGACCACAGCGAGCGTAATCCACTCGGCCGCAAGGGCCGGCTTCTCCGCCCCCTCGATCTCGACGGTCACCTGGTAGCGCAGCATGGCCTGCACGGCGGAGCGCATGGAGACCTCGGAGAGGGTGAAGCGTCCCCTCACCCGAGTTCCCACCGGCACCGGCGAGAGAAAGCGAACACGCTCCAGCCCGTAATTGATGCCCATGGTGCGGTTCCTGATCGTCGGCAGCGCCTCCTGCCCCATGGCGGACAGGAGCGACAGGGTGAGAAAGCCATGCGCGATGGTGCCGCCGAAGGGCGTCTCCGCGAGAGCGCGCTCGGGATCCACATGGATGAACTGGAGGTCTTCCGTGACAGTTGCGAAGCGGTCGATCCTGTCCTGATCGATCACCTTCCAGGACGAGACGCCCACCTCCTGACCGATTCGGTTCTTCAGGTCGTCGATGGAGACGGGCAGCGGTGCATGCACGTTCATAGCGCCGCCTCTCCGAAGATCCTGTGCCCGGTCTCCACGCCGATGCCGCCGTCGAGCGGAATGATGGCTCCCGTCGTGTAGGCTCCACCCCGGCCGCAGAGAAACAGCAGCGCCCCCGCGATGTCGTCCGGCCGGCCGATGCGGCCGAAGGGAATGCTGGCGGCAACCTGCGCGCGCTTGTGCTCGTCGCCCGTGGCGAAAGCCGTCATGCGGCTCTGGAATGGACCCGGCGCAAACGCATTCACGGTGATGCGACGCGGGGCGAACTCCTTTGCGAGAATGCGGGTGAGGTGGTGCACGGCGGCCTTCGAGGCCGCGTAGGAATAGGCGTTGTCGCCGATGGGCGCGGCACCCATGACGGAGCCGAGATTGACGACGCGGGCGGGATCGTCGTCGCTGGCTGCCGCCTCAAGCAGGGGCAGCAGTTGCTGGGTCAGCGTGAAGAGCCCTGCCACATTGACTGAGAACACGCCGTCCCAAGCCTTGTGCGGGAAGTTCTCCAGCGGCTCGCCCCAGGTCTTGCCGGCATTGTTGACGAGGATGTGGAGATGCGCCGTGCGCGCCTTCACCTCGGAGGCCAGAGCCGTCACGCCGGCTTCCGTCCCCACATCGCCGGCGAAGCCCTCCGCCGTGCCGGCGGCACCGAGCGCGTTCAGCTCCCGCGCCACAGCCTCGCAGGCCTCGCCCTTGCGGGAGGCGATCAGCACCCGCGCGCCGGCCCGCACGAGGGCCTCGGCGATCATCCGGCCGATTCCCGTGGCGCCCCCGGTCACGAGCGCCGTCTTGCCCGCGACCGAGAACAATGAGCTGAGGTAATCCTGAGCCATCGGCCGCTCACGCGGCCGAGGGAAGGACATAGTCCTTCAGGATCTTGCGCAGCTCAAGCTTGGAGATCTTGCCCGTGGCCGTGAGCGGGATGCTGTCGACGAAGAGCACGTCGTCGGGCACCTGCCACGTCGCCACTCTGGTGGCGAGATAGGCGAGGATATCCTCCTTCGCGGGTTTCGCCTCGGGCTTCGGCACCACCACCAGCAGCGGACGCTCGCCCCAGCGCGGATGCGGCATGGCGAGCACTGCGCAGTTGGCGACGCCCGGAGCGCCCAGGGCCGCGTTCTCCAGATCGATGGAGGAGATCCACTCGCCGCCCGATTTCACGAGATCCTTGGTGCGGTCCACGATCTGGAGGAACCCGTCCGGCGTGATCTTGGCCACGTCGCCGGTCCTGAACCAGCCTTCCGGATCGAGGGCCTGCGCGGTCGCGGCCTCGTTGTTGTAGTAGCCCGAGGCGATCGAGGGTCCGCGCACGCAGAGCTCGCCGAAGGCCACGCCGTCCTTGGGCAGCTCCTTGCCGTTCTCATCGACGATCTTCATGTCGACCATGAAGAGCCGGCGCCCCTGGCGGACCTTGAGCGCGACCTTCTCGTCAAAGGGCAGCTGCTCCATCTCCGGGCTCAGCATGCCGAAGGTGCCGATGGGGCTCATCTCGGTCATGCCCCAGCCGTGACAGACGCTGATGCCGTAATCACGCTCGAAGGCTTCGATCATCGGCTGCGGCGCCGCCGAGCCGCCGATGATGACGTAATCGAGACCCTCCGGCTTGCGGCCCCTCTGCTTCATCTCGTGCAGAAGCCCGAGCCATACGGTCGGCACGCCCCAGCTGCTGTCGACCTTCTCAACCTCCATGAGGTTGAACAGGCTCGCGCCATCGAGCTTGGCCCCCGGGAAGATGAGCGAGGTGCCGGAGAGCGGCGCCGAATAGGGCAGTGCCCACGCGTTGACGTGGAAGAGCGGCACGACGGGGAGGATCTTCTTCCCCATGCCGAAATAGCGCGAGGCGCCGATGACCGACGTCATGGCGTGGATCACCTGCGAACGGTGCGAGTAGAGCACGCCCTTGGGCTCGCCCGTAGTGCCGGAGGTGTAGCTCAGCGCCGCAGCGGTGTTCTCGTCGAGATCCGGCCAGGTGATCGTGTCCGGCTGTCCGGTCAGCAGGTCCTCGTAGCATTTAAGACCGTCGAGCCCCTCCTGCGCCGGCATCGTCTCGCGGCCGGTCATCGCCACGAAGGTGATGTTCTGGGGCAGCTTCGGCCGCAGGGCCGCCACGAGCGGCGCGAAGGTGATGTCGAAGAAGAGCGCCGTGTCCTGCGCGTGATTGACGATGTAGACGAGCTGTGCTGGGAACAGACGCGGGTTGATGGTGTGGCATACGGCGCCAATGCCGGAGATGGCATAGTACAGCTCCAAATGCCGGTAGCCGTTCCAGGCGAGGGTCGCGACGCGGTCGCCCGGCTTGACGCCGAGAGCCCGCAGGCCATGGGCCAACTGGGCAATGCGCTTGTGAATGTCCTTGTAGGTGGTGCGGTGGATGCCGCCTTCGGTCGCCACCGAGACGATCTCGGTGGTGGCGTGCACCTCCGCGGCCAGATCGATGATCGCAGGGATCGACAGCTGCCGATCCATCATCATTCCATTCAACATCATTTCTTCCCTCCGTTTTTTGCTTGTTGTCAGGAATTTATCGGCCGCTCGGAACTTGTCCAGCCTCACGCAGGGGCGGCATCGAGGCTTGATCCAGGACCGCGATGGTGCCGAGGGCAACCGCCGTCTGCTTCTCGCATCCATCCTTTTCGGTGAACACGTCCGCCGTCACGATGATCATGCGCTTTCCGGGCTTGACCACCCGCGAGCGGCAGATGAGCCGATCTCCATCGGCCGGCGAGAATAGGTTGAGCTTGTATTCGGCCGTGAGAACGCCCTGTCCAGGCTTGAGCACCGTGGCGGCGGCAATGGTCGTGCCGTTGTCGATCAGGAAAGCCGTGACGCCGCCATGGAACAGGCCATGCTGCTGAAGTAGAGCATCCCGACGACTAACTGAGATTGTTGCGGAGCCGGGCGCCAGTTCGCCGATCTGTGCCCCTACGAGATGCATGAAGCCCTGAAGGGCCACCCTCTCCCGGATGCCGGCGGCGCGGCTTTCGAAGGGGATTGCATCCATGGGGATCGCCTGCACCTCTGTGGAAGAAGGCAGGGCCGGCTCCGAGGCCGGCCCTGCCCATCGAGGGTTTTACTGGCCGAGGCTTGCGGCCTCGACGGTCTCGACCTTGCCGCCCTTGACCACGCCCACCACGATGTTGGCGTTGGTGCCGCCGCGATCATCGACGCTGGTGATGCGCGCCGGGTTCTTCTCCGGCGGCAGCTTGCCATAGGCCTCGCTCAGCTTGGCATGGATCGCCTTCGGGTCGGTGACGCTGCCGGCGAGCTTCATGGCCTCGGCCACGGCATTCAGGGTCGAGTAGTGGTAGGAGGCTTCCGTGCCGGGATTGCGGTCATAGAGCTTCTTGAACTTCGCGATGAAGTTCTCCGTGCCGGGACGCTTGTCATAGATCAGCGGCAGAACGCCGACCGAACCTTCGAGCATGTCCATGCCGCCGGTGACGGCCGCCATCTCGTCGAGCTTGGCCTGATCCATTACGGCGAAGCCGCCTTTGAAGCCGAGTTCGCGCGCCTGCTTGGCCACCAGAGCCGTCGGCTCGGAGGCGCCGCCGATGAACAGCACGTCGGGGCTCGCTGCCAGCACGCGGCTCACGCCGCTGTAGAAGTCCGTGTCCTTGTTGTAGGACATGGGGTTCTCGGCCACGATCTGGCCCCCGGCCTTCGTCCAGGCGGGACCGAAGAGCTGGGCCCAGGCCTTCGCATAGTCGTGGTCGCCGCCGGCCATGGCGAGCTTCTTGCCGAAGGTCTTCATCTGCACATTGATGAAGGGCTGCACATAGCCCGCGAAGGACGGCGGGATGCGTAAGGTCAGCTTGTTGCCGCGCTCGGTCATGTTCGGCACGCTAGTATAGGCGCCGAGAATGAAGTTGTCCTGCTCGTTGAAGGCCTGGATCGCGAAGGCGCCGCCGGAATGGGGCGTGAAGACCATCGGCGTGTTGTTCTGCGCCTTGAGCCTCTTGGCGTTCACGGCCGCTTCGCTCGGCGAGTACTTGTCGTCGAGCGCCACGATGTTGAACTTGTACTTCTTGCCGCCGACATCGAAGCCGCCGGCGTCGTTGATCTCCTTCGCGGCCATCTCGAGGCCGACCAGGGTGTTCTTGCCGTACAGGGCAGCGCCGCCGCTGAGCGGGCCGGTATAGCCGATGTTCACCGTCTCCTGAGCCGATGCGACGGACGCGAAGCCGGCCGCAAGCGTCACTGCGCCTGCGGTGTGAACCAGGTGTTTCCAAAGAGCCATTTGCTTTCCTCTCCTCTTGTTCTTTCTTCATGGGGCAGGAGTTCGACCGTGATCGGCTCCCGTCTCTCTGTTGGCGAACCTTCCAAGGTTCGCGGGCTTCCACAACCGGCGCCGGATCAGGCGCCGATATAGGCTTTCCGAACGCGCTCATCGTTGAGCAGGGTGTCCCGGTCGCCTTCCATGACGATCCGGCCGCTCTCGATAACGTAAGCGCGATGGGCGATCTGCAGAGCCGCATAGGCGTTCTGCTCGGCGAGAAGCACCGTCGTGCCCTTGTCGTTGATCGCCTTGATGACTCCGAGCACCTGCTTGACCACGAGGGGCGCGAGGCCGAGCGACGGCTCGTCCAGCAGCAGGACCTGCGGCCGCCCCATGAGGGCGCGGCCGATGGCCACCATCTGCTGCTGGCCGCCGCTTAAGGATCCGGCCATGTCGTGGCGCTTCTCGTGCAGGATCGGGAACATTTCGAAGACCTGATTCAGGATCTTCTCCGTTTCCTTCTTGTCCTGGCGATGGACATAGGCGCCGAGAAGCAGGTTCTTGCGCACGGACATCTCGGGGAAGAGCTTGCGCCCCTCGGGGCAATGCACGACGCCGGACTGCACGATCTGGGACGGCTTGCGCCCGGCGATGTTCTGGTCCCTGAACCAGATGTTGCCGCGGGTGAGCTTGCGCAATCCGCTGATGGCCAGGAACAGCGAACTCTTGCCGGCCCCATTGGCGCCGAGCATCACCACGAGCTCGCCAGGCTCCGCATGGATCGAGATTCCGTCGAGCGCCCTGAAGCTGCCGTAATTGAGCTGTGCTCCCTCAAGCCGCAGCATAGTCAGCTCCCAGATAGGCCTCGATCACGCGCTGGTCGGAGCGGATCTGCGCCGGCGTGCCCTCGGCGATCATCTCGCCATGGTCGAGCACCACGATCTTGTCGGCAAGGCTCATGATCATGTCCATCTTGTGCTCGATCAGGCACACGGTCAGACCCGTGCGGATCATCTTCCTGATGAGTTCGGCAAGACCCAGCGTCTCCTCCGGGTTGACGCCGCCGGCGGGCTCGTCGAGGAGCACGATCTTCGGATCGGTGGCGAGCGCCAGGGCAAACGCCACGCGCTTGCGCTCCTCCTGTGAGATGTCCGCTGCCAGGTGGTGCGCCACGGACGAAAGGCCAACGAAATCGAGCACCTCCTCGGCCCTGGCGCGGCAGCGATGCTCGTCTTCCCGCAAGCGGCGCGTGTTCAACACCACATCCCAAAAGGTGGAGGTGGTGCGAAGCCGATGCCCGACGATGAGGTTGTCGAGCACCGTCGCCTTGTCGAAAAGGGTGGTCGACTGGAAGGTGCGCGCTACGCCGAGTTTGGCAACCTGATCGGGCCTCAGGCCCGTGACGTCCTGCCCGTCGAAGATGATGCGCCCGGAGGTGGGCTTGTGATAGCCGCTCACCAGGTTGAAGAACGTGGTCTTGCCGGCGCCGTTCGGGCCGATGATCGCGTTGATCCGGTTTTTCTCAAAGGTGGTGGTCACATCGCGCACAGCCGTCAGACCGCCGAAACGCTTGGTCAGCCCCTGGATCTCAAGCATTGGTGCTGACCTCCTGCTGCGAGCCGATCACGGATCGCTGAAGGCGCCTGTCCTTCATGGAGGCCGCTGCCCGCCGCGCCTGCCTTTCGCGCCAGTAGCCGATGAGGCCCTGCGGAAAGTACATGACCAGGAGGATGAGCAGCGGGCCGAACACGATCATCCGGAAGTCCTGCAGGAACTGCAGCGACTGGGTGAGCCAGGTGAGCAGGATCGCCCCGAGCAGCGGCCCGAACAGGGTGCCGATGCCGCCCACGAGAATGAAGGCGATCATGTCGAAGGTGTGGCTCTCCAGCGCCATGGCCGGGCCGATAAAGCGCACGAAGCCCGCATAGAGGGCGCCGGCCATTCCGGCGTAGAACGTGGAGAGCACGAAGGCGAGAACCTTGGTGCGCATCAGGTTGATGCCCAGCGTCTCGGCCAAGTCCTCACCGTTGCGGATGGCGATGAAGGCGCGCCCGAGCAAGGAATGCACGATCCGGCTCATCAGCCACAGGCTCACCACGAGGAAGAACAGCACGAGGTAGTACTGCGACCAGGTGTTGTCGAAGCGGATCGGACCAATGCCAGTGGGTGCCGGAATATCGATGATGCCCACCGTTCCATGGGTCAGCGCCTCCCATTTCTCGATGATGAGATAGATCATGAAGCCGACGCAGAGGGTGAAGATCGAGAAGAAGTGCCCTTTGAGCCGCAACGAGAGGAGGCCGGCAAAGAAGCCGATGATCGCGCTCAAGGCACCAGCCACGATGAAGGCGAACCAGTAGGGCACACCGTAATCGACCGTGAGGATCCCGACCGTATAGGCGCCGATGGCCATGAAGCCCGCATGCGCCAGGTTGAGCTGGCCCGTATAGCCCAGGATCAGGTTCAGCCCTACCGCAGCGATCGCCATGATGTAGGCGAGCGACATCACGTAGATGTAGTAGTCGTTCGCAGCGATCATCGGGAAGATAACGGCAAGGGCCAGGAGGACGGCGAGAAGGGGTTTCTGCCAGGTCTTCGACGTCATTACCGGGCTCCGCTGGGAAAGAGGCCCTGGGGCCGGAATGACAGGATCAGGACGAGCAGCGCGAAGGCGATGATGTCCTTGTAGTTCGTGGAGACGTAGAAGGCCCCGAAGCTCTCGGCGAACCCGATCACGAGCCCCCCGACGATGGCGCCCGGAATGCTGCCCATGCCGCCCAGGATGATGATCACGAAGGCCTTCATGATCACGAGATGGCCCATGGAGGGATAGATCAGGTTGATGGGAGAAAAGAGCGTCGCGGCCACCGCCGCCAGGGCGCCGGAGATGGCGAAGGTGAGAACGGACACCTTCGTGGCGTCGATGCCGACGAGGGAGGCTCCCTCCCGGTTCTGTGCCATGGCGATGATCGTGGAGCCGGTGAGCGTGCGCGTCAGGAAGAGGTGGAGAACGAGCATTAACCCGAACGCCGCCGCGATGATGATCAGGCGTTGCGCGGGAGCAACGAGATCGAAGATGCGCACGATCTGCGGATAAGGAGGAGCAAGGCGGTGGAATTCCGCACCCCAGATCGCCTGAATGCCGGCCTCCAGAAACAGCAGAAGGCCGATCGCCGCGATCATGTCGTGCAGCGGCGGCGCGTTTCTCAGGCGATGAAAGATGAGACGGTCCGACAGAACCGCGAGAGCCGCCACGACAACGGCCGCGCCAGCCATGGCGACCCAGTAATTCGCGCCGAGCGAACCCACCAGGTAGAAGGCCGCATAGGCCCCCACCATGTACAGCGCCCCATGGGCGAAGTTGGGAATGTGGAGAATCCCGTAGACCAGCGTCAGGCCGAGGGCCACGAGCGCATAGACGCTCCCGAGCGTCAGCCCGTTCAGAACCTGCTGAAAGAAGATGTTCAAGGAGCCGCGTCCTCCTCCTGGGCTCCGGGCTCCCGTGCTCGACCGCGATTTCCTGCCTGGCTGGAGCAGGAACGAGGGCCTGTGACTTACGGCACTGGACCCTCAAACCGGACGGAGCAGGCTCCTCGGATCGTTTCCTCTCGAATGAACGGTACGGTCCTTTTCAAGGTCGCACCGCCGGCAGGGCTTCATTGGCCCTGTCCTGTGTCTGGAAAGGAGACTGACACGAGACTATGGCCTCGTCAACGGATCATGGAAGCAGAATTGCACCGATTTCCGGCAGCCCGGGATTCACCCTCGACTCTCTATTAGAATAACCGGTACAGTCGAACTGTTGCACACGCGGCATCGCTCCCGGCATGGATTCGTGCTAGGAGCTCAACCATGGGCAGCCTTTGGGCCGGCCCTCGGGCCAGGAGCCACGAAACTACCATGACGCCGACCTCCAACGCTCTCCCGCGTCAAACCAAACGCTATGAGCAGAAGCGACAGGCCATCCTTGACGGGGCTGTCCAGCTCTTCAATCAGAAAGGATTGAAGGGCACGACCCTGGCCGATGTGGCCCAGAGCGTCGGACTGATCACCAACAGCGTCACCTATTATTACCGCAAGAAGGAGGAGCTGGCGACGGCCTGCCTCCTGCGCTCCATCGAAGCATTGGACGAGCTCATCGCCGACGCTCTGCAGCAGGAGACGCCGCAGGAGCGCCTGCGGGCGATCCTGCGGCTCTATTGCGAGAGGCTGGCGGAGAGCGCCTCGGGAGCCCGGCCGCCGCTCATGAGCTTCAGCGACATGCGGTCCCTGACCAGCCCGCACGTGGAGCTGGTGTTCGGCACCTACAACCAGATGTTCCGGCACCTGCGCAGTCTGTACGACCTCGACGGCGCGCCTTCCTTAAGCCGAGCTCAGAAGAACGCGCGGGCCCATCTGCTGATCTCCGTCATGCACGGCGTCCGGCACTGGATCGACCATTACGAGCCCCAGGATTACCGGCGCGTCGCCGACAGGATCAGCGACATCCTCATCCACGGGCTCGCCGCGCCGCGATCCGCCTGGCGCCCCACGGTGCTGCCGCAGATCAGCTGGCCCTCGGCCGAGGAAATTTCACCCGAGGCGTTCCTGCGCTCGGCCACCATCCTGATCAACGAACAGGGCTATCGCGGGGCCTCCGTGGAGAAGATCTCGGCCCGGCTGAACGTCACCAAGGGATCCTTCTACCATCACAACGACAACAAGGACGATCTCGTCACCGCCTGCTTCGAGCGCACCTTCGCCGTGGTGCGGCAGGTCCAGCAGGCCGCAGAAGCGGATGGGGAGACGGGCTGGGACCGTCTCTGCGCGGCAACGAGCGAGCTGATCCGCTACCAGATCTCCGATCAAGGGCCGCTGCTGCGCATCTCCGCCTTCAGCGCCCTGCCGGAAGGGCTCAGGGGCCAGACGAAGCGCACCATGGACCGCCTGGCCCAGCGCTTCGGCAGCTTCGTGGTCGATGGTATGGTCGACGGCTCGATCCGCCCGCTCGACCCCTTCGTGGCGGCCCACGTGGTCGACAGCGCCATCAACGCGGCGGCGGAACTCGAGCGCTGGATTTCGGGCGTCACGAGGGAAACGGCGGCGGATATCTACGCCAGGCCTCTGTTCATCGGCGTGTTCTCGCCGGAGGCGGACGCCGAGGCCCAGCCGGCCAGCAGGGCCCGCAGCGCCGCGACAAGCGCGAGGGGCTGATCGATCGGCACATGGTGGTAGGCCTCGGGGATATCGATCACCGGTGTGACGGGCGGCAGGATCCGCCGCATTCGCGCGATATCCCCCTCCTGCATCAGGGTGGACCGGGCGCCGAGCAGAACCGCGAGCGGGCATCGGGGCGCTGACAGGGACGGAGCCGGGTCCTCCCATTCGTAGTCGCGCCAGAGGTACGGATCGAAGCGCCAGGTCCACCCGTTTTCTTCGGGCGTCTCGACATATGTCAGCGAGGTTCGGGCGATGAAGTCGGCGATGAAGAGATTCTCGCAGGGCTGAGCCGGCACGAGCCGGAAGCGCTGCAGAGCGGCCTCTAAGGTCGAATAGACCTTGTGCGGGCGCATGTCCCAGGCGGCGCCCTTCTCCCGCCGCTCCTTCCGTCTCTCGGGCGAGAAGATCGGCGTGTCGATGATGATCCCTCCGCCGAGCCGCTCCCCGTGCCGCGCGGCGGCCTCGATGATGGGAAAGCCCCCGAAGGAATGGCCGATGAAGACAGGCTTGGCCTTGCTTGCGAACAATCCCGTCGCCTCGGCGATCGTCATCGCCTCCTCGACGAAGATGTCGAAGGAGTATCGCTCCCGCCGGTCCGAGCCACCCATGCCCGACCATGACAGGGCAGCGCAGCGAAATTCGCCCGAGAAGAACGGCGCGATGAAGCTCCACCATTCCGCATGAGCTCCGTTGCCGTGCAGGAACAGGAGCCCGGGCCTGCCGCGCTCGCCCCAGGTGAGCGTTTCGATCCGGGCGCCTGCGGCCACGGTGAAGCCCCGCTCAGGCGCATGCGCCAGTGCCTGATCGAACCAGTGCGGAGCGCTCGGACGTGCGCCGTCAAACGAGGCAAGCAGCGTCTGACGCCGCGGGTCGGGAGCCGTGTCGCTCATGGCAGGCGCGATCTCTGTTCAGAGATCGCGAAACCCCTTGCCGTCGGCGACAAGGCGCTCAAGCAGCGCGGCCGGCTTGAAATCGCCTCCGAACTTGGCTTCGTAGGCGCGCAGCCGGTCGAGCACTTTGCCCAGGCCCACCTGCTCGCCGTAGAACATCGGGCCGCCGCGATAGACCGGCCAGCCATAGCCGTTGATCCAGACGATATCGATGTCGGAGGAGCGGATGGCGATGCCCTCTTCCAGGATCTTCGCCCCCTCGTTGATCATCGTATAGACGCAGCGCTCCAGGATTTCCTGATCGGAAATTTCCCGGCGCGTGATGCCTTTCTTCGCCGAGAGATCGAGGATGATCTGCTCCACGAGCTTGGACGGCTTGGCGTTGCGGTTCTCGTCGTAGTCATAGAAGCCCGCACCCGTCTTCTGGCCGCGGCGGTCCTGCTCGCAAAGGATCTCGCGCACGGTCTCGCCCTTCGAGGTCTCGCGCGACCAGCCGATGTCGAGGCCGGCAAGATCGGCCATGGCGAAGGGCCCCATGGGGAAGCCGAACTCGTAGAGAACGCGGTCCACGTCCCAGGGCATGGCGCCTTCCAGCACCAGGCGGTTGGCCTCGCGCTGGCGCGGCTCGAGCATGCGGTTGCCGACGAAGCCGTGGCAGACGCCCACCAGCACGGCGATCTTGCCGATCTGGCGTCCGAGCTGCATGGCGGTGGCGATCACCTGCTTGTTGGTCTTTTCGCCGCGCACCACCTCCAGCAGCCGCATGATGTTCGCCGGGGAGAAGAAGTGCATGCCCAGCACGTGTTCCGGCCGCTTCGTCATCGCGGCGATCTCGTTCACGTTGAGATAGGAGGTGTTGGTGGCCAGAATCGCCCCGGGCTTGGCGATGGCATCGAGCTTGGTGAAGATCTCCTTCTTGATCGCCATGTTCTCGAACACGGCCTCGATGATGAGGTCGCAATCGGCGAGATCCTCCATGTTGAGGCTGCCGGTGAGAAGCCCCATCCGGCGCTCCACATCCTCCACGCTCATGCGGCCCTTCTTGGCCGTGCTGTCGTAGTTGCGGCGGATCACGCCCAGGCCCCTCTCCAGGGCCTCGGGCTTCGCCTCGACGATTGTGACGGGCAGCCCTGCATTGGCGAAGTTCATCGAGATGCCGCCGCCCATGGTGCCGGCGCCGATGATTCCGACCTTCTTCACCGGCAGGGTCGGCGTATCGTCGGAAATGTCCGGGATCTTCCAGACCTGGCGCTCGGCGAAGAACACGTGCCGCTGGGCCGCCGACTGCTCGCCGCTCACGAGTTCCTGAAACAGCTGGCGCTCTAATCTGATGCCCTCATCGAAGGGCAGGTTCACGGCCGCCTCGATGCAGCGGATGTTGTATTCCGGCGCCTGGAAGCCGCGGAACTTGCGGTCATTGGCCTTGCGGAATGCATCAAAAATCTGCGGCTTGCCACGCGCTGCCGCGATCCTGTCATCGAGGTCCCGCACCTTCTTCAGGGGACGGTTCTCGGCAGTTGCTCTGCGCGCAAAGGCGATGGCGCTTGCGAGCAGATCGTTCTCGTCGACGAGTTCGTCGACGATGCCCATCTCCTTCGCGGCTTTCGCCGGGATCGGGCTGCCGGAGGTGACCATCTCCATGGCCCGCTCCGGACCCACGAGGCGGGGCAGGCGCTGCGTGCCGCCGGCACCCGGCAGCAATCCCAGCTTCACTTCCGGAAAGCCGCACTTCGCCGAAGGCACGGCCACGCGGTAATGGCAGGCCAGCGCCGTCTCCAGACCGCCACCGAGCGCCGTGCCGTGAAGGGCAGCGACCACAGGCTTCGATGAGGCCTCGATGAAGTCCACGACCTCCGGCAGCATCGGGTGCTTCGGCGGCTTGCCGAACTCGCTGATGTCGGCACCGGCGAAGAAGGTGCGGCCCTCGCAATGCAGAACCACGGCTTTGATGCTCGCATCAGCGCCGGCTTGCCTGATGCCTTCCACAATGCCTTCGCGCACCTGCGCCGAGAGCGCGTTCACGGGAGGCGAGTTGACGGCGAGCACGGCGATCTCGCCGTCGCGTCTCAACTCGACGACGGGATTGATGCGGGTTGCGTAACTCGTCTCGGCCGCGCTGCTCATGCTGTTCTCTCCCCTGATTCGGTGCGCTTGTCTTGAGGACGTGTCTTAGTAGATCTCGAAAAGACCGGCAGCCCCCATGCCGCCGCCCACGCACATGGTGACGACGCCGTACTTCGCGCCGCGGCGCTTGCCCTCGATGAGGATATGGCCGGTCATGCGCGCCCCCGACATGCCATAGGGATGGCCGATGGAGATGGCGCCGCCGTTCACGTTGAGCTTCTCGTTGGGAATGCCGAGCCGGTCGCGGCAATAGAGCACCTGGCAGGCGAAGGCTTCGTTGAGCTCCCAGATGTCGATGTCGTCCACCGTCAGACCATGCTGCTTGAGCAGCTTCGGAACGGCGAAGACCGGCCCGATGCCCATTTCGTCCGGATCGCACCCGGCCACCGCCATGCCGCGATAGGCGCCGAGCGGCTGCAGACCACGACGCTCGGCCTCCTTGGCTTCCATCAGGACAGCCGCCGAGGCGCCGTCCGACAATTGCGAAGCGTTGCCGGCCGTGATGAAGCGGCCTTCCTTCACGCGCAGCCCATCCTTGAATACGGGGTTCAGCGCCTGCAGATCCTCGAGCCGCGTCTGCGGGCGGTTGCCCTCGTCCTGCGAGAGCGTGATCTCCCGCTGGGAGGCGGCGCCGGTGGCCTTGTCGACCACGACCATGCTGGTCGTCATGGGAACGATCTCGGCCGCGAAGCGCCCTTCGGTCTGGGCCTGCGCGGTGCGCTGCTGCGACTTGAGGGCGTATTCGTCCTGCGCCTCGCGGGATATCCCGTAGCGGTCCGCCACCGTCTCGGCCGTCTCGAGCATGCTCATGTAAAGCGCCGGAACCGTCTCCACGAGCGCGGGATCCTTGGCGCGGTAGCGATTCGCATGCTCGTTCTGGACAAGAGAGATCGACTCGAGGCCGCCGCCCACCGCGATGCCGATCCCGTCGACCACGATCTCCTTGGCAGCAGTCGCGATGGCCATCAGGCCCGAGGCGCATTGACGGTCCATGCTCATGCCGGCGACGCCGGTCGGCAGGCCCGCGCGCAGGGCTGCCTGACGGGCAATGTTCGACCCGGTCGAGCCCTGCTGCAGCGCTGCGCCCATCACGACGTCGCCGATCTCGCCCGGATCGATGCCGGCGCGCTTCACGGCCTCGGCGATGGCATGGCCGCCCAGCGCCTGGGCCTGGGTGTCGTTGAAGGCGCCGCGATAGGCTTTTCCGATGGGGGTGCGAGCCGTGGAAACGATGACAGCTTCACGCATCTTGGGATCCTCCCTGGATCGCTGGGGCGGTGCAGCCCCTTCATTCCAAGCCACCCGGCGCCGGCGGCGACGAGCGCTCCTGACCTTGTCTGGTGCTATTAATGACAAAAGCGGTATGTTTTTGTCTAGCCCAAATCCATTTGAAAATATGAGGAAAATTCACGTCGCCTATTATTTTCGAAAAATCGGCTTGCATCTGGAGATGACGGGGATACCCTACCTCAAACACATAGTGCGCGCTTTCTGGGGAGGAAGCGAAGGATGCTGGCCCTACTCAGCATACAGCCGGGCGGACCTGAGACGCTCGTGCTGGAATCCGTGGCCGAGCCCTGCCCGAAGCCGGGCGAAGTCCTGCTGGCCATCAAGGCCTGCGGGGTGAACTACCCCGACGCGCTGATCATCGAGGATCGCTACCAGTTCAAGCCCGAGCGCCCCTTCGCGCCGGGCAGCGAGGTCTCCGGCATCGTCGAGGCGGTGGGCGAAGGCGTGTCCTTCCTGAAAGCCGGCGATCGGGTGATCGGCTCCTGCGGCTGGGGCGGCATGGCCGAGAAGCTCGCCCTCTCGGCCGACCGCTGCATCCCCATGCCCGATGCCATGCCCTTCGACGAGGCGGCCGCCTTCGTCATGACCTATGGCACCTCCTATCACGCTCTCAAGGACCGGGCCGGGCTGAAGGCAGGCGAGACCCTGCTGGTGCTGGGCGCAGCCGGAGGCGTCGGGCTTGCAGCCGTGGAGCTCGGTAAGGCGATGGGCGCGAAGGTCATCGCCGCCGCTTCGTCGGACGAGAAGGCGGCGCTTGCGAAGCGGCATGGCGCCGACGAGAGCATCGTCTATGCGTCAGGTCCCTTCGACCGTGATGGTGTCAAGGCCTTGGCCGAGCAGTTCAAGGCGGCCTGCGGATCGGACGGCGCCGACGTGATCTACGACCCTGTGGGCGGCGATTACTCGGAAGCCTCCTTGCGCGCCATTGCCTGGGAGGGACGATTCCTGGTGGTCGGCTTCCCGGCCGGGATTCCGAAGATTCCCCTCAACCTGCCGCTCCTGAAATCCTGCCAGATCGTCGGCGTGTTCTGGGGCGCCTTCGCCAGACGCGATCCGAATGCCAATGCGGCCAATCTGGGAGAACTTCTCGATTTCTATGCTGGTGGGCAAATCAAGCCGGTGATTTCCGAACGCGTGCCCCTCGCCAGGGCCGGCGAGGCCATTGCGGCCTTGAGCCGGCGCAAGGCGATGGGCAAGATCGTCGTCACCATGGATGGAGCGGACGCATCATGAGCCGGACGGCCTTTCCCTGGGAGCGCTCCTATCCGCCAGGCGTTCATTGGGATGCACCCATCGTCCAAACGACGCTGCCGCAGCTCTTGGATGAGGCGGTGGCGGTCTATGGCGACAGGCCGGCCATCGAGTACCGGGACAGGCACATCAGCTACGCCGAGATCGGTCGTCAGGCCGATGCGTTCGCCGCCGCCCTCCTCCGCTCGCCCGCCGATGCCGCCGGGGCGGTCGCGCTCTATCTGCCGAACACGCCCTATCATCCTTATGCCTTCTTCGGCGCAGCCAAGGCCGGAATCCGCCTCGCTCACCTGAGCCCGCTCGATGCCGAACGAGAGCTGGCGCACAAGCTGCACGACAGCGGCGCGCGCATTCTCGTGACCACCAATCTCGCGAGCATGCTGTCCATGGCGCTCAAACTTCTGGATGCCGGGCATGTGGACCGGCTGATCGTCGGCGAGGATGCAGTGTGGGGGCCGTGCCCGGCGCCCACGATGCCAATCCCGGAGCGGCCCGACGTCGTCACCTTTGAGGCCTTCACGCGCGATGCGGCGCTGCCCGGACAATGGCCCGCGATCGCGCCGGACGACATCGCCCTGCTGCAATATACCGGCGGCACCACCGGCACGCCGAAAGGCGCCATTCTCACCCATGGCAATCTCACGGCGGCGGTTGCCATGTACGAGGCGTGGTTCGGCCCGCAGTTGAACACGCGCCCTGGCGAGCAGAAGGTGATCTGCGCCCTGCCGCTGTTCCATATCTACGCGCTGACCACGATCCTGCTGCGGCAGATCAGGAACGGCAACGAGATCCTGCTGCGCCTACGCTTCGACCCCGAGACCACCTTGCGGGACATCGAGGTGAAGCGGGCAACTGCCTTTCCGGGCGTTCCCACCATGTGGATCGCACTGGCCAATTATCCGGGCATTGAGAACCGCGATTTCTCTTCCATGATCCATTGTAGCTCCGGAGGGGCGCCGCTGCCGGTTGAGGTGGGAGAGCGATTCCATCGTCTCACAGGACAGTGTCTCCTCGGCGGTTGGGGCATGACGGAAACCTCTCCCGCAGGCACGAACCTGCCGCTGAAGGGGCCGCCGAAGCCGGGCTCTATCGGCATTCCCATGCCGGGGGTCGAGCTCGACATCTTGTCCCTCGACGAGCCCCGCCGCGTGCTCGGCGTGCGCGAAACCGGCGAGCTTCGCGTCCGGGGCCTCAACATCAGCCGCGGCTACTGGAACAAGCCGAAGGAGACGGCCGAGGCCTTCACACCGGACGGACTCCTCACCGGCGACATCGGCTATCACGACGAGGACGGCTATTTCTTCATCGTCGACCGCCGCAAGGACATGATCATCTCCGGCGGCTTCAACGTCTATCCGCAGGTGATCGAGCAGGCGGTCTACGAACACCCGCAGGTGGAGGAAGCCATCGTGATCGGAGTTCCGGACACCTATCGCGGCGAAGCCGCCAAGGTGTTCGTGAAGCTGAAGAACGATGCGCCCGGTTTCACCCTGGAAGAGCTGCAGGCGTTTCTGGCCGACAAGGTCGGCAAGCACGAAATGCCGGCGGCTCTCGAAATCCGCGAGGCGCTTCCGCGCACCTCGGTCGGCAAGCTGTCGAAGGTCGAACTGCGCGATGCAGAACGCCGCAAGGCGGAGAACGCCACACCATGACCAGCCGCCCCCATTCCCTTCGTTTCTCGGCCTAGAGGATAACCCCCATGGATCTGCGCTTCACCGATGAGGAGCTCGCCTTCCGCGACGAGGTTCGCGAATTCTTCCGCACCGCCCTGCCCGACTCCATCCGCCGCAAGATGATCCAGGGTTATCATCCAAGCAAGGACGACCTCGTCACCTGGAGCCGCATTCTCAATGCCAAGGGCTGGGCGGTGCCGCACTGGCCGGTGGAATGGGGCGGCACCGGCTGGAGCCCGGTGAAGCAGTACATCTTTCGCGACGAGCTGCAGCAGGCGCCCGCCCCCGAACCGCTTGCCTTCGGCGTCAGCATGGTCGGCCCGGTGATCTATACCTTCGGCAACGAGGAGCAGAAGCGCCGCTTCCTGCCGCGCATCGCCAATCTCGACGACTGGTGGTGCCAGGGCTTCTCGGAGCCCGGAGCCGGCTCCGACCTCGCCTCGCTGAAGACCACGGCGAAACGCGATGGAGATGTCTACATCGTCAACGGCCAGAAGACCTGGACGACGCTGGCCCAGCACGCGGACTGGATCTTCTGCCTGGCGCGCACGGATTCCGCCGTGAAGAAGCAGGAGGGCATCTCGTTCCTGCTCATCGACATGAAGACGCCGGGGATCACCGTGCGTCCGATCCAGACAATCGACGGCGGGCACGAGGTCAACGAGGTGTTCTTCGACGACGTGCCCGTGCCGGTCGAGAATCTCGTCGGGCAAGAGAACAAGGGCTGGGATTATGCCAAGTTCCTGCTCGGCAACGAGCGCGTGGGCATTGCTCGCATCGGCATCTCGAAGGCGCGCCTGAAGCGGGTGCGCGAACTCGCAAGCCTGGAGCGCATCGGAGACGTGCCGCTGATCGAGGTGCCGCGCTTCCGCGAGAAGCTCGCCGCCGTCGAGGTGGAGCTGAAGGCGCTCGAGATGACGCAGCTGCGCGTGGTAGCCGCCGAGAGCCGGCGCGAGAAGGGCAAGCCCGATCCGGCCTCGTCGATCCTCAAGATCAAGGGCTCGGAGATTCAACAGGCCACCACCGAGCTTTTGATGGAAGTCGTCGGCCCCTTCGCCATGCCCTACCACCCGGAGGAGGAAGGCCGTAACGAGCCCATCGACGGTCCGGACTGGGCCAGCACCGCAGCGCCGACCTATTTCAACTGGCGCAAGATCTCGATCTACGGCGGCTCCAACGAAATCCAGAAGAACATCATCGCCAAGGCGATCCTGGGGTTCTGACGACGAATGTCATCCCCGGCGGTCCGCAGGACCGGGAAGGGGATCCACCCGCCTGCTCGACATTGATGGATTCCCTTCCCCCCGCTGCGCTGCGGCCGGGAATGACAAGGAGACACGACATGGACTTTGATCTCAGCGAAGAACAGCGCCTGCTGAAGGACAGCGTCGATCGCCTGATGGCGGACCGCTATGACTTCGAGAGCCGCCAGCGCTACGCCAAGGAGCCGGAGGGCTGGAGCAGGGACCTCTGGAGCGCCTACGCGGAGCTCGGCCTTCTCGCCCTTCCCTTCGATGAGGCCCATGGCGGCTTCGGCGGCGGTCCCGTGGAGACCATGACCATCTTGGAAGCCTTCGGGCGCTCGCTGGCGCTTGAGCCCTACCTCGCCACCGTCATCCTCGGCGCCGGCCTGCTGCACCACGGCGGCAGCGAGGAGCAGAAGTCGGCTCATCTGCCCCAGGTCGCATCGGGCGATCTTCGTCTCGCCCTCGCCCACACGGAGCGGCAGTCGCGCTACGACCTCTTCGATGTCGCGACCGCTGCGCAGCGCGATGGCGGCAGCTTCATCCTCAACGGGCAGAAGAGCGTCGTGCTGCATGGCGACAGCGCCGAAAGGCTCCTGGTGACGGCCCGCGTCGCCGGCTCCCGCCGCGACCGCGACGGCATCGGGCTCTTTCTCGTCGATGCGAATGCACCTGGCGTTTCCCGTCGGGGCTACCCGACGCAGGACGGGCAACGCGCCGCCGAGGTGACGCTGGAATCCGTCCGTGTCGATGCCGAGAGCGTTATCGGCAACCCGGAAGGCGCTCTGCCCGTGGTGGAGAAGGTGACCGACATCGCCATCGCGGCTCTTGCGGCCGAGGCCATCGGCGCCATGGACGAGATGCTCAAGCTCACGGTCGATTACCTGAAGACCCGGAAGCAGTTCAACACCACCATCGGATCGTTCCAGGTGCTGCAGCACCGCTCCTCCGAGATGTTCATTGCCGTCGAGCAGGGGCGCAGCATGGCAATGTTAGCCGCCATGATGGCGCAGGAGCAGAATGCGGAGGAGCGCCGCAAGGCGATCTCGGCCGCGAAGGTGCAGATCGGCCGCTCGGGCCGCTTCGTCGGGCAGCAGGCGGTCCAGCTGCATGGGGGCGTCGGCATGACCATGGAATACAAGGTCGGCCATCTCTTCAAGCGCGTGACGATGATCGACACCTTGTTCGGCGATGCCGACCACCATCTGTCCAAGCTCGCCGAAACCGGTGGTCTGATCGCGGCCTGATAGGAGGAACCAATGCTGTTTCCCATAAGCCCACGGGCCGAGGACTTGCGCCACCGCGTCACGGAATTCATGGAGGCACATGTCTATCCGGCCGAAGAGATCTTCGAGCAGCAGCTCAACGCTATGCCCAGCCGCTGGGGCGTGGCGCCGGTGATGGAGGATCTGAAGGCGCGCGCCAAAGCTCAAGGGCTGTGGAACCTGTTCCTGCCCAAGCGCCACTATCCGGATTCCCTGACGAACCTCGAATACGCCATGGTGTGCGAGATCATGGGGCGCTCGCCGATCGGAGCCGAGCCGTTCAACTGCTCCGCGCCCGATACCGGCAACATGGAGACGCTCATTCTCTATGCCTCCGAGGAGCATAAGCAGCGCTGGCTCAAGCCCCTGATGGACGGCGAGATCCGCTCGTGCTTCGCCATGACCGAGCCGGAGGTGGCCTCGTCGGATGCCACCAACATTCGCACCGAGATCCGCCGCGAAGGCGACGAATACGTGATCAACGGGCGCAAGTGGTGGACCTCCGGGGCCATGGATCCGCGCTGCAAGATCGCCATCGTCATGGGCAAGACGAACCCGGATGCGCCCAAGCACCAGCAGCAATCGATGATCCTGGTGCCGATGGACGCGCCCGGCGTGACAGTGGTCCGTCCGCTCACGGTCTTCGGCTACGATGACGCGCCGCACGGCCATGCGGAGGTTGTGTTCGAAAACGTGCGCGTGCCGGCCTCCAGCATCCTGCTCGGCGAAGGGCGCGGCTTCGAGATTGCGCAAGGCCGCCTGGGCCCTGGCCGCATTCACCACTGCATGCGTTCCATCGGCCTCGCCGAGCGCGCGCTGGAGACCATGTGCAAGCGCGCCCTGTCGCGCAGCACCTTTGGCAGACACGTGGCCGATCACGGCGTGACCCGCCACTGGATCGCCGAGTCGCGCATGGAGATCGACCAGGCCCGCCTGCTGACGCTCCAGGCCGCCCGCATGATGGACGAGGTCGGCAACAAGGCGGCCCGCGCCGAGATCGCCATGATCAAGGTGGTGGCGCCGAACGTGGCGCAGAAGGTCGTGGACCGGGCGATCCAGGTTTGCGGCGGCGGCGGGGTGTCTCAGGATTTCCACTTGGCTTACGCCTATGCCCGCGCCCGCGTGCTGCGCCTCGCGGATGGCCCCGACGAAGTTCACCGCGAGACCGTCGCGAAGATCGAACTCGCCAAGTACAAGCCGGCCGACAAGCCGCACAATGCAGGGCCTGCCGCATGACCAACCCGTTCGACCTCTCCGGAAAGGTGGCCATCGTCACCGGATCGAGCCGCGGCATCGGCCGCTCCATCGCGGAAACCATGGCGTCGCTCGGAGCCAGGGTGGTGGTGTCGAGCCGCAAGATCGAGGCGTGCGAGCCTGTGGTCGAGGGCATCCGCGAGAGGGGCGGAGAGGCCATGGCCATCCCCTGCAACATCTCGCGCAAACTGGAAGTCGAAGCGCTCGTCGCTCAGACGCGAGAGCGGCTCGGGCCGGTCGACATCTTGGTCTGCAACGCCGCCGTCAATCCAGTCTACGGCCCCATGAGCTCCTTGAGCGACGAGGCCTTCGACAAGATCATGGGCGCCAACGTGAAGAGCAATCTCTGGCTCTGCAATCTCGTCATCCCGGAGATGGCAGAGCGGGGCGGCGGAGCGGTCGTGATCGTCTCCTCGATCGCAGGCCTGCGCGGTACGGGCGTGATCGGCGGCTACGGCATCTCGAAGGCTGCGGACTTCGCGCTCGCCCGCAATCTCGCGGTGGAATGGGGGCCGCAAAACGTGCGCATCAACTGCATCGCCCCGGGCCTGGTCAAGACTGATTTCGCCCGCGCCTTGTGGGAAGATCCGCAGGCCCTGGAGCAGCGCAACAGCCAGACGCCCCTGCGCCGGATCGGCACGCCCGACGAGATCGGCCCGGTGGCGGCCTTCCTGGCGTCGTCGGCCGCAAGCTTCATGACCGGCCAGACCGTGGTGGTGGACGGCGGCGTCACGATTGCATGACGCGGGGTGGAACAGGAGGACCGCGATCCCGTTCCACTCATAATCTCCATCAAGACCTGAGCACAATGACCTGAGACCATGGGAAACCTGCTTCGCATCATCCTCGCCATTCTTCTGCCGCCCGTTGGCGTGTTCTTCACCGTGGGCCTGGGCGGTCAGTTCTGGCTCAACATTCTGCTGACGATCCTGGGCTACATCCCGGGCATCGTCCATGCGGTCTGGATCATCGCACGCCGAAGGCCCTGACGCAGAACCGTCTTGCCGGTTCTGGTGCTGGAGCGCACACCGCACGATCATCCCCCCGAACGGAATATGGATGAAGCCGTTTCTCTCCTGCAGGCGGCGAGATCTCGCCGCCTCGGCAAGAGCGAACTTCATGACCGTTTTCGATCCCATTTCCGGCCGCCAGATAACGATTGACCCGCCGGGCAAGTCATACCGGCCGATCATCCGACAGGAATGCCTCACCGCGGGAGAGCAGCTGCTGCATGCAGGTCCAACGCCCGGCGCAGAAGGCCGATTGAAGTCCCCTGACCTGCCGATCCGGCATCTCCCCCGTGAGCGCGTCAAAGCCTAGATCATCGAAAGAGGTGCTGCGCCCGGCTCGATCCGAGCATGAGCCTTTACCAGAGGATCAGCAGTTTTGTGGGAGTAAAGCCATCCAGGGGCACAACCTGAGAAGTCTCCGAGTTATGAGGCAAGGTGCCGCGACAGGGCCATGGGCTGGAACCGCCCCGATCATCAGACGTTGCATCGCGACTATCTGAAGGGATCAAGCCCATGAGAAAATTTGCTCTTTTGACTGTTGCCGCCATTGGCTCCGGTCTTTTTATCGGCACGCCCTCGATGGCTCAGCCGTCCATCCAGTTCGGCATCGGCCCCGATGGCCGCCCCCAGATCGGCGTTCGCGATCCTCAGCAGGAGGAATACGAGCGGCGCGAGCGGTGGCGTCAGCGCCGGGACGCCGAACGTGAGCGTGCATACGAGCAGGGCCGGCGTGACGCCCGACGCGATGAGCGGCGCTATGGTGCCTATGAAGAATCATGCCGCAACGTCACTATTGTCGAACAGGACCGCTGGGGTGGCTCCGTGACGCGGCGTGTTCGCCGCTGCGACTGAGAGCGTTCGGACCCTCGCATGTGAGACTGATTTCACGATGTGCGGGGGTTCTTCCAGGATCATCGTTTCGTCTGCCAAGGTTAGCCTGCAGTTAACCCTATCGCTCCTAAGGTTGAGGCTCCAAGGTAAAGGAGTCTCACGATGCGTATCCTCAAGAACTCGCTTGTCCTGCTTGTGTCGGCTTCCGTGCTCGGCCCATTCTTTGTGATATCGGCCTACGCAACGACGATCCTGGCATCCGCCTTTATCGGTCAGTAAGTATGTCCGAGATCCATCAATTGCCCGGACAGTTCCCAAGTGAAACTCTCTCGAGTGCTGGTCCAAGCTTCTGAGAGGGTTCAACGTTGATGAGGAATGGGGCCGCCGAAAGCGTGGGTTCGCACAAGGAAAGCTGAATCGGCACTCGGCTGACCCTTGACGCTCCCTAAAATGGCGCCTCCAGCTGTTATCGGAAGTGGCACGGTCCTCGACGAACTTTGCCCCTGCCCGTCATGAATTTTCCTCCTCGAACCGCGGCAGACCGACTGCCAGGACGTGCGAACGCCTCAAGCCAGAAAGGGTATCTGGAGTTCTTGAGTTCTGGTGTTTTTTGTGGCGGCTACTCCTCGCGGAAGGCTTTGGCCATGTTGTCGGCCACGGGCTTGGTCAGGTAGGAGAA